>DASSMT010000240.1:0-18656 GCA_035688655.1 Polyangiaceae bacterium | reverse complement strand
CATCTGACCCATCATCGGGTGAGGTTTGCCGAACACCGCCACTTCCAGCACGTTGTCCATCTGCAGCAGCAGGTTCTCCACTTCAGCCGGGTAGACCTTCTGACCGCCGACGTTGATCAGATCGGTGGCACGGCCCAAGATGCGCAAATATTCACCGTCGACCTCGACCGCGTCTTGGGTGTTGAGCCAGCCTTCTTCGTCGAACAGATCCGGGGCGTTCAGGTAGCCGATCATGGCGGCGTCGGCCTTGACCCACAGGATGCCGTCGATGATTTTGGTTTGAAACCCTTCGCCCGTGAATTTGATCCAGAGCGACTCCGAGTCGCGCGAGCGTGAACGCAGCACGCCCAGCTCGGACATGCCGTAGGTTTGCACCAGCGACACGTTGGGGAAGAGCTCGTGCAGCTTCTTGAGCGTGGCGGGTGGCATGGGCTCGGTGCCGTAGGCAATCACCTGCAACGCCGAAAAATCATATTGCTCGAACAGCCCGGACATCAGCCACAGGTTCAAGAACGTGGGCGATGCCGGCAGCGTGTGAACGCGGTACTTGTCGAGCGCGCGCGAGACCGTCTCCGGATCGCGATTCGGTACCGTCACCACGGTGCCGCCGCTGGCCAAGGTGTTGAACAAGGTGTCGATGCCGCCGATGTGATCGAACAGCAAGAAGGTCAGGGTCGTCTTCTTCTGGCGGACTTTGTGGAACTTCTCCAAGAGCGACGCAAAATCGTGAAGAATCGCTTTGGGTGAGCCGGTGGAGCCGGATGAGAAGATGATCAGGCCGGGATGGCCGCGCGCGATCAGCTTCTGAGTGACGGCGTTTTGAACCGTGCGTTCGAACTCGTGGAACGTGAACTCGTCAGCGTCGTCGAACTCCACCAACGAGCGCGCTTCGGCGATGCCCAAGAACTGCTCGCGCTGGGTGCGCATCAGTGGCGTGAGCGGCGCGATGATCGCGCCCAGGCGTACGAGCGCGATCAGCGCCGCGCACGCATTGGGGGAAAAGGAGCCCTCGAGCGCCACCACTTGACCGGCTTGCAAGCCGCGCGACACGAACCGCTCTTGCCAACGATCCGCGAGCTGCGACAGCTGCGTGTAGTTGGTCACTGCGTCGTTCCAGACCAGCGCAGGCGCATCGCCCCAGGCGGCGATGCGTTCGAACAGCCAGGGGACAATCATGGGCAATGACTCGAAGTGAGCAGCATTTGAACTCGTTGGCGAGCAGGTCCGAGCCCTGCACACGATAGCCCAAAGCGAGAAAAAGCAGTAGTTCGACGAATCGCCCGAATCGCCCGTTACGAGTTCATTTCAAAATATCCGAGACTCGGAACGTCACGTCTGGAAACGCGACCAGCGGAATCGACTGCCCAGCCTCGTAGCGCTCGACTCGGGCGTAGGCGCCGGGCGAAGGCCCCGTATAGACTTCGATGCAGCGTTCCGGGAGATTCACGATCCAGTATTCGGGAACCGCGCAGCTGGCGTACAACCGGCGCTTCTTGCCGCGATCCATGAAAAGCGACGACTCGGCGACTTCGATAATCAAGTACGCTTCGCTCGGATTTTCGCGATCGTAGTCCCCTGGGGGCAGCACGCAAAAGTCCGGCTCGGGCTCGGAAAACTCGAGCGCTGCAAACGACGATTGGCAACGCACCGCGGCGCGCCCTTCCAAGGCCAGAACGAGCAAACGATTGAGTCGCTGCACCGTGGCGTTGTGCGGCGGGCCAATCGGGCTCATGGCGACCAGCTGCCCCTCGATGAGCTCGATGCGCTCGTCTTGAAACGCGCCGAGCGCGATGAGTTGGTCGTATTCGACGCGGCGCAGCGGACGAATGACCTCAGCGGCTGAAGTGGCCATGGCGAAACCTCCGAGAGTTTAGCATGCACGCTGCCAACTCGGCCGCCTGCGCGGCCGAGTTGCGAGATTTCGCCCTGCCGCTCGCCGGGATCGCGCAGTGCGTCGCGCGGCGTTCGCGCGCAGGCCTGGCGACGCTCAGGTCACGCCGCCCAGGTAGATGACCTGGCCGGTGATGTTGTCGCTGCTGGGGCTGATGAAAAAGTCACAAACGTTGGCGCAATCGAAGTTCGTCCCCAAGCGCTTGATCGCAAGATTGTTCACGACCGCGTCGATCTTGTCTTGGGGAACCCCCTTGATCATGTCGGTCATGATCGGAGTGGCGCCGAACGAGTTGCAGGTGATGCCCCACTGCCCGAGCTCGAACGCCAAAATGCGTGTGAAAGTGACGACCGCGCTCTTGGAGGCGGCGTAAATCGCCTCGCCGGCCAGCGCGATCGGCGCGACGATCGTGGTGAAGTTGACGATGCGCCCGTACTTGCGGCGAATCATCACCTTGGCCGCGTCACGACAAACGAGCATGGTACCGGTCACGTTGACCGAGAGCATGCGATCGGCAGACTTGGCCGGCGTGAGCAGGATGTGGTTCATGCTGGCGATGGCCGCGTTGTTCAGCACCACGTCGATGCGGCCGTGGCGCTTGGTGATGTCGGCGATCATCAAGCGCACGGCGCGCTCATCGGCGACGTCCACCTCGTGATGGTTGTATGCGGAGTCCTTCAGATCCGTGCCGCCGCGGCTACAGCCTTCGACCAGGTAGCCCTTCTGCAGGTAATACTCCGACAGATAACGACCAATGCCTTTGCGGCTTCCGGTCACGAGCATGACCGGCTTCTCGCTCACCTGGCTCACGCCGCACTCACTTCCGCGACCATGGCCACGACGTGATCGGTGAGTACTCCCACGGTGCGGAACGGGCTGTTGCGCTGCGACATCGCTTTGTCGTTGGCGAGCGTCACGGACGCGCCGTGCTCACCCTCCACACGCTGCTCCACCTCCACGATCAGCGAGACGACTCCGAGCGAATCGAGCACGGCATCTTTCCCGACGAGCACCGTGTCCTCGTTCAAGGCAGCCGGCGCGTCCAGCCCAGTTTGGGCGAAGACTTCTTGGATGCTCGCGTAGACGATATTGAGGGCCGCGGTACGTTCGATCATTGGCTTTCTGACTCCAACGCTTTTGTATCACTCGGTCGTCATCGGAAGACGAACACAAGATTTCTCATGTACTCCGGAACGCGGGAAGCGTCTAGACTCTCTCCACTCAGCCCATCGGCCTTTCGGCAAGCATGACCCGCAAAGAAGCGCTCCGGCTCGAGTACTTGGACGGCCTTCGGGCGGTTGCGGCGCTCTACGTGGTACTTTTTCATGCCGGCCTCGGCTTTCTCGATCCTGGCCGGCCTCTCGTCGGTTTTGCGCGGAATCTGCAACGTGCCTTGAGCTTCGGTCACGACGCAGTCGCGGTATTCATCGTCCTGTCGGGATATTGCTTGATGCTCCCAGTTGCACGCGCCGAGGGGCAACTCGTGCGTGGCATCGGCAACTACATTGCGCGGCGCGCCTGGCGAATCTTACCGCCCTATTTTGCAACGGTGTTCGGCTCACTGCTTTTGATCACGGCGATCCCCGTGCTTGAAACACCCACGAAAACGATCTGGGCCGACACGTTCCCCGCGTTCGAGTTCGGGCCCATCGCTAGCCACTTGCTCTTGATTCACAATCTGTCTCCGGCCTGGTCCAACCGCATCAACGGCCCGCTTTGGAGCGTGGCCACCGAGTGGCAGATCTATTTCTTCTTTCCGTTCGTCTTGCTGCCCTTGTGGCGGCGGTTCGGGGCAACGGTCACGGTGCTCTCGGGCTTCGTGCTGGGTGGCGGCTTCACCTTCATCGCGCCATCGGCGGCCACCAGCGCGGCGTCGTGGTACTTGGGCCTGTTCGCGCTGGGCATGTGTGCAGCAGGTGTCGACTTCTCCACGCGACCGGCCGAGCGTTGGCTGCGAGAGCGCGTGCCGTGGCGCTGGGTGAACTTGGGGTTCTTGGCAGCGGTCGCTTGCGGAACCACGCTGCTGATCAAGCACTGGTTCCGGTTCATGCCGTACAGCGACGCGCTGGTCGGCGCGGCGACCGCGAGCGGCTTGCTCTATCTGTCCCCGCACGCGCTCCGCCACCCGAGCGAAAAGCGGCACAAGCCGCTCGCGCTTCGAGTGCTTTCGTCCGGGCCGCTGCTGCTCGTGGGTCGCTTTTCGTACAGCCTGTACCTGACCCATTTGCCGATCGTAGCGTTATGCTACTTCGCGCTGCGCCCGCTCGAGCTCTCGCCGAACGCGGAGATGCTGAGCTTGGTGCTGCTCAGCTTGCCCCTGTCGCTCCTGGTCGCATACGCCTTTTTCTGGGTCTTCGAGCGCAGGTTCGTGGGCGCCCCACCGGCTTTTTTTCGGCTGCGGCGCAGCTGAAGCCCGCCGCGCGGGAGACCCCGCCCCGACTATGCTAAGACCCCGCCCGTGTTCGAAGCGCTCAGCAAAGGCTTTCGTGAAGCTCAAAACCGCCTCGCCGGTCTCACCGAGCTAAACCCCAAAAACGTCCAGGCCGCCCTGAAGGAGGTGCGCCTCTCGCTGCTCGAAGCAGACGTCGAGCTCGGCGTGGTCAAACGCTTTCTCTCCACCGTCGAAGAGAAGGCGCTCGGCCAAACCGTACAGACGCGAGTGCGTCACGGCGGCGAGACGCACCGCGTGACGGCCGGCGATCAGTTCGTGCGCATCTGCCACGAAGAGCTCGTGGCCATGATGGACCACGAAGGCGAGCCGGTGACGTTCGCGGCGTCCGGTCCAACCGGTGTGATGATGGTCGGCTTGCAAGGCTCCGGTAAGACCACGACCACGGCCAAGCTGGCACGTTGGCTCGAGAAGCAGGGCAAATCACCGCTCTTGGTCGCGGCCGACATGCAGCGTCCGGCTGCCGTCGAGCAGCTCAAGGTGCTCGGTAAACAGCTATCCATCCCGGTCTTCAACATCGAAGGTGGCACGCCGCTCGAGATCTGCATTGCCGCTCGTGAAGAAGCGAAGAAGCAGCACAAGGACGTCATCATCTACGACACCGCCGGTCGCCTTGCGATCGACGAAGCGTTGATGGAAGAGCTGAAGTCGATCAAGGGCGCGGTCGCGCCGGAAAACATCTTCTTGGTGATCGACGCGATGATCGGCCAAGACTCCGTGAAAACGGCGCGCGGTTTCAACGATCGCTTGGACGTCACCGGCGTGATCTTGACCAAGCTCGACGGCGACGCGCGCGGCGGCGCCGCGCTTTCGGTCAAAGAGGTCACTGGTGCACCGCTGGTGTTCGTCGGCATGGGCGAGACCACGGACAAGCTCGAGCCGTTCCGCGCCGAGGGCATGGCCAGCCGTGTGCTCGGCATGGGCGACGTGGTCGGCTTGATGCAAGACTTCGAAGAAGTCGTCGATCAGAAGAAGGCAGAAGCCGACGCGGCCCGCATGATGCAGGGCCAATTCACGCTGGACGACTTCTTGAATCAGGTTCGGACCATCCAGAAGATGGGCTCGCTCAAAGACCTGATGGAAAAGATCCCCGGCCTCGGTGGCATGATGCCGCCCGGCGCCGCTCAGAATTTGGACGACAGCGAGCTCGGCCGCATCGAAGCCATGATCCAATCCATGACGCGCGCCGAGCGCGAGGATCCGAACGTGCTCATCCGTGAGCCTTCGCGCGTGACGCGCATCGCCAAAGGCTCCGCACAGCCCGCCGAGGGCGTGAACGAGCTCGTGCAACGCTTCTTGTTCATGCGCCAAATGATGGGCGGCATGGGCGGTGGCGACGCCGGCGGCCTGCTCGGCAAGATCCCGGGGATGGGCGGGCTGAACATGGCGCGCAACCTGCGGCGCGCAATGAAGAGCGGGAAAATGCAGGACATCATGCAAAATATGGGCGGTATGGGCGGCTTGGGCGGTATGCCGGGCTTGGGCGGTATGCCGGGCTTCGGCGGCATGCCCGGCATGGGCTTTCCCGGGATGCCCGGCATGGCGGACGCCGGCAGCCCGAAGATGCGCGTGCTGACCAAGGGCGAAAAGAACCAGAAGAAGAACCAGCGCAAGCGTGAACGCGACGCGCGCAAGAAGAGCAAGGGCAAAAAGTGAACGCGCTGCGTTGGTCCGCGGTGCTGTGCATGGGCTTGCTCAGCGCGTGCGTCACCCCCAAGCCCGCTGCCGAAAAGCACGACGCCAAGGCCGAGGCCGAGCGTCTGAAAGAATACGTGTTGGACGCGCCGCCGCCGGACATCGGCACGACCGTAGACGCGGACTTCGGCGGCAAACTCATGTTGCTCGGTGCCCGTGTCGAGCCAACGAGCGGACTCAAGCCCGGCACGGACGTCAAGGTGACGCTGTACTGGCGCGCGCAGCAAAAGCTCGATCCCGGCCTGAAACTATTCACGCACATCGTGGACGCCTCCGGTGAGCGCGTGTTGAACATCGACAGCGTGGGCCCGCTGCGTGAAGTTCGCGCAGGTTCGCCGGCCCTGCCGCCGAGCGATTGGGAACCGGGCAAGGTGTACGTCGACGAGCAGAGCTTCAAAGTCCCGAGCAACCTCAAGACGGAGAAGATGCAAATCCTGACCGGCGTGTTCGGCAAACACGGGCGGCTGGAAATCACCGCGGGCCCGCACGATACCACGCGGCGAGCGATCGCCGCCACGCTCAGCGTCAGCGGCGTGCAGGGTGGCAGCGGCAAACTCAAGCGGATCCCGAGCCTGCGCGCGGAGAAGCTCGAACCGACGGTCGCGATCAAGCTCGACGGCAAGCTCGACGAACCCGCCTGGGCGACCGCGGCCAGCACCGGCCCGCTCGTGGATGTGGGCACGGGCGAGCCCAACCAAGCGTTCCCCGTCAACGGTGAGGTCAAGCTCTTGTGGAACGACACCGGCATGTATGTCGGCTTCTCGGTCACCGAAAAGGATCTGATCGGTGGCTTCAAGAAGGGCGAACAGGACCCGCACTTGTGGACCAAAGACACGATCGAAATCATGGTCGACCCCGATCGTGAAGGGGACAACAAGGACTACTACGAGATCCAAATCAACCCGCAGAACCTGGTGTTCGATTCCCAGTTCGACGCGTACAACGAGCCCAAGGTCGAGCCGAACGGCCCCTTCGGTCACCAAGAGTGGACGGCGAACGTGAAGAGCGCGGTGGTGTTGGACGGCACGCTCGACAAGAGCACGGACGAAGACCGCGGCTACACCGTCGAAGCCTTGATTCCGTGGAAGTCGTTCGCCAAAGCCGAAAAGCTGCCACCCGAACCCGGGAGCATCTGGCGCATCAACTTCTACGCCATGAAGAACAACGGCGGCGTCGCCTGGTCGCCGATCTTGGGCCAAGGCAACTTCCATAAAGCTTCGCGCTTCGGCCGCGTCGTCTGGACGAAAAAAGGCAGCCCGGAGCCGAGCACGAGCGCCAGCGCCGCAGCACCCGCCGCCTCCGACCGACCAAAACTCGGCCGAATCCCGACTCCCAAGCTGCCCTGAAGGGGAGAGGGGGCGATCGCGCTCCAGCCACGCACCTCGAACTGCGCCTTGTTCCCGACGCGGATGGCTCGAGCGTGTCGCGCGACGAGCACTCATGCAGACCGCGAGGCGGCTGTGAGAGTTTGAACCGCCAAGACGCCAAAGCGCAGGAAGAGGGAGAGAAGGATTGGGCGGTCGCTCGGTGCCGGGCTGATCGAACACCGCGCGACCCTTGACGACGGCGCGGAAGGTGGATGATCCGTTGTTGTCGACGCGGCACGTCGTCGTGGGTCGAGTAGTGGGGATCGGGTAGAAAGGCCGGAAACGAGCCAGGCGAAAACCAGCTCTCTTCTCCTCTTCTGTCGTTTTGGAGTTTCTGGTGATTCTGCACATTCCATGCCCCGACGTGTGGCGGCGGGATGGCTCCTAGACGCCGGCGCGACCATGCGCGGGGGCAACGAAGGCGCTCGCTTGAAGCGGCGTCCGCACTCGCTTCCCCTCAGTCGAAATTTCCCTGCGCGAGCAGTCTTCCGCGGCTTTATCGAAGGTTGCTCCTTCGGTTGTCCCGGAGAGCTCCGCACACTTTCTTCGCGGCAATCTTCGCAGCCAGGCCGCGCACTCCAAACCTGTCTACAAAAGTCGACACGAAAACCGGACACCTCACCTACGAGTCAGCGAGGTCGTGGATGCGCGATGACAACATGAACGGTCCGTTAGGGGTGGGGTGGCCTCGTAAAGAGAGCGCGCGCGAATGCATGCTCGGGTTTCTGAAGCGAATGGCGCTCGCGCCCCTCGCCCACCGCGTGCCGCGACCGTTACGGTGAGGCGTTCTACCAACGTGCGCCCGTGCATATCAAAGGCACGTCCGTGCAGTAGCCTCGGCCCCGGACAGCATTTCTCTGATCCTGTGTTGCACGCGCGCCCACGCTTCACCACCGAGCAGCGCCCGGGCCCGGCTCCGCCGGCGGAGTCGAAGCGTGTCGCCCCTGATTGTGCTCAGGCTCCTCCGTCCGCTGGAATTGGCCAACGATGTGACAATCTTCAGTGGCGGCGAGGCGGTTGGTCCCTCTCCCTCGTCCGCGACGCCGAAGGCTGGGTGCGCTCAGACGTATTGCTTGACCATCAACCAATCTGCTGGTTCGAAGAGCGCCGAGACTACAGCTTGTATTTGCGCTGGGCGGCGCCCTGGGCTTCGGTGCAGTGAGTGATTTTGGGCGAGGCTTGGCTGAGTTCGCTTTGGGCGGCGTCGAGGATGCGCGCGGCTTCGGCGGCGCCGTCTGGCGTTGCGAGCAGGGATTTTGCGCGCGCTGTTTCGGTCAGAGCAGAGACGTGTTGGCGATAGCCGTCGATGCAGGCGCGCTGCAGCTCGCACAGCTCACGGGTCTCGCAGCGCACGCTTTTCAGTGCGTCGAGTAGCTGGCCCTTTTGAGCGTTGGGTGCGTCGCGCAGCTGAACGATCGCGCGGTTGAGCCGGCCCGCCTCGGCCTTTTCGCTCGCCGAAGGGCCGAACGAACAGTGGCTCAGCAAGAGCAGCAGCGGAAACGCGACAATCGGGCGGTAGCCTGAGCTCAGAGACGAACGCACAGGTAGAGACGAGTCAATCGGCAGCCTTCGGCGGTGGGCCCATTTGAATGCGTTCGCCGATGTACGCGCCGATCAACGTGAACAGGACGCCCAGCGCGGAGAGCAGAACGTACATGAACGCGGGCATCGTCTTCACCGTCTGGTTCACGTACAGCAAGAACGCGGTCGGGATCGCGACCAAGAACACGGCGACCATCGGCTCGATGAAGGTTTTACCGGGCGAGATCAGGCCGATCAGCATGCCGCCCAGGAACCAAACCGGAATCGAGATGCGCATGCCGGCCGAACCTTCGAAATCGAACGCGGGTACGACCATTGGCAAGCCCATCACCAACGCAGCGGTCATCACCGACATGATCGCGATCGAAACACCGAACCAGAGCACGCTGAAGCCCTCCTGTTGGTAGCGGCGTTCGAGCTCCTCTTGGCGCGTGAGTGAACGCTTCAGATCTTCGATCTTTGCGCCGCACGACACGCAGCGATTGTTGGCAAGCGGAGGCGTGTTGGAGAAACCGCACGACGGGCAGATGATCTTGCTTTGGGCAGCCATGTTCACCGAATCCTCTGAATCCTCCCAAGGACTGATCGAGGCTACTAGTAGTACTCCCGTAAAAGTACACCGTCGCCGGCGAAATGTCTGTCGACCGCCGTCACCCCTGCGACACCTACATGGGAGCGAACACACAAAGCGCGACTTTCGTGGCCAGCTGGCCGGCAAATGCCGCCCCGGATTCTGCTAGTCTCGCCGCTCTTTAAGGCACTTTCGCGGTACGGCACCGTCGCCGGCCCGGCGCGCCCAGGACGCATCCCAGCCCGGGAACAAATCGGGCGCGCGGATGTCGGACAACGAAGACCGCACTCGATGCCTCGCTTCATCCCTCGTTTCATCCCTCGCTTCCCAGCCGCTACCCGTCCATGAAAGAGCTGCTCGCGACCCGCGCCGGATCCGATCCCGATCTCGACCTCGAGGCGCTGCCCGCGCCGCGCCGGCCCTGGCGGCGCGCGACGTTGATTGCGCTCTCGCTCTCGGCGCTCGGGTCGCTCGGGCTGGCCTTCGCGCTGCGCGGGGAGGCGGTGTTCGCGCTTTCCGGTGGTCCGCCGGTCGACCTCGGGGAGCTGAATCAATTTCACCCCGCGAGCGCCAACGCCAATACCTGGGTGCACGGCAACGGCACCCTGCGCGCAGACGGCGCGGTGCGCTACTCGCGGCCGCTGGAGAGTGACAGCTACCGCCTGGCGCAGCTCGAAGGCAACGACAGGCTCTGGGTGCAGATCAGCGTTCCAGACGATCCCAGCGACCCGGAGGGCGCGCACTTCGTCGCCCCCACGTCGTTCGTGGGGCGGCTCATCCCGGTCAGCAGCGCTGGCATTCGCCATGGCGTGGTGCGCGCAGCCGTCAGTGATGCCTGGCAAGGCAAGGTGACGGACGATTCTTGGCTGTTGGTCGATGGCGAAGCACCGCGTACCACGCGTTGGGCGCTCGGCTTGTGCGGCTTGTTCCTCGGCTTTGCCGCGTTCAGCGTGTTCGGTTTGCTCAAGTTGACGCAGAAGGTGAGCTGAGCAAGGACGGCCGCGCCGTCATCATGCCTACCAAGAAAACCAGCAAGCGCCCTCCAGCCAACGACGTTCTGATCATCGGCGGCGGCATCATGGGTACGAGCGCGGCTTGGGAGCTCGCGCGACACGGCGCCAAATGCCTGGTGCTGGAGCGCAGCGTGCCGGGCGCAGAAGCATCCAGCGCTGCCGCCGGGATCTTGGGCGCGCAAGCCGAAGCGCACGCACCGGGCCCAATGACCGATTTGTGCTTGGCGAGCCGCGCGCGCTACGAAAAGTTCGCGAGCGAGCTCGGCAAAGAGACCCACATCGATGTCGGTTACCGAAAATGCGGAGTGCTCCGTGTCGGCTTCGAGCGCGGAGCCGTGCGCGAGCTCGCGCGGGCCAGCGCTTGGCACAGCAAGCGTCGGCTCAGCGTCGAGCGACTCGCGGCGCGCGAGCTGAGGGCGCTCGAGCCTTCGCTCTCGGACGAGCTCGCGGGCGGCGTGCGTTTCGCGGCCGACGCTCGCGTCGATCCCCGCGCACTGCTGCGCGCGTTGCACATCGCGGCGCTCGCGCGCGGCGTGCGCTTTCAGAGCGGGGCGTTCGTGCGCCGAATCGCGCTCGCAGACGGCCGCGCCGTGGGCGTCGTGCTCGACGACGGCAGCGAGCTCCACGCGGACAACGTGCTCGTTGCCGCCGGCAGTTGGACGTCGCTGATCGACGGTCTCGGCCTACCGCCGGGCAGAGTGATCCCGGCGCGCGGGCAGATCATCGAGCTCGAGCTGCCGACTCCGCCGCTCTCGCACGTGGTGTTCGGCCCAGGCGCGTATTTGGTGCCGCGCGACGACGGCCGGGTCTTGATTGGCTCGACCTTGGAGTTCGTCGGCTACGAGCGTGAGGTCACTGCCGGTGCCGTACGCGATCTGCTGCGCCACGCGACCGCACTTGTACCTTCGCTGGAACGCGCCGCGCTGCGCGCAACTTGGTCGAATTTTCGCCCGTACACCAAAGACCAGTTGCCGCTGCTCGGTCCGACGCAAATCCCAGGGTTGTTCTTGAGCACCGGCCACTACCGAAACGGCATCCTGCTCGCCCCCATCAGCGCGGAGATCGTGCGCGCTGCGGTGCTCGGTCAGCGCGCGCCGGTTGCAATCGAAGCTTTCCGCCCGGAGCGGGGCCTGGTCACGGCGAATGAACACGCCTGAGCGGCCCGTGCTATGGACAGCCGCGAGATGACCGCCCCAAGCCCACTCAGACTCGGCGTGTTGGTGTCCGGCACCGGCAGCAATCTGCAGGCGATCTTGGACGCCATCACCCAAGGGACCTTGAACGCGCGGGTCGAGCTCGTGATCTCCAATCGTCCGGGCGTGCAAGCGCTGGAGCGAGCGCGCGCCGCCGGCGTCAGGGCGTTGACCATCTCGCACAAGGAATTCGCGCAGCGTGAAGCGTTCGATAAGGCCTTGGTCAACGCCTTGCGCGAGGCCGAAGTGAATTGGATCGTCCTGGCCGGCTTCATGCGCGTACTGACGCCGCATTTCTTGGCCGCGTTCCCGGGTCGGATCATCAACATTCATCCCTCGCTGCTACCGGCCTTCCCGGGGGTGGATGCCGTCAAGCAAGCGTTCGACTATGGCGTCAAGCTCACGGGCTGCACCGTGCATTTCGTGGATCAAGGCGTAGACTCGGGCAGAATCATCGCCCAGCGCGCAGTTCCGGTCGAAGCGTCCGACGACCTGGCCGCGCTCGGCGCGCGCATTCACGGCGCGGAGCACAGCGTGTTCGTCGAGGTGTTACGTGACATCGCGGCCGGCCGCGTGCTCCCGTTCGAGGGCTGAGTGACCTCGCGGCACTACGACGTCATCGTGCTCGGTCGCTCGTTGGGCGCGCTCGCTGCGGCTGCGGTGCTGGCGCGGCGCGACTTCCGCGTGCTGCTCTTGGGCCAGGGCCAGCACGGACAGAGCTATCGCTTCGAAGAGCACGTGCTGTTTCGCCGCTCGTTCACGCTGCTCGCGGGCTCTTCACCCACGTGGCGGCGAATCCTGCACGAGCTCGCGCAAAGCCCGCAGTTTCGCCGGCGCACGACGCCGCTCGACCCCATGTTCGTGATGCTGAACGAGGGCCGCCGCGTCGAAGTGCCGCCGGACATGGAACATTTCGGCCGCGAGATCGATCGCGAATTCCCCGAAGTGCGCCAGCTCGTCGACGAGCTGTACGGCTCGGTCGCGATGGTCAACGCCGCCGCCGACAGCGCTTTCGAACGCGACGCGCTGTGGCCCCCGGGCAGCTTGTGGGAGCGCTTCGAAACCGGTCGCATCGCCGGCAGCTTGCCGCTTTCGCTGGATCTGCTGGGCAAGTTCCCGAGCGGCCACGCGTACCGCGAGATCACCACCATCCCCGCGAGCTTCGCCTCGAACTCGGCGATATTGAGCGGTGATTTTCCGCCCTTCGCGCTGGCGAGGCTGCACGGCGCATGGACGCGCGGCGTGCAAGCGCTGTCCCGCGGGGAGGACGAGCTCGCGGAATTTTTGTGCGAGCGCATCGCCGCGCACGGCGGTGTGCTCGAGCTCAATCGTCGCGCGACGTCTTTGATCACGCGGCGCGGCGTCGCCTGCGGTGTGCTCGAAGACGGCGAAGAGGCGCCCACCGGAGCTTCCGCCGTGCTGTGCGATCAATCGGGTGAAGTGCTGGCCGCGTTGTCGGGCGGCGAGGGCATCACCAAAGCCGCACGCGACGATTGGCCGCGCTTGAACGCCGAGGCAGGGCGCTTCGTGGTCAGCCTGATCGTCGACACGCGCGGCTTGCCGGAGCCCTTGTCCAAAGAAGCATTCGTGGTGCCGAGCGAGCGAAAGAAGAAGGATCCGCGCCACCCCACGGTGCACTTGCAGCGCCTGGAGGCCTCGGCTTTCTCCGAACGGCAGCAAGCTCGAGGCGAAACGCTGCTCGTGGCAGAGACGCTGCTCCCCACGCGCGGCTCGCTCACCTTGCTGGAAGCGCGCGAGGCCGTGCTCGGCACCTTGCGCGATGCTCTGCCATTTTTGGACGAGCACCTGCTGATCGTGGACAGCGCGCACGACGGATTGCCGCTCTATGATTACCGCGGCGGGACGCGGCGCGAGATCGACCGCGTGCACCTGCAAGGGGCCACGCCCGGCGCGGAGCCCATGGAGCGGCTGTGGAAGGTAGAACCCGCGGGCTACCTCGAGCTCGGCGGTGAACCCATCCGCGGGCCAATCCCCAATACCTATCTCGTCGGAAAGACCGTGCTCCCCGGGCTCGGTCAGGAAGGCGAGCTGATGGCCGCGTTCGGCGCAGCCAGGCTCATCACCCGCAAAGATGGCGCGCGCCAGAAGATGCGCCGGCAAATGTGGAGCAAGATCGAGACCACGTAGCAATACTTGGTCGCTGAAAACCATGCGCATCGTTGCCGGAGAATTTCGAGGACGGACGCTGTGCACTCCGAGGGGCGCCGCGACTCGCCCCACCGCGGCGCGCGCCCGAGAGGCACTGTTTTCGATCCTTCGCGATCTGAGCGCGGAGAAAGTCTTGGATCTGTACGCGGGCAGCGGCGCGCTGGGACTGGAGGCGCTCTCGCGCGGCGCGGAGCGCTTGGTGTTGGTCGAGTCGAGCAAAGCGGCCCAGCAAGCGATCCGCAGCAATCTGCAGGCGCTCGATGTGGGAGCGCGCGCCACGTTGGTGCCCCTTCGCGCCGAGGCCTCGTTCAAAGCCCTCGAACGACTCGGGCCGTTCTCGCTGGTATTCGCCGATCCGCCCTGGGCGGATGCGCAGGCCGCTTTGGACGTCTTGGAGAAGCTCGTTGGCCACTCGTTGCTGACACCGGCCGCGCGGCTTGTGTTGGAACACGCAGCTCGCATGCCTCCGCTGTCGTCTTTGGGATCACGATTGAACCCGGTCGACACGCGCCGTTGGGGAGATACCGCCGTCACGCTATTCGAGGTTATCGAAGCTTCCGGACTGGCACCGAACTCCTCCTCCTCTTAAGAAGGCTCGCACTCGGTCGGAGGGGTAGCTATAGTCCGTCGCCTGGAAAGCCGGCGGTTTTTGACCTGTTGACGAAAGAAGAGTTCCCTGATGTCTGAAACCACCCCGCCCGTTCCGAAACACGGCGGCAGCGGCCCGTTCATTCTTGCTGCAATCGTGATGCTTCTGTTGATGGGCGGGCTCATCTTTTGGAAATTGAACAGCGGTGGCGGCGAAACCGCGAAAGTCGAAACGCCGAAGCCCAGCGCGACGCCCGACCAGCCCGTGTTGGATGAGCCGCCTCCGCCTCCACCTCCGCCTCCGGTGGCTTCGACCGACAGTTCCGCAACGCCCGACGACAGCAGCAAGCCGGGCACGAAGAAACTCGGCTCCACCGCCGGTGGTTCGGCTTGCGGCGTGTGCTCGGGAGAGCCCAACCCAGCGCTCCAAGGGGCGCTCGGTGGCAAGGCGGGACAGAGTCGCGCGTGCTACGAGAAAGCGCTCAGCACGAACTCGACACTTTCGGGCCGCATGACGGTATCGATCAAGATCAACCAGCAGGGCGCGGTGTGCAGCGCAGCGGTCAAGAGTGATCTGAACAATCCGCTCGTGGAAAACTGCGTGCTTCAAAGCTTCCGCTCGGCCACGTTCCCCGCGCCGAAGGGCGGCTGCGTCGAAGCCTCCGTGCCGCTGTACTTCAAGCCAAAGACCTGATGCTCCGTGCGTTTTCGCTGAAATCCAAGATGTTTTGGGCACTCACGCTCGGTGGGTGCTTGGCAGCGTCTTGTGATGAGCGAGGCGTCACGTCCAGTTGTCCACCGCTGCCTCTGTACCAAACCTACCCGCTCGGCGACGCGTCGCCGGCCGACGCGGCCAGCCCCGATTCGGCGGAGGTGCAGCTCGCGCTCGAGGTCGCCTACGACGCGGGCTGTGCCACTCGGCCCACCCAGTTTCCGTATGACGCCGCCGCCGGTGCCGGCGGCTCGAGCGGGAGCACGGGCAATCATGCCGGTGCCGCCGGTCAGCACTGAGCGAGACCCGGGCGAGCCAGAGTCTCCTCGCCCGCGCACCCGCAGCGTCGAACATCGCTTCGGCGTGTTGCTCACCGTGGCCTACGACGGGCGTCGCTTCTCGGGCTGGGCGCGGCAGACGAACGCGCGCAGCGTGGAAGGTGAGCTTTCAGGCGCGATCGCCGCCATCGATCCCAAAGCGAGTCAGACGCGTGGACTCAGTCGCACCGATGCCGGCGTGCACGCGCGTGAACAATTGGTGGCGTTCGACACGGACAAAGACATCGGACTCCGCGGTTGGGTACTCGCGCTGTCGCAAAATTTGCCCGACGAGATTGCCATTGTGCGCGCGACGCGCGTGCCACCCGGGTTCGACGCGCGCCGCCAAGTCACTCGCAAGGTGTATCGCTACACGGTGCTCCAAAGTCGCGTGCGCGACCCCTTCTTGGAGGGCCGAGCCTGGCGCGTCATCGAGAGGTTCAACCACTCCGACCTCAATGACATCGCTCAGTCACTGGTCGGGAAGCACGACTTCGCCGCCTTCCGCGGCGCCGCGGACACTCGAACCGAGACGGTGCGACAGATCTTTCGCATCGAGGTGCAGAAGGCGCATAGCGACGAACGCATCACGTGGATCGAAGTCGAGGGCGACAAATTTCTCTATAATATGGTGCGAATCATCGTGGGGGCGCTGATCGATATCGGTCGCGGGCGACTTCCGGAGGACGCACTGACGCGGGCACTTGCGAGTCATGCGCGAACGGACCTCGGCATCACCGCTCCGGCGGACGGTCTGTGTCTGGAACGCGTCATCATCGACGATGCGACTCTGGTGGGTGGAACGAGCTTTCCAGAGCTCGAATCCTGGCCCCCGGCTCATTGACGAAGGGCGATCCGTCGCGTAGCTTCCGCCGGCGACCACGCGGGCTCTAGCCGGCGCGTCGAGCTACGCTCAGTCGGTACTGTCGTTGCATACGACAGTGACTTATGGAGCGAGCACTCTAGGAGCTTTGAAACGATGGGCCTCAAGCAAAGAATCGTCGAACGCGGCAAGCAAGCACTTCTTCAGCCGAGCGTGCTGCGTTGGGTAACCGATGACCGCGTCATGAAGGCCACCGAGGGGTTGATGGACGCGCGCACGCGCGTCAAGGACGCCTGGAAGGTTCTGCTGAACGGCAACGAGCTGCCCAACGTCGATCCAGCCCTGGACGAGAATATCGGCCAAACCGAACCGGCCGTGGCCAAACGCCCGAGCGGCTACACGAATGGCCACGCGAACGGCGCGACCAACGGCAGCGCGGCCCGCGCGAGCAACGGCAACGGCGCCGCCGCCCGCGTCGAGGTGAGCGACCGCGAAGGCTCCTCGGACATGGCCGAGTCGATGAAAGAGCGGAGCACGCTCGCCAGCGTCGGCGGCAAGGACGTGTTCGAGAAGGCCTACAAGTTCATGGCCGCCGACAACGCGCGCAAGATGGGCATCTACCCGTTCTTCCGCCCGCTCGACTTCGCGGATGGTCCGGAAGCGCAGATCAACGGCAAGCGCGTGGTCATGTTCGGCTCGAACAACTACCTCGGCCTGACCACGCATCCGAAAGTGCGTGAGGCGGCCAAGGCTGCGATCGACAAGTACGGCACGAGCATGACCGGCTCACGCCTGGTCAATGGCTCGATGCGCTTGCACGAAGAATTCGAAGAGAAGCTGGCCAAATGGTTCAACAAGGAGTCCGCGCTGGTCTTCACCACTGGCTACCAGGTGAACATCGCGACCTTGGCCGCACTGCTCTCCAACAAGCAGACCGTCGCCTTCATCGACCGCAACGTGCACGCCTCCTTGTACGACGGCGTTCGGCTCGGGCAGGCCGCGGGCGCGCGCCTCGTGCGCTACCGTCACAACGACGCCGAGTCGCTGGATAAAGCGCTCGAAAAGCTGGAAGCCGACGAAGGCGCGTTCGTGATCACCGACGGCGTGTTCAGCGCCGAAGGCGAGATCGCCAAGCTCGACGAGCTGGTGCCCGTCGTGAAGAAGCACCAAGCACGTCTATTCGTGGACGACGCTCACGCCCTCGGTGTGATCGGCCCGGGCGGCATGGGCACCGCCGCCCATTTCGGTTTGCTCGATCAAGTCGATTTGATCGGCGGCACCTTCTCCAAGTCGGCAGCCAGCATCGGTGGCTGGCTGGTCGGCGAGCGCAAAGTGCTGGACTACATCCGCCACTTCGCGCCCTCGTTCATGTTCGCTGCCGCCGCGGCTCCGCCGTCGGTCGCCGCCGCGATGGCCGCCTTCGAGGTGATGCAAGAAGAGACTTGGCGCATCGACAAGCTGCGCGAAAATTTCACCTACATGCGTGAGGGGCTGAGGAGCCTGGGCTTCGAGCTCGGGCACACGCAGACCGCCGTGATCCCCATCTACATCCGCCAAGATCTGCGCACGATCATGATGTGGCGCGATCTGCTGGAAGAGTACGGCATCTACACGAACCCGTTCATTTCCCCGGGCGTGCCGCCGAAGAGCGCCATGCTGCGCACCAGCTACATGGCGACCCACGAGCGGCACCACTTGGATCGCGCGCTCGAAGCCTTCGAAAAAGTCGGCAAGAAGTACGGCGTGATCGGCAAGTAGTCGGCGGGGGCGACTAGTCGCTGAAACGGCCCGCACACGCGCGGGCCGTTCTCAGCTTGCCGCCGGCAGCGTCGCCAGCTGCGCGCGTCGAGCGCTGCGCGCCTCTTGACTCGTCCCGGGGCCCAACGTTAGCTGCGCGTTCAAATGACTCTTGAGCTCAAGCGCACGATCATTGGCGGCAAGATCAACGACTTCATCAACGTCGTCGATTACATCTACAAACGAGATCCCAACTATATCCGTCCGCTGGACATGGATATGAAGGATCGCCTGAGCTACAAGAACCCGTTCTTCGAGCACGGCGACGGCGTGATTTTCACGGCCTTCCGCAATGGGTTTTGCGTCGGCCGCTGCACGGCGCAGATCGATCGCGAGCACCTCGCTCGTTACAAGGACGATACGGGCTTCTTCGGCTTCTTCGACACCATCGACGATCAAGAGGTGGCCAAGCTGTTGCTCGATGCCGCAAGCGAATGGCTGCGTGAACGCGGCATGAAGAAGATTCGCGGACCGTTCTCGCTCTCGATCAATGAAGAGACGGGCTGCCTGATCGAAGGCTTAGACACCC
>DASSMT010000207.1:0-4094 GCA_035688655.1 Polyangiaceae bacterium | reverse complement strand
GGCGAGGTCCAGCAGCGTCACGTTCCAGCTCGCGTTGAGCTCTTCTTGCGTGCGTCGGCTCAAGTCGGCACAGGCATTGCGGTCCACGCGCCGAAAGTCTGGGAAGGTCTCGCAGCGGCCGCCACCAGGCGCGATATAGATGTGCTGCCCGTCCACGCCCGAGCCGTCGATGCGCGACGCATGCCCCACGCGCTCTGGGACCAGTGATTGACCGATGAACGAGTGCGGCTGCTTCAGGCCGTACAGGTGCAAGATCGTTGCGCCGATGTCGACTTGGCCGCCGAGCGTGCGCACCACGCGCGGGCCCGCTTGCACTGATTCGGGGAGTGCGATCAAGAGTGGGATCTGCTTGGTCGTGTAATCGCGAATGGCGAGTCGCCGTTGGCTGTCGGGGCTGAGGTCTGTCTCGCCCATCCAGTGCGTGGAAAACCGCATGCGCGAGTCGTGATCGCCATAGATCACCACGGTCGTGTGCGACAAAAGGCCGGCCTTTTCCAGCTGCCCGAACAGCTGCGCGATGGCTTCGTCGTTGTAGCGCATCGAGTGCAGATAACCGCCGAAGTCCGAGCCCGCGATCGGTCCCAGGTCCAGCTTTTGCTCGCTGGGCGGCACGTATTGATACGGGCTGTGGGAAGTGAGCGTGATCAGTAAGCTCACGAAGGGCGTCTTCAAGTGTTCGATGCGTGGCATCACTCGCTCGAAAAACAACTTGTCGCCGATCCCCCAGCCGAGCTTCGGGCCATCGCCGATTTCGTCGCGAAACGCCGTTTGATCGAAGCCATAGCGCGGGTAGAGCACCGCGCGGTTCCACATCCCGGCCAAGTACGCGTGCCCGGCGAAGGTGGTGTAGCCCGCATCCTTGAAGCTGTGCAGGATGGTCACGAAGTGGTTCTCATCGCGCCGAAACGCCACCGAGCCTTGCGGGATCGGAAACTGCGAGTTGAGCACCATGTACTCCGCGTCCGAAGTCGAAGAGTCCCCGGTCTCGTCGTACAGGTTTTCGAAGAACCAGGCGCGGTCACGCAAGCGGTTCAAAAAGGGCGTCACTTCTTGGCCGCGACAATGCGCGCCGATCACCCATTTTTGCATGCCTTCCACTTGCAAAATGAGCAAATTCGTGGCACGCGCGCGGCCGAAATCCGGGTCGCTCGTGGCGCCCTCGGCGCGCCCCTCGTGAAAGCGGATCAGCTTCGCGAGCTCGTCTTCGCTCAGGCTCTCGTGCTGACGCGCATCGCGAATCGAGCGCGCGACTTCCTTGATGTGCGCGACGACGATGCCGGAATCTTGCACCGCATCCGTGCCGTTGAGCACGCGCCACGAGCGATCGCTGTCCATCCAGCGCTGCACCAACCCGAACAGCGGTAGCAAAAACACTGCGCTCGTGCACACTGCGAGCAAGTCGAGACCAGAACGGAGCGCGAGCTTGCCGCGCGCGTCGTTCCCTTTGGGCCACACGAAAGGCAGGGCGACACTCACCGCGAACACCAGCAGCAACCAGGCATCCCGGCCGCGCGCGTACTTGAAGATGATGTCGCGCACGTCCCACAGCTGTCCGCCGCTGCTGATCGCCAAAACCGGCAAAATATTGCCGAAATAGCGGAGATAGATCAGGTCGCCGAACACGATCAGCAAGAGCAGGCTCATCACGATCGCAAAGCCGCGCGCGCGCTGCGCGCCTGGAATCATGGCGATCGGCAGCGCAAACACCGCAGCCGAGTAGAAGGCCGCGCGCTGAAAGCCATTCCAGCTCTCCAAATCAGTCAGCGACAGGGAGAGATGAATGACCGAAAGGCCAATCGCGTACGCACAGGGCACGAGCGCAAACTCGCACGCAAGCCGCAGCCAAAGCGGAGCGCGCGCATTCAACCAGCGCAAGCCCAGCGCAAGCGCCGCGAGCACGCCACACACGACGAGCAAGACGCGCTGTGGGTACGCGAGCGTCAGCTGCTCGCCGAGCACGGGAAAGCCCGCGCTCGACAGCCCATAATAGCAAATCGCTGCCGTGCCGAGCAGCCCGACTCCGAGCGCGACCAAGGCCCAGACGCGGCGGCGCGCGGCGGCCGGCACGCGAGCTCGCAGTGCCTCGGCGAACGGGGCCAAGCGAGGCATCGCAAACAACGAAGCCACTGACGCAGCGAGCAGGAGCGTCAGATCCAAACTGACCAGCGCTCGCTGCAGGTTCGCGATGTCTTCGGGACGGAAATCTTGAATCATAGAGAAAGCGTTCGACTCGTAGCATTTGTAGGCCGGTGTGCGCACGGGGCAGAAGGCGACGCTCGCCACTCGCTTCAGTCGCGCTATTCTTTTGGGCGATCGATGCCCGCTCCGAACTCGAGCTTTCTCGACAGTCAACTGCTCGAGCCGCTGCTCTTGCGCAAGGCGTCGCGCCGCGCGCGCGCGCTGACCAACAGCGCTCGAACGCGCATGAAACCGTGGGTCACTGCGGCACGCGCGCGCTACTCGGTCGCGCTCGAGCTGCGCGATCGCAAGACGCAGACGGTCGCGCTCGGTTTGCTTCGTGAAGCCGCCTTCTTTGCGCTGTGCGCGCTGGCCGTGGCAGAGTCTTCCGCGGCACCGCAGAGCTCGCCGGGGCTCGCTTGGCAAGCCTTCGACCAGCTGCCCGAGGCGGCCGAGGCCCCAGCCGCAGTATCGACCATTCGCAGCGCGTTTGCCTGTGACGACGCGCTCGCGATCGACGCGCTCGACCAGACAGTGATCGAACAGCTGCGCCCCGCTGCCGAGCAGACAGTCGCTTGGCTACTAAGCTTGGCCGAAGTCCAAACACCGCAGCGGCTCACGCGGTTGCGCCGACTGAGGACCCTGCTGCTCACCGTCGGCGTGACCGTGATCGGCTGGACTCTGCTCAGCTATTGGCTCGCGCTGGCAGCGCTCGCGCACCCTAGCCACTGAGGCCATCGAGAGTCGACTGGACCCGGCGATCGCGCTAGGTTGTCGCGCGAGTTGTCCTCGTCCAGCAGCGAAAGCGCCCTCTTGCGTCCGGGTGTGATCTTGGATCGCGACGGCACGCTGATCGACGTCGTGCGCGACGAGGAAACCGGCACCGTCTCGGTCGCATTTCACCCCGATCACGTGCGGCTATTGCCCGGCGTGCTCGAAGGCTTGAAGTTGCTCGCCGCGGCGGGCTACGGCTTCGCGATCGCGAGCAATCAACCGGGACCGGCCAAAGGTCAATTCTCGAAATCTGCGGTCGAGCGCACGAACCGCGCGGTGTCGAACCTGCTCGGCGCCGAAGGCATCGAGCTCGCGGCGCTCGAAGTATGCCTGCACCACCCGCAGGGCGGCCCCGGGGGAGATTTCAACCTGGTGGGTGATTGCAGCTGCCGCAAGCCCAAGCCCGGGCTGCTGCTCTCGGCCATGGAGCACGCCGGCTTCGATCCAGGGCGCACCTGGATGATCGGCGATTCGAGCAGCGACGTCTTGGCCGCGCGCGCGGCCAACGTGCGCGCGGCGCTCGTCTTCGCCAAGAGCCGCTGCGAAATCTGTCCCTTGCGCGGGGGCCCGGATGTCGCCCCAGATCTGGTGTCCGCGCGCTTCGATCAGCTGGCCAGAGCCATCTTGCTGGGCTAAGCGGTCACTCCAGACGCAACAACTCGAACTCGGGAGAGGTTCGAGTTCCTCCGCTCTCGCGGGTGCGGAAGCTGCCGGTCCAACGCTCTTTGCCGATGCGGCGGATGACTTCGGTGAGCGACGAGTAAACGTACTCGGACTTCCAGCGACTCGCGGGGAACACGAACGGCATGCCCACTTCGGCCCGCGTGCTGTCGGGGGCGACGAGTGAGCCCGCCGCTCGTTCGGTGATCGTCGAGTGCATGACGAGCTCGGGTTCGCGCGGGTCGGCGCCTGCAGCCCGCACGTAGACACTGAAAACGAGTGAGCTGCCGCGTTCGACGCGCGTGCCGAGCAGCGTGTTGCCGCTGCCGAAGGCGATCGCGTGGCTTTGGTCCGCGCCCGCGAGCAGCGCCTCCAGGTAATGCGCG
This sequence comes from Polyangiaceae bacterium, assembly GCA_035688655.1. Classification (GTDB taxonomy): domain Bacteria; phylum Myxococcota_A; class Polyangia; order Polyangiales; family Polyangiaceae; genus PMG-095. The sequence continues at coordinate 96 of DASSMT010000207.1, read as the reverse complement.
GCGCTCGCGGCGTCCCCGCGCGAGATGGCGATATTGTGCGCGATGCGTTGCTGCTCGAAGGTCTTCGGCGCGTCCAGGGGCGCGGGGTTCGGGGTC
>DASSMT010000165.1:0-9327 GCA_035688655.1 Polyangiaceae bacterium | reverse complement strand
TGCTAGCGCCGGCGCGAGCGGCTCGAGCGCGGGCGCAGGTGGTTCGAGCGCGGGGGCCGCTGGAAAAGGCGCTAGCGGTAGTTCGAACGGGGGTTCCGCCGGCAAGGGCGGTGGTCCCTAATCACCCGTCAGTGCCGATTTGCGCGAGCTTGGTCTATGCTTTGCGGTCTTACCCATGCTGACCGCATTCGCGAGGTCCACTCGCACATCGATTTGGGCGATGAGCGCGGCTCTGGTGCTCGCGCTCTACACTGGTTGCAGCGACCAGAGCACCGAGCGCACAGGCGGTGGAGAGCCGCCCGATCTGACCGCTGGCAGCGGCTCGGCGGGTTCGGGCTCGGGCGAAGGTGGCTCTGCCGCTGACGGCCTCGTCGCGTGGTGCGATGCTTATCAGGTCATCAATTGCGTCTGTCAGCAATGTCACCAAAATCCCACGCTGAATGGCGCGGCCATGCCGCTGATGACCTATGAAGACACGCAGGCGCGATTCCCGACGGCCACGTCTTCGACGTACGTGTGGCAGAAGATGGAGACCGCGGTAAGGAACGGGTACATGCCCGAGACCGGCAATCCTTCTGTCGTCCCTCCCGTGCAACCGCTCAGCAACGCGCAGCGGAGCACGCTTCTCGATTGGCTCGCACAGGGAGCCCACGACGAGGGCGGGCGGGATTGCCCCCAGACCTGTAAGTGGAGCAAATGACGAACCGGCCTGGGCAGCGGGCTCGTAGGCGGGGTCACCGGCCGTCGAGCCGCGTCGATTCACGCCGCGCCGCTGCCAGGCTATGTCCGTGCTCGGCGCCCCGCCGTTGACATCTGAACAGCCGAGCAGTACAAGCTCTCGCACGGGTCGAGTTCAAACCCCCCGAAGAAGGTTCGCACCATGATGGACGAAAAGCCGAAGACCAAAGCGCTCGAACTCGCAATTGCCAGCGTGCAGAAGGAGTTCGGTGACGGCGCGATCATGCGCCTGAAAGACGGCGAGAAGATCGGCGGAGACGTTCAAGTGGTGCCCACGGGCTCCATGGGGCTCGACATCGCGCTCGGCATCGGTGGCTACCCGCGCGGCCGCATCATCGAGATCTACGGCCCTGAATCGAGCGGTAAGACCACGCTCACGTTGCATGCCATTGCCAACGTGCAGCGCCAAGGCGGCGTGGCCGCGTTCATCGACGCCGAGCACGCGCTGGACATCACCTACGCCAAGAAGCTCGGCGTGAAGACGGACGAATTGCTCATCAGTCAGCCAGATTTCGGTGAGCAAGCGTTGGAAATCACGGACATGCTGGTGCGCTCAGGCGCAGTCGATCTAATCGTGATCGACTCCGTGGCGGCGCTCGTACCCAAGGCTGAAATCGAGGGCGACATGGGGGACTCGCACGTGGGTCTACAGGCCCGCCTGATGAGCCAAGCATTGCGTAAAGTCACGGGGTCGGTGAACCGCTCGCATTGCATCATCATGTTCACCAACCAGATCCGCATGAAGATCGGCGTCATGTTCGGTAGTCCCGAAACGACGACCGGTGGTAACGCGCTCAAGTTCTACGCCTCGCAGCGTTTGGACATTCGCCGCATCGGCGCCATCAAAGAGAGCATTGCGGCCGGAAAAGACCCGGTTGCCGTCGGAAGCCGTACGCGCGTGAAGGTGGTCAAGAACAAGCTTGCCGCGCCCTTCCGTGAGGTCGAGTTCGACATTCTTTACGGCCAGGGCATCAGCCGCTCGGGCGAGCTGATCGATCTCGCGTCCGACCTGAACATCATTCAGAAGAGCGGCGCTTGGTTTTCCGTGGACGGTGAACGTATCGGTCAGGGTCGGGACAACGCCCGCACCTACCTGGAGCAGCACCCGGAGTTGATGCAGCGTATCGAGCAGAAGCTTCTGCTCCACCATGGCATCGGCACCGCGGGCACGAGCGCAACGCCAAACGTGAATGCCCCGGGCTCCGAGGCGCCGAAGCCTGCGGGAAAAGGTGAGGCTGCGGGGCACGCTGCCGCAGCCACAGAGGCGCGTGGCTCCGGCAGCCACGGCGCCAATGGTCAGAGCGGGCCGAACAGTCCCAACGCGAAACGCGGCAACGTCCGTCCGAGCTGAGCTCGGGGTCGCCTGAAGCACTCCCAGCAGCCGCGCGGCGAGCAGAGCGCCCATGCATCCGTGCATTGCCGGACGTGTGGCGTTCTGTTCGTTGCGCGGGTGCGTTCGTCTTTGGGTGCCGCACATGGAACAACGTCGCGCGTCTTTCGCCGGCATGCGTGTGAGCACACGTCGGTGTGGCGTGATCGGCTCGCCGAACGCGGGTGAGGTGATGTCGGTTCTGGGGATAACTTGTTCGGATTGTTGGGATATTTCGTGTCGTCGGCCGGCGGGCCTTCGGAGGCCATTTGTGGGCGCAAAACTCCTGCCCGGGCGCGGGAAGTCGTGGCGGTTCGCGGGGTTAGGGGTGCCGCGACGGCTGCTCGTCGTTTCGTAGTCAAATGCTGAGAATTGCAGCGTTAATTTCACTTCCTTGACGCTATCGATCTCGTCCCTTAGTCCCACTTTCAGGCATCTCGCCGCGTTCGTTCCCATGGCTCCTCAACTGCGTTTCCCCTGGCTCCCCGCTTCCGTTGGCCGCGTCGGTCGGCGGCGCGCTGCGCGCGCGTCGGTGCCTCGCATGGCGACGGCTGCCGTACGCATCCCGGATGGGCAAGCGCAGGTCCCACTCTATTTCCTGCCGACAGGCCCGCAGATCTTCATTCACGAAGGCGCGCGGCAACGGCTCGAGCGGCGCCTCGAGGCAGCCTTCGGCGGCCCCGTGCAGCTGGGCGTCACAGACAACCGCCGCCGAATGGTGACACAAACGCGCGCGCGCGGTCGCCTTCGGGTGCGCGTGAACATGATGTTTTTGGGGGCGGAGCCCCGCATTCTGGATGCCCTGGTTGCCTACGTCGTCCATGGCGACCGCGATGCCTCCCAGGTCATCGGCGACTTCATTGCGACCAACACGCATCGCATTCGCGCTTCGCGCCGAGCGACGGTCAAGCTCAACTCCGAGGGCCACGTGCATGACTTGGGTGAGATCCTCGCCCAGCTCAACGAGACCTATTTCGGCGGCAGCATCGGGGATGTGCTGATCACCTGGGGGCGTCGCACCAGCCCGGCTGGCGACGCCAAGCAGCGCCGCACCATCAAACTCGGCAGCTACAGCGCGTCCGAGCGCCTGATCCGCGTGCACCCGGTCTTGGATGCGGAGTGGGTCCCGCGCTATTTCGTCTCCTACATCGTGTTCCACGAGCTCCTGCATCACGTCATGCCGGAGGTGCGCGTCGGCGGTCGGACCCTGATCCATCCGCCGGAGTTCGCCAGCCGCGAACGCGAGTTCCGCTACCACGAGCGGGCGCTTGCCTGGGAACACAAGCACATCGATCGCCTTTTGCGCGCGCGTTGAAGCTGCCTCCCTCGGGTGGGTCACCAATGACCACAACCCGAGGGCCCACGGCCTGGGTCAGTCGTGACTACACGGGCCGAACTCGGCCGGCGCCGGCCAGTGCTGGGGGTCGGCAGCGGCGCGGCGTCGGTTGCCGACGCTGGTGGGACCCGCGGCGCAAGTGCCCCGGGCTGGTTCTAGAACTCGAAGGCGAGACCGACGACCCAGGTGTTCGTGCCGGCATTGAGGTACTTGTTGGAGCCGAACGCGTCGAGCTCACTGACGTACCACTCGGCGAACACATAGCTGTGGTTGATGCCGAGGCTCATGTCGGCGTCGCGCGCGGTCTGGCGGTCGAGGACATCGAGTAAAAACATGCCGCCGAGGGCGAACTGTGGGCCGTACGAAATCCCCTCGCCCTTCACGCCGTCGGCGTAGGCGGTCTCTCCGCCGTCGCTGGACCACCACAGGGCGGTGCCCAAGCCGAGCTTGGCGTAGGGCACGATCGGGACCCCCAGCTCGCGTGGCAGGACATCCGCGCGCAAGACCGCCACCAAATAGATGGGCATGATCGTAAGCGAGGTTTGCTCACCGGACAGCTGATCCTTGTTCGCGGTCAGGCGCGCGTAGCCGCTGGAGCGCGTGTAACCCCAGCCGAGCCCAGGGCCGAGCGTGCCGAGGTGCGGAATGCGAATCGCCTGCCAATCGCCTTCGAAGCCGACGATGAAGCGCGTCTTGGTGCCAAAGGTGTCTTTGTATGGGCTGCCCGTCACCGAGGCATCGACGCGCGAGTAGTAGGCGCCGAAGCGCGCTTCGAACAAGCCGATCTGGGGTGAGCCGTCGCGCGTGTTGTTCGGGCCATACGCGCCGAATTCATCCACGCCTCGCGTCTGGGCCGAAGCGGCACGCGACCAGCCGAGCAGACCGAGGGTCAGAACGAGTAGCAATCGTTTCACGTCGCGCGTCTCCGTCGCAGCACCAAGCACAAGCCGAGTCCGAGTACAGTCCAAAGCAGCACGGGCTTGCGCTGGAGCGAGAAGCCGCAGAAGCCACCGCCGCCTTGGCCGCCCGCCGCGCGATAGGCTTCGAAGAAGCCCGTGACCGGCTGAGGCTTGACGCACGCAGGCGGCGTAGAAACCGTGCCGACGTTTCGATACGTGTCCGTCGCCGCGACCGCCACGTTGTAGGCTGCGAAATTGATCAGACCCGTTGCGTTGGCCTTGGTCGCAGTTTTGGCGGCGGTCCCGCATTTGTATTTGTCTTCGGGAAGCGCATTGGGGACGAGAATCATCGAATCCGTGCACGACGCCGGGATGATGCCGGGATCGACGACGATGCCGGCCTCGTCCAACCCCGCTTGCCCGGGTGCTGGGTCACAATACAGCTGATAGCCGTCGATCGTCTGGTCAGGCTGATTGGTGGTGGGCGCCCAGGAGATCGGGCCAATGTTCTCGCCGGGGCCGGTCGTAACCACACCCGTTGGCGGCTCGGGCGCAAGCAACTTGTACGTCCCCTTCCACTGCGCCTGGGCGGCCGTCATATTGCTCCCGTCGAGGAGCAAGAAGTACAAGACGATCCCTTGCGCGCCGACAGCCGTCGAGGTGGGAACGCACTCGGGCGGTGCGTTCGTCGGGATCCCGCGGACCGTGGCGCTACTACCTGCGGTGCCTCCGGTGCCCCCCGTCGTATTGCTGCCGCCCGTCGCGTCGGTGCCGCCCGTTGCATCGGTACCGCCCGTCGCATCGCTGCCACCCGTCCCGCCGCTGCCTCCATTCCCGAGATTCGATCCGTTGGTGCGGCCCGAGAGAATCGTCTGCACGTCGGCCGTCAGCGACATGTTGATGTTGTTCGGGACGACCGAATTCACCTTCCAACAGGTGGTGCTGCCCGTCCCGGGCTGACGGTTGGGGAGCATGTCGCAGGTCGTGCCAGCCCAGATTTCGAGCGTGTACCCCGCGCCGACTGCGTTCGCGCTGAGATTGACCACGAACGTGAACTCGTCGTTGGTCACGCAGTCTTTGTAGTTGATCTGCGAGACCAGCACCTTGCCGGCGCCGTCTTGATGATCACGCCTGATGCCCGTGGCAGGGACCATGACGGTGACGCCGCCACCCACCGTCTGAGCTTGCGCCCGCCCCGACCCTAGGAACAAGGCGACGCACGCCCAGAACGTGAACACTCTCCGCAGGTTGAACATATTCTCGCGGGTTCCTTTGAGCACAGGGCGTGCCACACTGCAATTGCCGTGAAAAGGCGGGTCAAATGCCGCCGGGCAGGCGAAGGGGTGCGCCAAGCTGTCTGAACCGCTGGTGGCCGTGTCAAACTGACAAAGATGCTGGCGAGCGACTCCTTGGTTGACGATCGATTCCGCGTGCTTCGGAATTTCGCTCCCGCCGCAAGCGGGGTCGCCGTCGCTCAGGACCTCACCACCGGCCAATCGTGCTGGTTGATTCAGCTGCCGCTCACCTGCAGCGCGGTGCAGCTGCATGAAGCACTCGAGCGCCAAGGGCGCTTTGGGCTCGGGGTGCCCGGTTTGGCGCGTCCACTTTCGGCGGGCATCGTGGCCGGGCTTGCTCACATCGCGTTCGTCGCGCCCACAACGGGCAGCATTGCGGAGGTTGCGGTCACGAGTTGGACCGTGCCGCGCGTCGCGGCGCTCGCGGCGCGCATCGCGGCGGCGCTCGCACCACTGCACGACCAAGGCATCAGCTATGGCCTACTGATGCCCGAGCTGATCAGCGAGGGTCCGGAGCCGGTGCTGTTCGGCTTTGGCGTGACTGCGCTCGCCAGTCGCTTCGGCGCTCCGGGTGACGGCGGTCAGCTCGTTCCACCGGACCTGCGCGCGCCAGAGCTGCGTGAGAGTCTGCAGCCGCCCACGCCGGCAAGCGATCTGTTCGCTCTCGCGACGTTGCTGCGAGGTCTGCTTCCGCCCAGCATTTCTCCGGAGATTGCCGCCCATCTCGCGCGCGCGACCGCACCCGATCCGCGCGCGCGGCCGCAAGACATCACCACCTTCACCGCGTACCTCTCGCGCCTGGCCGAAGACGTGAACCGGTCGCGCGCACCGGCGGAGCTCGCCGCCGCCGCGCACGCACCGGCACCCGCGCTGCCGGTCGCGGCACCCGCGCCCGCAATCGCCCCGCCGGCAGCGTTGCCCATCGCCGTACCGCCGCCCATGCCCGTTCCGGCGCCGATCCCCATACCGCCGCCCGCATTCCAAAGCTCGACACCCGCACGCTCTTCGCTGCTCGCGGTCGTGCTCGTCGTCTCCGGCCTGCTGCTCATGGTGGGCGGAGTGGGCGGCGCGCTGATCTACGCCGCTCGGCATGCACCGCCCGCGAAAACGGCCGCGGCCACTGCTGCTGCCCCGCCACTTCCCGCCCCACCGGCGCCCGCGCCTGCGCCGCCCGAGCCTGAACCGACGCCGCCCGCGGCGCCCGAAATCACGCTCAGCCCCCGGCCCGTTCACCATCCACCGATCGTCGCTCCGGGGGCGGGCCCGAGCAGCTTTGCGAGCGACGCGCGCGCGGCGCTACCGGTGCTCGGCAGCGAGCCGATTTGGGGCACGCGCAACGCCGCGCTCACTTGGGTCTTGTTTGGTGATCTGGATTGCCCGCACACGCGCAAGGCGTGGCGCTCGCTCGAAGCCGTGAAAGCCAGCTTCGGCGACGATCTGCGGATCGTATTTCACCATCGACCTCTGCGCGAACATCCGAACGCGCTGGCCGCCGCGCGCGTGCTTGCGGGCGTGGCGCGTGTTCACGGTCCGATCGCGTTTTTCGACGTGTTGCACCGCGCCGTGCAAGGCGAGGCGAGCTTGAGCGAGGAGCGCCTCAGCAGCGAGCTCGCTGCCGCGGGCTATGGCGCTTCGAAGCTCTCGGACCTGTCGGCCGCGGGCGAGGCCCAAGTGCGCGCGGATCTGCAGCTTGCTGGGCAGTTTGGGCTCAAATCGACGCCATTTTCGTTCCTGAACGGGCTCGCGATCGACGGCGAGCGAAGCGCGCTGGAGCTCGAGCAGCTGCTGCGTGATGAACAACGCACGGCGACTTGGCTCACGGCAGCCGGAGTGCCCTCCGCCGCGCTGTATGCGACGCGCACGAGCAGCAACCTGATCGGCGTGGGCAACGCAGGTGAGTCGCGATCCTGCGCGCCGGTCGGCAAATCCCCGACGCGCGGCCCAGCGGATGCGCTGGTGACGCTGGTCGAATTTGCCGACTTCGAGTGCCAGTATTGCAAGCGCGTCGAACCGACGCTCGAGGCGCTGCTCGCCCGCTACCCCAAGACATTGCGCTTGGTTTGGAAGGACTACCCATTGCCGCAGCACAAAGCAGCACAGCTCTTGGCGAACTTTGCGGCCGACGCTTATCGACGCGGTTCGGCGCGCGGATTTTGGGCCATTCACGACGGGATGTTTGCGCAAGTAGACGCGCTCGACGAAGGCACGCTCGGCGTGCTCGCTGGCAAGGCCGGCTTGGACGGCGCACGGCTCTGGAGCTCGGCACAAGCGGGCGCGCACGACGCGGCCATTTTCGCGGACATGAAGCTCGGTCAAAAACTGAACGTGAACGGCACGCCCACGTTTTTCGCCAACGGTCGGCGCATCGAAGGCGCTTTGCCGCTCGAACGATTCGACGCTCTGATTCAGGAAGAGCTCAGGACCGCGCAGCGCGTAGTCGCTCACGGCACGCCCGCGCGCGATCTGTATGCCCTGATTTGCGACTGAGCCCGGTCGCGAACGGCTCGCGGCCGACTCGCGCGCTCAGAGCCGAATTTCGACGTGGTTGCGGCGGCGCAGGCCGTCGAGCCAAGTGCGGCGCGCTTGTCCCATCTTGTCCATGTACACGCGGTCGCCGAGCTCACGACGGGCTTCGTCGAAGGTGGGTAGCTGCGAGTCGGTGCGCGAATCGACACGGACGATCATGAAGTCATCGCCGATGCGCAGCGCTTGAGACACCTCACCGACCTCGAGCGCCATCGAGGCACGGGCGAGCGCGGGCGGAAGCTCGGAGGGCTTACCCGCGGGCAATTGCCCGCCCGCAGCGCGGGTCGCTCGATCCTCGGAGAATTGCCGGGCAAGCTGGGCAAAATCTTGGCTGCGCGCCGCTTCTGCCACGCGTTCGGCGAGCGCACGGCCGGAGCCGTCTTTGCCGGCGGGGATGAGGATCCAGGACACCTTCGCGGTCAGCTTCTGCCGCTCCTCGAGCACGATCTTGCGGTATGCGAGCTTGAGGTCTTCGTCCGTGACGCGGATGCGCCCCTGCAAGCGCACGTTCACGAGCTTTGCCTGCAGCAACTGCCGACGGAGCTCTTCTCGGTATTGGCCTTCCGTCACGCCGGTTTTGGCGGCTTCGGAGAGCAGCTTGCTGACGGGGATCTGATTTTGGGCCGCGACGCGCGCGACTGCGTCGTCCACCTCTTTGCTGGTGACGGTTACCTTGGCTTGGATGGCGACGCGCTCTTCCAGCTCTTCGTCGACGATCTTGTCGAGCACGCCTTTGTACACCTGCGAGATGGCGGCGCTGCGTTGCGCGCCCGGCTGCACCCCTTGCGTGACTTGCACCAAGAACGGTTGGGCGCGCGCTTTCAGGTCACTGAGCAAGATCGCGCGATCGCCAATCACGGCCACCACTCGTTCGACGACGGTGGCATGCGCGGTGTGGCTGAGTAGCGTCGACAAAGCGACCCCGAACAACGCGGCGGACGTGGCGGGCCAACGTCGAACGAGGTAAGGAAAACGGCGACGCACGTCGGGGTCTTAGCATGCTTGACCGAACCTCGGGGAGGCTCCTTAATGTTCGACGCCGTGCCGACGATTCGCGCAGCTTTCCTGGTCTTGCTGGCCTTCCTGCCCAGCGTCGCACACGCCCAAGCGCAGCCACCCGCGGCCGCGTTCGCCCCCGTGAGCTCAGCTCCGGCCCCGGTGAGC
>DASSMT010000100.1:0-30039 GCA_035688655.1 Polyangiaceae bacterium | reverse complement strand
CTGGCTTTTCGCCCAAGTCGTCCGCACTCAGCGGCTCTGCCGAGCTCAGCAACAAGGCGATACTCACCGAAGCCGCGCCGCTGAGGTTCTCACAAGAACTCGCATCGAGGTTGCGCTCACCAACGAGGCTGCCCGCGCGCGTCACGAGCTTGAGATGAAAGTGCGCGCTATCGCTCTGAGTGATGGTCCCTTCGGCTTGCAGCGCCGACGTGGTAACGCGCGTCGTTCCGATGAGCTTGCGGATCCGCTCCTGGATCTCCGCTTGCTGGGGACACCCCGCGGGTGCGTGCCAGCGGAGGCTGAGATCTGCCACCGGTTCGGCCTGGGCCCGCTGAGCCATGCTCGACCAGGTAAACAGCGCGAGCGCGGCGAAATGCCGAGCGCGCGGGCGTTTAGAGCGAGATGCCAGTGGGGCCAATGCTGACGTCATCGACGTACAAGGTGGACTCGGAGGGCGTCAGATCTTTCGCGATGTTGCCCACGTACCATTGGGCCCAGCTCGAAGTGTCCGTGATCAAATTCGTCTTCTCGAGCAGCAGCTTCCCGTCTTGGTAGAGCCGAATCGTGCCCGTCGCGTCGGAGGCTCGCTTGAGGTAAAATTGAATGTGAAACCACGAGCCGATCGGGATAACTGGCGGATTGGTTGGCTTGCGCACGGTGCTGTTCACGAAATCGTAGACCAAGAGTTGCAGATTGCCGTCCGCCGTGTTGACCAGCGTGACGTCCCACAGACCGTCCACCGCGGTATCTCCGCCTTGAAAGTGCAAGAGATTCCAGAGTGAATTGTTATTGTTCAGAGTGGCCAGCGCGGGCACGTAATACCAGGCGCCATAGTAGGCCTCCGTCGGCAGCGTCCCTTGCCGCACGCAACGCGCTTGGTTGTTCGCGTTGTCGGTGCTCTGGACCGTAAACTCCGCAGCGTAGCGCCCGGAGTGAACCGGCGAAGTCACGATCCGGTGCGTTCCGCCCCCGAAGCAAAAACCGCCCGCGTAGACATAGTCGCAGAAGTCATTTTCGAACCCGGTCGACCATGGCACATCGACCGGATCGCTTTCGGCGGGTTTGGCGACACCGGTGTCCGGGCACGCACCCGCTTCACCCGCTTCACCCGCTTCACTTTTTTCACCGCCCTCGCCTGCGACACCGCCCACTCCAGCAACCCCAGCAACCCCGCCGCTGCCGCCAACGGCAGTCATCTCGGTGCAACCATCGCTGCCCGCAATGGTGACCGCCGGTGCAGTGCGCTCGCCGACGACCAGCTTCGGCTCGCAGCCGAGGAGTGAGCAGCTCACCGCGAGCAGCACCGCGCGTGTCATACGCTCAGTGTTGAAGCTAAGCCCCCCCTTGTCACCCCGGATCGCCGGAAGGTGCCAATTTGCCGCGTGAAATGTCGTACATTCTGGGCGCGAGCAATCACGCTTCGTCCGGCCGGCCGCGGCCGTTGTCAGGGCATTCCTCGACTCCTGGCCGGCACCGGGTGGAGACCCGCTCAGCCCTGGAAGCTGACGACCGCTTTGATGCCGAGCCCGATGAAGGCCAAGAGCGCGACCCCCTGCGCAATCTTGAACGGCGTCTCGGTTTGCGTCGGAGCCAGCTTCTTCAACGCCGGGATTTTTTGGAAGCTCTGCACGATCAGCACGAAGAAATTGAAATACTGCGCGAGCACCGCGCACACGACATAGATCCACGCAAACGAACCCGCGAGGTGCGCCGCGTAGCGGGCGTACACCGCGAGCCCGAGCAGCAGCAACGAGATGATGCCGACGATGTGCGACGGCAGCAGCTTCTGAAACGGGAACATGAAGCCGGTGACGCTGGTGGCGATCGTGGTGGCCAAGAAGACGGCCGTCCACCCGTCGAGCGGATCGCCGCTGAGCATGCCGTAGACGACCACGAAGCCAGCGGCGATACCGACCAGACTGATGAGCACGTGAAATTGAGTGAATAGTTTGAGCATGGTGGGGGCTTTCGGGGTGGGCTGCGATCGAACGCACGATATCGCCCAGCGGATGGACTGCATGATGTCAGAAATGATCCATTCGCGTTACAGCTATCCGTACTCGTCGTGACGGCGCCACCAAACGCCGGTCTCGCTTCTACCGCGGGCAGCCCGGGGGGTTACGCTGCAGAGCCTGCGGCCATGGCAGCAACCATCGCCGCCATGTGCCGTTCCGAAGCTTTCGGCGATGACTCGAATTGTCGTGCAAATTCCTGCGCGAACGAGTCGGGAAAGATGTCTTCTTGGCCGCTCTCCACGCCCTCGAGGATGGCGGAAGCCACCTCGCGAGCCGAGGTCTTCGGCAGCGCCAGATCACGGACCATGTCCGTGTCGACCGGACCCGGATACACGCCGAACACGGCGGTATTTTGCGCGCCCAGAAGCACCCGTGCGCACTGGCTCAGCGAGTGAAGCGCCGCCTTCGAAGCGCCATAGGTCGGAAAAAGCGGCACGTTGGTCAAGCCCGCCGCCGAACTGACATTCACCAGCCCACCGCCGCCATTGCGCGCCAGAATTGCTGCGAACTCGAGCAGCACTTGCAAGGCTCCGAAGTAGTTGACCTCCATTTCGCGGCGCGCATGCTCGAGTGCCGTAGCGCCCGTGAGCTGCGAATTGAGCACCACGCCGGCGTTGTTGAACACGAGCTCCACGTCCGACGCCTCGGCGGCGGCGGCGCGGATCTGTTGGGGAAGCGTGACGTCCAGCTCGAGCGGCACGAGCCGCGCGTCACGTGGCACGCCGAGCAGCTGCCGCGTGCGTGCCGCGGCGTAGACCTTCTTCGCGCCTCGGTCGAGCAACGCCTCGCTGAGCGCTCGCCCGATACCGCGATTCGCGCCCGTCACCAAAGCGATCACGCCTTCGATTCTCAGTGCATTCATGATGATTGCCTTTCTGGTCGGTGTTGACCCGAAAAGCTCTAACGCCGCGGACGAAGGGGTAGGGAGTTACAAGCGAGTCGCGAGCCGCAATCTCCCTGCGCAATGATTAGCAACTGGCGCAGCGGGCGACCGACAGGGAGTCCGCAAGGACGCTTGTTTCCTGGAACTCCACCCCATGCCTCACGGGCCGACACCACACAACGCATTGTTCAAACGTGTGTTCGGGAACCCGGACAACGCGGCTTCCGAGTTGATGTTCGTGCTACCCGCGGAGGTCTCGGCGCTCATCGATTGGGCGACGCTCGAACTCTGCCCAGGAAGTTTCGTCGATCCGCAGCTTGGCGAACGGCACACCGATCTGCTGTTCAGCGTTCGCTGCGCCGGCAATGACCTGCGGATCTACGTGTTGTTCGAGCATCAGAGTACTGTGGATCGATTGATGCCGTTTCGGCTACTCCGGTACATCGTCCGGATTTGGGAGGCGTTCCTCCGGGAAACCCCAACGGCCAAAGGTCTTCCAGCCATCATTCCCGTGGTTCTCCACCACAGCGAATACGACGAAGGAGGCTGGTCGAGCCCGACCAAGCTGTCCGAGATCATCGATCTCGAACCAGGCCAACTCTCCTACTTCGCGGGCTTAATCCCCGAACTGGGATTCGTCTTGGACGACATCTCGAGTTCCGACGACGCAAATTTGAGCAGGCGCAGGCACGAGGCAGCCGCAGCTCTTTTTTTGCTGCGAGATGCACGATCGAGCAAGAACCTGCTCGATGGGCTAAAGCGATGGGCACCAGCGCTGGCGCAAATTGGCGATGCGCCCGGCGGCATGGAGGCGCTTGCGGGGCTGTTGGAGTATGCTCTGCGCGTTGGAGAGATCCCACGCCAACACCTGGAAGAATTCGTTCGACAATTGGGTCCCGTGACCACGGAGGCGTTCATGACTACCGCAGAGACCATCGCAAAGGAAGGAGAGGCCAAAGGAAAGGCTGAGGGAAAGGCTGAAGGAAAAGCTGAGCTCGTGCTTCGATTGTTGGCCCGTCGATTCGGAACTCTGCCCGATGCGGCGAGCGCGCGAGTTGCGGCGGCCACGTCGGAGGAGCTCGACGCGCTCGCAGAGCGCTTGTTCACTGCGACCAGCGTCGAAGAGGTGCTGCGCTGAGCGGCTCCGGTCAGCGATAGTTGGATCAGCGTCCGACGTCGTCTCGCGCGATGATCAAAAATTCATTGCGCGATGCAGTGCTCTTGCATCGCGTCCCAGATCAGATCCCCGATCAAGGTCGCGCCTGCTTCGGACGCTTGGATTCCGTCGGCGGCGGTGTACTCCGGATGACCCTGCCAATACGGTTGAAGATCGATGAAATGGCAAGGGACGGCGCTTTCGTCACAGGCTTGCTGCAGCCGTGGCCGCATGCTGCTGACTCCGGGAATGGTCGGCAACTCCGGGACCAAGAAGTAGACGATGTGCTCTACCGTGCCGTCGCTCGCGACTTTGTCCAGAAATTGCTGGAAAGTGCCGATGGAATCGTCGATCGCGGTGGAGACGGAGGCGCCGGCCATTTGCGCAGCGATCGGGTCCCAAGTCCCCCCGTCCATGAGTAGCACTTTGACCTTCGTCGCTCCGCTTTCGCGAGTGTCGTACTGCTTGGCAACCGCGGCCATGTTGGCAGCTGCGGCTGCCACGTTGACGTAGTCTTCGTCGCTCGCGAGCGCGCCTGCGGCCCGCGCGAGATCTCTGACTCGATTGTGCTGGGTTCCGTTGGGAATTTGAATCCAAGAGTCGCCGATCCAAAGCACTTCGCTTGCAAGGACCTGGCCCTGCGCGCACGGCTCACCGCTGCCAGCCGCACCGCCGTCAGCGCCGGGCTGATTGAGCACTTCACCACCCGTTGCGCCGGTACCAGCCACTGTCGCGCCACTATCGCCACCTGTGCCGGCGCTTCCACCCGAGCTCACGCTGGCTGTTTGGTCGCCGAGACGGATCAGCTTACTGCCACATCCAATAAGCGCGAGTACGGACGACAATGCGATTGCCAGCAAGGTGCTCCTCAGCGTAGATGGCGATGAACTCATTCCGCGATGCCTCCGTTCGCACTCACTCGCGCCCGCGCACGTCGCGCATCACTGCTGTTCGTCGCCGCGATTGCGGGCGTTCGGCTCGGGTTTGCTGCGGAACCCAGCGCTCCGATCGCGTCCGCGAGCCTGGAGCTGGTTGCGGACGCAAGCTGTGCGAAGCGTGCGGATTTGATCGATCGCGTGCGCGCTCGCACGCCGCGCGTCCGCTTCGTCGATGATGGCGCGCTCGCGGTTCGCGTGCAGATTTCGGTGCTGGCGTCGGGGGGCGCTGCAGGTGAGGTCACGCTCTCGAAGGCTGGCACCAAACCGTCGTTGCGCCACGTGACTGCTCGGAGTTGTAGCGAGGTTGCGGACGCAGCGGCGCTGATCATCGCCGTGACCCTCGACCCTTCTGCCGAGCTGGGCAAGGGTTCGACTGAGAAGGGAACCGCGGCCGACTCGAACGTCGCCGCAAGTCCGTCGGGCGACACCAGCCGTTCGGCAGCGACGGCGCCGGCGCTGCCGCCGAAGCAGACAGACGATGCTTCGGTCAGCGCAACCCCGACCGGACACGATGTCGCTTCGAGCCGCGCAGCTCGAGGTCGGTTTACCGTTGCGGCGTACCTTGCAGCGGAAGGGATCGCCGGTGTGGCGCCGGGAGTGATGCCCGGGGTCGCTTTGTTTGTGGCAGCCGGTGTCGAGCGCGCATCCCCCTGGTCGCCTTCTGTCGTCTTGGGCGTGCGCCACGCGTGGCGATCGGACGTCGAGGCGCCCGGTGGCCGCGCGTCATTCCTGCTCGACGCTGCGACGCTCGATCTCTGTCCGGTGCGCTTTCGCCGAGGGGTGATCGAGGCTCGCCCCTGCGGCTCCGTGCTTTTTGGCCGGTTTTCAGCCCAAGGCACGGACACCGCGAACGCGGCACCGGAAAGCGTGCGTCCGTTTTGGGTCGTCGGCGGTGCGGCCGTCGTCACGGCTGAGCTGCCTTGGCAGCTCGAAGTGTCCGCGCGGCTCGCGCTAGGCGCGAATCTGGTGCGTGATTCGTTCGCATTCAGCCCGACCACCTTCCACGAAGTACCGCCGGTCAGTGGTGCGGCAAGTATCGGTCTCGGAGTGCGCTTTCGATGAAGCTTTGGCACGGTGAACGACGAGCGCATGGTTCGGCCTCACGGTTCGGCGAGATGGGCGAGGTGAGCCACGCGATCGGCGAGCGGGCTGGGGCCGTAGGCAACCAAGAACCGCTCCGCGAGCGCGCGCGCTTCTACCGTTCGCCCGAGTTTGACCAAGGCTTCGACCTTGACCGCGGACACCTCGGGGCGAAAGGTGCCATTCGGGAACTCGCTCTGATATTTACTCACGATCGAGAGCGCACGCTGGGCGCCGCCAGCGGCCAGCGCGCTCCGTGCGGCATCGACGAGTGCAATCTGATCGGCCAACTCGCCTGCGCTCGTTCCGCGGCGCCCGCGCGCTGAGACGAGAGGCTTAGTCGGCAACTCGTCTTCGGGAGGCGGCGATGCCTCGTGCGACGCGGTTTCGGCGGCTGGTCCGGCTGGCGCTGCGCTATCGATCGCGGGCGCCGCTGGCGGAGAAACGGGGGTTGCGACCGCGGACGACACAGCGGGTTTCGCGGCAGGACGCGTAGCGACGTAGGCCCCCGCGGCCATACACGCTGCAACGACTACGCCGGAGACCCAAGGCACGAGTGAACTCGACGCGCTTGCAGTCGAACCCGCGGCAGTGCCCGTCTTGGCGCCGCTGGCAACGGTCCCGGGCCCCACGAGCGAAACTCCGAGCGCTCGAGCCATGCGCTCGGAAAGCTCCGGTGACGGTTGTTCGCGACCGGCGGCGTCGAGCAACCGTCGCTCCAAATCCGTCGCGCCAGCAGCTCGCAACCGCTCGGGAAGGTCTGGCTGTCGTGTGCTCATGGCTGTTGTGTGCTCATGGCCGCCCCTTGGAGGTTATCAGTCCTCGTTCGATGCGCGTGACGACTTCGCGGAATTGCTCGCGGGCGCGGCGAAGGCGCGAGGCCACACTGCCGAGCGGCACCTCGAGCAAGGCGGCGATCTCCGGCGAAGACAAACCCTCGATTTCGTACAGGACGAAAGTTTCGGCGAGCTCTGGGCTCAGCTTCGAGAGCGCGAGGTCACAGAGCTCGAGATCCGCGCGCGCGTCGCCCGCGTCGCGAGCATTGGAAATGCGCTGATCCATCTCGTCGTCGAGCTGCCAGCGCACGGTCTTCCGTCCCAAAGTGAACGCGACTCGGCGCGCCGTCCCCATCAGGAAGGCTCGCTCGCTGTCTATCGGGATGTCGGCAAGTCTTCCTAGGGCGATCATGAACGTCTCTTGGGTGGCGTCGGCGGCTTCGTCCGGACTCAGGCCGCGACGGCGCAGCGAGCGCCAGACGGTCACGTGGTGATCGGCGAACATTCGCGTCAACCGTGTGCGATCGGCGTCCGAAGCTTGTACCGGCTCAGCGCGGGTCACCTCGGGGTCGCTCATTCGGGCCAGCAAGTTCCAACTCAAGATGCGCCCTGCAGGTTGTTTCGATCAAAGAAACTGCCGCCAACGTCGAAATGATCGCGCGGCGCCGGCTGTCATCGGTACGGCCATTGGCTTTGCGCCCTGCAGGCTTTTCTGGCTCCGGTAGCGCTAACGCCGATTCAAATCGTGGCAGTCGAGACGGAAAGCTGGCGAGAACACGGCGGCTCCCAACGACCACAAGGGCTCACCTGGCGCAGCGGGCACCAACGACGCCGTGGTACTCGGGGACCGAGATGTGACGGGAAGCCGAGAGCAGCGTCGAGGCGATGTCGTTGTTGCTCCCCCCGAGGAAGACGCGGTAGGAGCCTGCGCGCACCTCGGCACAGTCATGGCAGGGCGTGATGTACTGGGTCGGGCTCCAGTCGAGCGTCCATTCCCAGGCGTTGCCGCCCAGGTCGGATTGCCCCCACTTCGCGTCGCCCTTTGGCGACTTGGAGCCGACGTTCTGCGGTCGGCATGCGCTACCGCAGTAGACCGCGTAGCTGTCGTCGATCGTTTCGGACGTTGCCGGAACCGACCACGGATAGTAGCGGTGCTCAGCGCCGCCCGAAGCCGCGTAGTTCCATTCCGCGTAAGTCGGCAGCCGTCCGCCGTCCCACGCGCAAAATGCAAACGCGGTGAACCAGTCCAAGCAATCCACGGGTTTGCTCTCGTTGCTACCCGCCGTGTCGGTCCAGGTCTGAAACACCGGGTCGCATTTCAGACTGGCCTTCAACACGGCCGTATCCGCGGCGAGCTGTGCGTTCCAGCGTGAGTCCCAGCCGGAGTGAGCCACCTTTGGATGCGCGCCGGCGCCTTCGGCAGGCGGGTTTTTCTGCGTGCCCAGGCCCGCGTTCACGAATTTTCGCAGGCGGCCGACCGTGATCTCGTACTTGTCGAAGTAGAAGTCGCTGACTGTCGCGGGGTGGTTCGCTTCCTTGTACAAGACACCGTCGTAGCCGCGATTGAAGGTTCCGCCGCGGACCAACGAGCTCTTGCAGCAGTCATCTTTTCCGGCGGGGCCGCACGTGGCCGCGAGGCCTTGGCAACTGGGCGCTGACCCCGCGCGCGAATCTTGCGCACTCCGGTGCCTGCACGCGATCGTGAGCAGCAATCCGACGAGCACGGCGCAGACCCCGAGACGCGCACTGGCGAGGCGCCATGGGTAGCCACGCGGGGAACTATTTTCCAGGACAGATCTCCGTCTGCCTGCCCGCGAAGGGCCTCGCGACGTCGCTGATCTGTGCGCCGATCACGTTGATTTTCGCGCTGTCGGTGGTTCCGAGCCCGTCCGCCTCGAGCTTGCTCAAATGCGGCACCTTCTTGGGGTCGCATTTCATGACCAGGGCGAGCAGGGTGTCCACCGCGACGGCGTTTCTGCCTGCGAAAATCAAGCGCATGTTCTTCAGTGAGGCCGCGTAGTCGTAGCTGCTTTGGTCCAAGACTGGCAGCGGTCCGTGCTCCAAGCCCTGGAGGCCGTCCACGACCACGAAGTCGGCCGGTTTGATTTGATAATAGTCGCGGATGAACTCGCCGGTGCTTTCGGGGCTTGCGCGATCGATCTTGGTGCGCGTGCAGTCGTTCGGGTTTTCGCCGCTCGAGTATTGCCCGGCCGGCGTCGCGCCGATGCCCATGCTCTCGATCGAGCCGCCGATGCCAGCCCATGCGTCGGTCGCCAAGGTCGGGATGCCGATGACGATGTCGGCCGTCAGGTAGCGACGGTCCACCCAGTATTGCTTCCCGCTCCGTCCCATTCTTTGTTCGAGCGCGGCCGTGGAGGTATCGGTACAGGATGCCCCTTCGAGCGCGATGAACTCGTTCACCGAAGCGCCGAAGTTTTCCGGCGTGTAGCCCAGAGCCGCGTAGGCAATCGTGGTCGCGAACGTCGACCCTTCCATGACCAAGATCTTGCCCGTCGGATTCTTGGCGCGCACCAGATCAGCTACCGCCTTCGCGACTCGCCAGTCGGTGTCGATGCCGCTGACTAGCGGGCTCGCCAGGGTTTCTCCGTTGTCCTGATACACCGTTGGCAGGTTGGGTTTGAGCACGACAGTCTGCCCGTCGTGGATGAAGTCGAGGCCTCCCGCTTGCGCGACGGCGCGTCCCACGAGATCCACGATGTCGGACATCGTCAGAGCGGTGGCCTGCGGCAACGAAGACTGCAGCATGGCGACCACGTACGAGGAACCAGCGCTGCCAGCGGGCAACGGCGGCTGCGAGCTGCCGCAGCCGTGAATCGAGCCGAGCGCGAGTCCGCACAGGGCGACCGAAATGAGGAACTTCACGCTGAATGAGCGCTCAGCCGCCCCAAAAGGCTCTGGCTTGATTGCCGAGCACGGTCAAGCCCGTGGCACTCGCGTGGCAACCGTCGGAGCTCTCGTTCTTCGTCGTGTCGAGCTTGAACTGGCCGAGGTAAGTCATGTCCTGGTTGACCGAAGAATCCATGGCCATCTTCTGCGCCGTGGCTTCGGTCCATTCGGCGCCGCCGTTGCCCGCGAGGAAGCAGCTGTGCCCAGCCTCGTAGCTCGGCTGACCCACGATGTAGATGTGCGTCCCGGGATTGACGTGATCACGCGCGGCCTTGATCATCGCTTTCACGTTGTCCTCGCTATGCGTGCTGAGCACGCAGATCTGGACCATGATCGCCTTGACCTTGTCCTTACCGCCGATCGCAGCAAGCTTGGTGGTGAACAGGCTCCAAGCGTCGCCGTTCGGTCCCCAGTTCTCGACGACCTTGGCACCGGTGCCGTAGCCGCTGTTGTTCCACATGATCTTTCCGCCGACTTGGCCGTAGCCCTGTCCGATGTTGTCGGCCATCGAACAGCCGATGTACGCGATCGAGTTCGGCTCTGTTGGCGGACACGGCTGGGCCGTAGCGCCGTTCGGACAGCTGCCGGAAGAACCACCCGCAGCACCAGTGCTGCCCGCGCTGCTGCCGCCCGCGACGCTACTACCACCCGCACTGCCCTTTCCGGCGGTTCCGCCGGCTGAGGTCGTTCCTCCTACGGGCGCTCCGCCGGTGCTGGTCGTGCCGCCCGTTCCGGTTTGCACCGGTGTTCCGCCGCTTCCAGCGGGGCCTACGGGAGCCGAGCCCGCTGCACCGCCACCCGCCGCTGGAAAAGTCGGCATGCCAGCTGCCGCGGCCGGAGCACCGCCGCTGCTCTTGCCGCCGCTGGCAGACCCCGCGTTGCCGACGGTGGCTCCGGCGGCGCCAGGTTGATTCTGATCCGTGCTGCTGGCCGAGCAGGCAACCGCGAGACCCACGGCGGTTCCCAACTGCAGGGCCCGCGTGATCGAAAGTTTCAGCTTATTGTGCATCGTGGTTCATTCCGGGAAGGTCGCCCTTGCGCGCCGTATGCGGGCACGAGGGCAGATCGATCAAACAAATCGCAGCGTGTGCGATCAGGCACCCGGCAGAGAGCCGTTGCCGAACGCGCACGTGACGGTGGAGACATCACCGTCGTTGCCATTCGAATGCGGCTACGGCCCCGAATCGATCAAGGAATCTGCGTCTCGATGCGCGCTCGCAGATTGAGACAGACCGATGCACACTTTGTTTGATCGATTGCGACCGTCACTTGCATTGCCGGTTGGTGAACGCTCCGCCGTGCTCCAGCACGAAGTCTTGCCGTAGTCGTCTGGCAACGGGCATCGAGCGTGCCGACGCACGCGCCAGATCACGCTGCGTTCGCTGAGTCATCTCATCGGCTTCGCTGGCACGAAGGCGAGTTCACCTGCGCGACCCGCAAATGAAACATGCGCCTCGCGTCGAAGTTGCTATGCCCCTCGCTCCACGACGAAGAGCTCGTCACGCGGAAGGAACGAAGTATGTCCGACGGCACCATCAAGACCAAAGACGGCACGTTGATCTACTACAAAGACTGGGGCCCGAAGCACGCTCAACCCTTGGTGTTCCACCATGGCTGGCCACTGAGCGCGGACGATTGGGACGGTCAGATGCTCTACTTCCTCGAGCGCGGCTTTCGCGTCATCGCGCACGATCGCCGCGGGCACGGCCGTTCGAGTCAAACCGAATCCGGCAACGAAATGGACACCTATGCTGCCGACGTCGCAGCCCTGGCGACTCAGCTCGAGCTCAAACAGGCGATCCACATCGGGCACTCCACCGGCGGCGGTGAAGTGGCGCGCTACGTTGCCCAGCACGGCCAAAATGACCGCGTCGCCAAGGCCGTGCTGATCGGCGCGGTGCCGCCGATCATGGTCAAGTCCGAAGCGAATCCCGGTGGCCTCCCGCTCGAAGTGTTCGACGGTTTCCGCGCCGCGCTCGCGGCCAACCGCGCCCAGTTCTTCAAAGACGTGCCGAGCGGCCCGTTTTATGGCTTCAACCGCGAGGGCGCCAAGCCCATGCCGGGCGTGATCGACAATTGGTGGCGTCAGGGCATGATGGGCGGCACCAAAGCACACTACGACTGCATCAAGGCATTCTCCGAAACCGACTTCACTGCCGATCTGAAAAAGATCGAACAACCCGTGCTGGTGATGCACGGCGACGACGACCAAATCGTGCCCATCGCCGATTCCGCGCTGCTCGCGATCAAGCTGCTGAAGAAGGGCACGCTCAGGGTCTATCCGAAGCTGCCGCACGGCCTGTGCACGACCCATCCGGAAGTCGTGAATCCAGATCTGCTGGCCTTCTTCAAGGCCTGACGCGACCGCGCCGCGCGCAGTGAGCCTTGGTTTTTTGGGGTTTCACTGCGCGCCCAGCGCGACAAAGGGAGAAATCCACGAGCCGCGTCCGAGCTTCGTTCGCGCGCCAATCGCCCGGGTGTACCGTCGAAGCGCAAGACCGTCGTGCGAGATGTTGCGCTCACGTCAGCGCCGCGCAGTAAGCCCGCGCGGGACTGAAAAAGCTGTTCGTGTGCGCTCATGATTGGTCACGAGTCGCGCGCGTCGCGGTTTGAGTTTGATTCGACACGCCTGCCGCTGCGGAAACAATGCTGTGTTCACACAGTATCTTTCGAGCAGCGATCGCGCGCGTCGCGATTTGACTTTCATCCGACACGCCTGCCGCTGCGGAAACAATGCTGTGTTCACACAGTATCTTTCGAGCAGCGATCGCGCGCGTCGCGGTTTGAGTTTCATTCGACACGCCTGCCGCTGCGGAAACAATGCTCTGTGCACGCAGTATCTTTTCGAGCTACGAGTGGCGCCTTCGCCCGGATCGTTGCCGTCGGGTTGGCCGGTGCACTTGTGACCAATCATGAGCGTGTGGCGAACAACATTGATTTGCGGCGCAATAAGCCATGCGGGACTGGAAATGCAGTTCGTGTGCCAATGCCGATCGGTTAAAGGCGGCGACGGTGGAAATAAGTCGCGCTTTCGCTACGTAGAGGGCGGCAACCCGCCCTCGCGCGCGGAAAGATTCGGTTCGAATTCGAACTGTGTTTTTCAGGGCTGAAGGGACCTCGCACAGCAGATGCCGCCTCAACGCTTGGCCGCGTCGATCCCGAGCGCCCGTGCTAACCGAACGGCATTGGTTCGTGTGCGAACAACATTGATTTGCGGCGCAGCCAGCCCGTGTGGGACTGAAAATGCAGTTCGTGTGCGCGTGTCCGCGGTCGAAAGTGATGTTTCGTCCACGAATCGTGCTGGAATGCGACTTCTGACGTGAGAAGCGTCTCCCTCGCCGAAGTGATATCTGTTTACCGATGCGCAGCGGCGTGATTCGTTGCGATCACTCTGAAGTGACGGTGGCCCAACCGGCGGCGGGCACGGAAAACGAGAGTAGTTTGCCGCCGGCGGAGACGATGGCCGTTTTTGCGGCGCCCGAGTTGTAGAGCACGGTCACGATTTTGCCGTCGGGGTTCTTGAACGCGAGCGCCTCGCCGCCCGCGGTTCCCAGCACTTTTGCCCCGGGTTCCACGTACTGCGAGAGGTGACGGAAGACGTAATACGCGGGGGTGACGGTCAGCGTCTTGGCCGTCGTGTCCACGGTCAAGAGCGCGTTCTGCGCCCAATCCCGGGTGGTGTCGTTGCCCTTGCCAATCGTGTCGAGCACCATGTTCCAGGCGCTGTATGAGGTCACGCCGGCCCTGACCCAGTCTCGGATGAGCCCCCAGCTCTCCACGCCATAAGCCAGATCGTTGGGCGCGGTCGGCTTGTAACCGGACGTCACCCACGGGTAGTTGCCGCACTTGTGCTCGGTTTGCCACATGGGCAGGCCCGAGGCTTTGGCGGCCGCTTCTTTACCCAACATGCCCCATTGCATGCCAATCACGCCGATGAAGCTCTTGGCCGTCGGATCCGCGAGCACTGCGCTCACGATCGCCGGGTCTTTGTCGCCGTTGGACATCGTGCCCAGCATGATCTTGGTCTCGGGGCTCGCCGCCTTCAGCGTGGGGCCCAAGAACTGGCCCACGAATTTGACGAAGGTGTCGGTCGCCCACAGGCAAGACGGATAATTTTGCCCGAAATTGGGCTCATTTTGCGGAGCGACCGCTTCGATCTCGATGCCCTCTTTGCCGTACTCTTGCACGAATTTCACGAAGTATTGGGCGTGTGCGGCGAGTGTCTCGTCGTCGCTCTTCATGGTGCCGCCGTCGAAGGGCGAGACCTTGTTTCCCGATTGGTAGGGGCTGTTCTTCATCCACGTGGGTGGGGTCCAGGGGCTGGCCCAAAAGTGAATGCCGGGGCGGATCGCCTGCGCCGCCTTCACGTACGGGATCAGGAGCATCTTGTCCTGAGCGATCGAAAAATCTGCCATTTGCGTGTCGCCCGCGGTCTCGTCGAGCGTGTAGCGTTCGATCGCGTAGTCGCTCGCTCCGATCGGAATGCGGCCCATCGTGAAGCGCGCGCCGTCGTTGCCGAACAGGAGTTGGAGCGCTGCGGCGCGGTCGGCCTCGTTGAGCAGCATCAGGTACTTCCAACCCATTTCGTTGAACGCACCCCCGAAGCCTTCCCAGGTTTGAGCTGCGGTGTCGTTGACGGTGACGTCGGGCGTTCCGCTCGTCACTTCGGTCACGGCCCCGTCCGTTTTCCAAAACGCTTTGTCCGCCGAGGTCACCAACCGTGGGAGCGGGCCCGAAGCAGCACCCGCAGTGTTGCCGGAGCCAGCGACGCTGCTCGCCCCCGCGCTCTCGCCGCCGTTGCTCGACCCCGCGCTTCCGGTCGACGCGCCTCCAGCGCTCGTGCCGGCTGCCGCCGGGCTGCCTGCGCTGCCATTCGCGGCGCCTGCCGTCCCCGGAGCGCCTGCGACTCCGTTCCCGCCCGCGCTGCCGCTCCCGTAGGATCGGCTATCCGACGAGCAGGCGGCGACGAGGAAACAGAAGCTAAGAGCGGAAATCGATACCCAAGCGGTCTTCATGCCCAACAAATGCCCGGCCTTTGTGATTGTGATCTCCAAAGACGGACTGCACGCTGCGCATCGATAGTGAGCACGCTGTCGTTTTCAGTCGTTCCGCGCGAATGCAGCGATTTTTTTTTTCGTCGCGAAGCGGGGGGTACTGGTGGGCTACTCTGGTCCCTTCGCGCCGTCGCTGATCCACTGTCGGACGATCGCCGCGTCAGCAGCGCTGACCGTCGCCAGCCCGTCCGCTGAAGGAGGCATTGGGCCTGGGAAGCACTGGCCGCTGCTCGTGGCTTGGCAGCTGCTCGTGGCGGCGGTGATCTTCAAATACAGCCAGCTCTGGTCGGGCTTGCCGGGCACCACGCGCTTGAATTGACCCCCGCCGACCGCTTGTTGATTGACGAGGCCGGCAACGATGTCTTTCGAGCTGATGTGCCCGCCGAGCGACATGCTCGCTTCAGGCCCGGCTGCTGAGTGGCAACCGCTGCACTTATTGGCGGCGGACTCGAAGATGGGCCGCACCTTTTCGTGGAAGAAGCCCGACTCGACCGGCAACGGCGCGGTGTCGTCGACGGGCTTGGCGCCCGTGCGACAAATCTCGGCCTCGATGTCCATTTCGTGGCACTGGGCCAGCATATCGGCGATGTACTTCGGGTCGGTTCGCTTGAGCCCCTTGGCGGTGCGGTACTTCTCCCAGACGTTGTCCATCCAGCCGTGCAGCTTCCAGAACATGTAGTTGTCCACGTTGGAGCTGGTGTTGCCGAGGCCGTGATCGGTGTTGCCCTGGCGCACCCAATGCGCGTGCAGATCGCCGTGCAGCCCGCCTGATTTCAGGTTGAAGCCCTTGATGCTGGTGCCCATGTTGCACTGCAACCAAAAGCCGAGCGCGCCTTCGTCGGGGAACATCGCCAAATTTTCGGGCTTGTCGATCTCTTCGGCGATTTTGGCGTTGGCCAAATCCGTGGAGTTGAACTTTTGCCAGGCGCTGCGCCACTGGGCAGGGACGTCGTCCGCGGACTGCGGGAACTTCGGGAATGCGCTGAACTGTTCGCTGTGTTTGGGCCAGAGCTGCTTCAAAGCCTCGAGCATGTGCCGGTGAAAGAGCAAGAATTGATAACCGTCACCGGTCGATTGGCAGTTTTGATCGGTGGGGATCATGTCCGTGTACTGGCAGATGTTCACCTTCGACCCGCGCGGCCCGCCGGCGAGGCTGCAGGTGCGAATCGCGTGCCATTCCACGTGCGCCGCCTCCCAGAAGTGGCTGTTCATCCAGCTGATCACCTCGGGTTGCACCGTCAAATCCACAATCGAGGGATCGGTCTTGCCCGGCGGATAGTACTCGGCCGGACCGTCCTTCATGGTCGCGTCGGACGGTTGCGGATCGTAGCCGTACACGCAGTGATCGTGGACGGCGGGCGCGCCACCCGTTGCTCCGCCAGCTGTCGAGCTCGTGGCTCCGCCGTCGCTGACGGGCATGCCAGCGCTGCCGAGCGCGCTACTGCCGCCCGCTCCGCCAACTGCAGGACCCACGGTCGTGCTCCCGGCACTGGTGCTGCCCGCGGAGCCGCTGGGCGAAGCGCTCTGTCCGCCGCTCGTCGGCGTGGGGGGCGTCGTCGCAGCGTCGGTCTTGTTGCCACCGCACGCGACCGCGGCCGGGCTGAGCATGAGCAGGCTCGACAGCAACCAGTTTCGCGCTCGCATGGTCGATCGGAGAACGTAAGACATCGTGAGCTCCTGCCGCGGAGGATGGGGATGCGTCGTTCACGCACACTTCGGCCGTGACACGCTTTGCCCAGCGCTATCTTCGCACACGCGCCCAGAAATCGACGCCTGAATTTGCGACTTCAGCGACGATGCGGTCGGTTTCGAAATATCGAGTCTGAGTGTTCTGGGGCGCACGTGCCGAACGCGCTGCCTCACGAGATGCGCGCGCGCAGTGACTAGGGCGGCGCGCCCGCCTGAATCCAATCGCTCAGCGTCTTGAGATCTGCTGCGGAAAGGCAGGTCGTCTGGTTGCAGCTGGGCGGCATGATGAAAGTGCCGCACTTCTTGTTCATCAAGCGCACGAGCGCGCTCTTCGACGGATCACCCGCCTCCACGAGCTTCGTGTAGTCGCACTCCGCGATCACGGTGTTTGCTCCCGTGAGAGTCTCGTACAGCATCGGGCCGGGCACGAAGTGCGGCGCTTGCTTGTCGCCGTGACAGCCCTTGATGCCACAGTTTTTGCCGAGGATGGTCGAAACCTGAGTGAACGCGGCCGAGCTGCCTGCTGCTCCGGCAACGTTGGAAGAGCCAGAGCTGCCTGCGTTGCTGACGGGAGTGCCTGCCGAGCCGGCCAGCGAAACACTGGTATTTCCGCCGATTCCGGCGCTGCCGCCGCTTGCGTTCGCGCTGCCGGCGTTGACGTTCGCGCTGCCGGCGATGTTGGTGCCCGTGCTCCCACCGCCGTTCGCGCTGAACCCGCCCTGCGCGAACGTACCACCCACGCTCGCAACGCCCGAGCTCCCAGCCGCGCTCTTGCCGGCGTCGCTGCCGCTATTGCCGTTGCTGAAAGTGCCAGCCGCAGCGTTGCTCGAGCCACTCGCTTGGCCGTCGATGGCTGAGTCACGTGCGGAGCAAGCGCACCAGCCGAGCACTATCAGCAAACAGCAAAAACGGGTCAAAAAAGATCGAGTTGCAAGTGACATTCTGATTCATCGCCACGACGGCGCCGAGCCATCTGTAACACGAGAAAAACGGCCGGGCTCGCACACAGAAATGTCCAGCTCCGGCAGATCAGCAGCTGAATCAGTCGCTGAATCTGCAGCGAGAGAGATTTCGAACTCGAGGACTCAAGGATTGGCTTTGAGTGCGTCGAACCCGCCTGGATTGTGGATTGCCGCGGGGACCGTGCCGCCATGGACGAAGTCCTCGGTCTGATCGTACATGCCGAACTTGGTGACTTCGGCGCTGCCATTCTTTGCCGGGAAGCCATCGGAACCGGCCCTCACCCCGAGGGCGTTCATCAGGTTGCAAAAGTATTTGTTGATCGGCGCATTGGCGAGGGACGGATCGGTGCCGGTGGATGGCACTGCGCCGGACGTCGCCCCGGGGCTGCACTGGGCTTCGCTGTTGCCTGCCGTGAGTGTGGGCGAGCCGTCTTCGACGTTGATGGTCCAGCCGGTTTTGAAGTAGCCACCGACGCTGCCGGCTTGGATGATCGGCAGATTGTTGAGGTTGTGTGCGTTGCCGTCGGACATCTCTTGGAACCAAACCGCCGCGCTGCCATCGAGGACGCTCGTCCCGTCGGGCTCGGGGATGCCGTTCAGCATGCCCACCAGCTTGGCGAACTTTTGCGTGTAGTAGCCGTCGATTTTGGTCAGCATGTCGATCGCCCCCGAAAGGCAGCCGCCGTCCTGGGCGGCGCTGGCAATGCGATGCGATAGGATGTGGGACTCGATGCTCAGCCCCAGGCCCTTGAACACGTAGTTGCCGGGGTAGTTCAGGAAGATCACCCGGTTGACGTCGCAGAGCGCGGTCAGCACGGCCAGCGCCGAGTACACGTCCGCGCCATCCAGGGTATCGCTGATCTTGACCATCAGCGGATCGTCCGCGGGATCGGCCATGCTCGCTGCATCGACGTTCGCCGGTGTGGCGCCGAGCGTGGAGGCGCGGTCTTGCGAGCACTGCTGCGAGGCCACGATCTTGCCGGTGTCGTCGAGCAGCGCCTTCCACGCTTCGAGCTTCAGCTTGTCCGAGCGGCTCATGTCGAAGCGCTCGAGCGTGCTCAGATCGCGCCGCACGATATCGACGATGCTCTTGCCGCGGGCAGCCGCATAGCTGTCGGGAGAGATCGGGGTGTTGGGAACGAACAGGCCCGTGAGCTGCGCGAAGGCTTCTCTCGGGGTGCCCACGCCGACGAACGGCGTTTGGGCATCGGAGTACGAAATCCCGGTCTGCCGGTTTTCGGTTCGGTTGCCGACACGCATGTAAAGAGGCTGACCACCAGGACTCAGCTGCTCGGCGAGCACGTGATCGAGTGAGCGCCCGAGCGGCATGGCGTTGAACTTGACGGCAGCGTTGAAGCTGAACGGGTCGTCGCTATTCGGGGTGACGGGCTGACACGTGAAGTAAGACGCCGACGCTTGCAAGTGTTGGTCGTTGCCTTGGCCGCGCGTCAACTTGGTGGTCCACTCGTTCATGGCGCGGATGCCGCGCGGGACGAGCAGCTTGTCGAGGTAGGGGATGAGCGGCGCCAGAGTGGTCGGCTGCAGATCCGAGGCGCTCAACTGACCATGAGACAGCGTGGGAAAGAAGCGGTTCGTGATGCAACCGTAGTGCGTGAACATCACAATCAGCCGCTTCGGAGGAGTCGCGGGTGCGGCTCTCGCACCGCGATCAGCGATTGAAGCCAGGATGGGCGCGGCCACGCACGCGCCACCGAGCCCGCGCAGCAGGATTCTTCGGCTGATCGGCACGCTCATCGCTAGAACCTCCCGCTCCAGGCAATCTACTCGCTCGACTCGGGTCGGGCAGATGAGGTCCTTCTCACTCGTGGCTGCACAATTGCGGTCACAGGTGAAGGCAGCGAGCAGTGGTGATTTTCAGTAACTCGCGGTGATCGCGGACGAAATGCGCAATTGACCGCGCGATTGACCGGGCCGCGCTTCAATAGCGCGGATCGTCGAACGTGACGTCGAAACCGGCGCTGCTGGCTTTCGGATGCACGACGCTGACGGTGCAGCTCGTTTGGTTCCCGCTCACGTGCGCGGTCACGTCCGCGACGCGCCACAGGGCGCCGATGCCGGCGGCGCCCGGCGTGCCTGCGAAGTTGGCCACCGCGTCCGGGGCAGCGCCGATCGTCGCTACGCGCTCGCCGTCACAATAAACGTTCACCAGAGGACGCGCGAGCGTGCCACTGAAATTGGCGACCATGATGCGGAACGCTTCGCCGTCTTTCGGTGCATCGACATTGATGTTTTCGGGCACGCCCGTGGCTTCACTGAGGTTGTTGTCGATGTCGAGGCGCGGGCTCGAGCAATAGCCGAGCGCTTGCCATACCGCGCCCTGCAGAGTGTTCTGGCACAGCGAGAGCGGGCTATTGGCATAGCCCCAGTTGGCGCGCGTGACCGTTTGCGCGGGCGGGGGCGTGATGGAACCGCCGCGCAGATTGGCCTCGCAGTTCGCCCAGCTGCACTGATCGAGCGCGGTACTGAACTGCGTGGGACCGGTGAACCAGGGCGTGGTGTGCCCCGGTTGCTTGAGGTAGAGGTCGAGATCCTGGGTCGAGCTCTCCGGGTAGCACATCTCGACGCGCAAGCCGGGAGCCTTGACGTGAACGATCCAGGAGCAGGTGAAGGTCGGTCCGTTGAGCGGCGTGACGGTCATCGTGATCTTGTAGTCGCCGCTCAGTTTGGGGGTCAGGGTCGCGGTCTCGGTGTTCGCGCCCGTGAGCGTGAAGCTGGGTGAGTTGGGGGTCAGCGCATCGCACGGGCCGCCCTCGACCGACCACGACCAGCTCGATACCGGGTCACTGAAGAAGTCGCGCCCGCGCAGCGAATAGGGCGTGAGTGGCACACCCAGAGGGATGCGTGGATCGCTCGGGCCAGGGCAGGTGACTTGCGGCTTGCAGCCTTCGAGATCGTCGGCGCAGCCATTGCAATCGTTGTCGAGGCCGTCACACCGTTCAGGGCTGGGGCCGATGCCACCCTCGCACTCGCCCCAAAAGGGCGAAAGCTCCCCGCCGCGCAGGCAGGTCTGGGTGCCAGCCACGCACGCTCCCACGCCGAGCCGCGCCGGGGGCCCGAGAAAACACGGCTGCACGTCACCGATCGCGCACGGGCAGCCTTCGTCGACCATGCCGTCGCAATCGTCGTCCAGGTGGTTGCAAAGTGCCTCAGTTCCGTCGGGGCGCGCTTCGACGCAGCCGGGGGCGACGAATGCAGGTGGCTGACAGAGGGCCGGAGCGCCGGAACTGCTGCCGTTGCTGCCGCCGCCATTGGCCTGCCCGCCGCCATTGAGTGCCAGATCTGGACCCGGGTTACCGCCGCAGGCTGAACCCGGAGTGCACAAAGTGGAGCCTGCCGTGCCCGCTTGCCCGGGCGCGCCGCTCGCCGCCGAGCCGCCGCCGCTGCCGCTGGCTGAAAACGTGGGCACGGACGGGATGTTCGAGCCCGAACAGGCCGGCCAGAGCACGAGCGAGACGGTCAACGCGAGGGCTGACGCGAGTGATCGACCGTTCACTCGCGGCTTACGCAAGTGGCTCCTCGGCATGCGGTGCATCACACTCTGGCCCCCATCGGGATGAATAGTTACCGCCTCCGCGCCTGTGTCGCAAGTTGCAGCGTGTGACATTGGCGAGCGATCGGCTGAACGCCGTCACAATCTGGTTCGGCGGTGAAAATTTTTGGTGCGTGCGTTCTCGGTCGCCACCGTCGCATCTACGAGGCCGCCGTTCGAGTGGCAGAGTTCGCCGTTCGAGGTGCAGTGCGGGGCCAGTGATCGCCCCCTCCCAAATCAGGGTCTGATCAGGGTTCGAGCCAACCGCTGCGAAAGGCGTAGCGAACCAGATCCGCGCGCGTCTTCAAATCAAGCTTTTCCATGGCGCGGGCGCGATAGGTCTCGAGCGTGCGCGGACTCAAGGTGAGCTGCTGCGCGACCTCTTTCATGGTCATGCCTTGGGCGAGCAGGCGAACGACCTCTGCCTCGCGTTCGCTCAGACTAGCGACGGGCGGGCTCGAGCCGGGATTCGAGCGCGCGCCGGAGCGGAGCAGCTGCGCCGAGACGGCAGGGTCCACATACGAGCCGCCCGCCGCGACCGTGCGCACGGCTCGCACCAATTCATCACACGCGGAGCGCTTCAGTGCGTAGCCGTTGGCGCCTGCATCGAGCAACATGCGCACGAACGTGACCTCTTCATGTACCGAGAGCGCCAACACCGGCAGCTTGGGTTTTGCCCGTTTGACGAGGCGCGTCGCTTCCGAACCGCTCATCCCGGGCAGTGAGACGTCCATCAGGATCAAGTCCGGGTTTAGCCGCTCGGCGAGCTCGACCGCCAGCGCGCCGGTATCGGCCTCGGCGACCACGCTGAAGTCACTCTGAGTCGCGAGCAAGGCTTTGAGCCCGGCGCGCAAGATCGGGTGATCGTCGACGAGAATCAGCTTCAATTGCTGGGTCGCGGGCTCCGGAATGGCGCGAGAATTCGACATTTGGGGGCTCCTCAAAAGAAGCGGCGACTGCCTACATTAGCTCCTTCGGGGTCGTTGCGCGAATGTGCGCTTTCGTGTCCGTGATCTTCCGGACGTGCAAAAAGCGTCGACCCTGGCGGATCACGCCAAGTTCGTCCCGCGCCGTGTTTACGAGGAGTTGAAATGTTACTCATCCGCTGCGCAGCGAGCGTGCGACCAAGCCGAGCTTGGCCAGCCGATAGCGCAGCTGATCACGCGTCAGGTTGAGTAAGCTGGCCGCGCGGTTGTGATCGTTCTCCGCCAAGTCCAACGCTTGGGTCAGTAGATCACGCTCCAGCGCAGTCAGGTCGATGCCCGTGGCCGGCAGGGTGAACGCGACAGCGGGCTGAAGATCGAGCTCGTACAGATCCCGATCTTGCACGACCACGTTGGAAGTGCGCGCCAAACGTTCCACGAGCGCCGCCAACTCGGCCACGTTTCCCGGCCATGAGTGCGATTGTAGGCGCGCAATGGCAGCGGCGCTGAAGCGCAGCAGTGGTGCACCGTTTTTGGCGCTGGCGACTCGGGCGAAGTGCCGAGCGAGGTCGAGCACATCGCTGCCGCGTTCGACCAAGGGCGGCAGGATCAGCTCTTTGGCGAAGCTTGCAGCCGACTCCGATTGCAAGCGCTCGCGAGCGGCGCCGCTCGTGAGCGAGCGCTTCGACGACGCGATCACGCGCACGGGGAGATCGGGCTCGCGCTTCAGCCCAGTCAGTCGATCGCGAATGCTCGCGGGTGAGTCGAGCAGCTCGCGCACATACACGGTCAGGCCGCTGGATGGCGCTCGTGCTTGGCCGAGTCGCTGAGCCGCAATGCGATGCTCGAGCTCGGGCAGTTGCGCGGCTGTGCTGAGCTCGAAAAATTCTCCCTCGGGGAAGGTCGCGAAGTGTAAGGCTCGCGCGCAATGTCGACGTCCGGTTCCGGCCTCACCGACGATCAGCACTGAAGCTCGACAACGATAAGCGAGCCGCTCGATTGCGCTTCGCACTTGGGTCATCGCGGCACTCGTGCCCACGAGCCGAGCGTTGGGCATCGCTGGGACAGTGGGCCGCGAGGCGGGGGCGCTGCCGCGCTCGTTCGGATCGAGCAGCTGAACGATCTCGTCGAAGAAGGTGGTGACGTATTGCGCGAGCTGGTCCAGTCCCTCGGGGTGCGCGAGCTCGGCCCGGCAGGCTTGCAGGATCTCCTCCCGCTTGGCCGTCATCAGTTCGTGAAACAGCATGTTTTCCTCAGCAAACAGGATCACCTGCCGGGGAGGGCAGCGTCTGTCCGGTCACCCTGCGCAGCTTGTCCGGGGCCTTCCGGACAGACCCGGCTGTTCGGCCCCTGGGCGGGGAAATGCGCCCCAGTTCATTGTCCAATATTTCTCTGGTCTTCCCTCCGGTTTGCTCGGAGGGTTACCCGGCATGGACGAGGCCGATTCAAACCTGCGGAAGCCCACGCAGTCGGCGCCGGAGCCGGCAGAGCTACCCGATCGCTTGGCCGAGCCCGTCGATCTGGAGCAGCCGCCGCGCTTGGACTTCGCGGTCGTGGGCATCGGCGCGTCGGCTGGCGGGCTGGAAGCGTTCACGGAGCTGTTCAAAGCCATGCCGGCCGATAGCGGCCTCGCCTTCGTCTTGGTTCAACACCTGCCGCCGGATCGCGAGAGCATGGTCGCTGAGATCCTGCAGCGGCACACCGCGATGCGGGTTCGGCAAGTGGAGGAGGGGATGCCCGTCGAGGTGAATCACGTGTACGTGATCCGCCCGGGCCACACGCTCACCTTGCGCGAAGGGCACCTGCACCTCGGCGAGCGTTTGGACCGGCCGCGCCACACGCGCCCGATCGACGATTTTTTTCGTTCGCTCGCGGAAGAACAGCGCGAGCGCGCGATTTGCGTGATCATGTCCGGGATGGGCAGCAACGGCGCGGCCGGCGCCCAGGCTTTGAAGGCGGTGGGCGGGCTGTGCATCGCGCAAGACCCGGATACCGCGCAGTTTCCGTCCATGCCGCGCCACCTGATCGACGCGGGTTACGCGGATTTCATCCTGCCGCCCGCTGAAATGCCGGAAGTATTCATCGCGTATGCGCGCCATCCGTATGCGGCCGAACACCGCAATCTCGGAGACGGCAACGGCGAGAGCGGAGCGCAGCCTGCGCACGACGTGCAGCAGCGGGAGCAGCAGCAGCTGCGCGAGATCTTGGCCATCGTGCGCACGCGCACCCGTTATGATTTCACCGGCTACAAAAAGCCGACCGTGCTGCGTCGCATCCAGCGACGCATGGGCCTCAACCGACTCACTGAGCTCGCCAAATATGCCAAGCTGCTGCGGCAGAGCGCGATCGAAGTGACTGGGCTCGCCGACGATTTGTTGATCCACGTGACCGGCTTCTTCCGCGACGCGGAGGCTTGGGAAGCGCTGCGCCAAAAGGTGATCATCCCGCTCGTGCGCTCGCGCGAAGCGGAGGGCAGCATTCGCTGCTGGGTGGCGGCCTGCTCCAGCGGCGAAGAAGCCTATTCGCTCGCGATCTTGCTGGTCGAGGAGAGCGAGCGCGCCGGTAAACGCCTCAATATCAAGGTGTTCGCAACCGACACCGCCGAACGCACGCTGAGCAACGCGCGCAACGGCGTTTACCCGGGCGGCATCGAGTCCGAGATGCCGCCCGAACGGCTGCAGCGCTTCTTCGACAAGGACGACGCAGTGTACCGCGTGCGCCAAGATCTGCGGGAACGCGTGGTGTTTGCGCCGCAAAACGTGCTCAGCGATCCGCCGTTTTCTCGGCTGGACATCGTGACCTGCCGCAACCTGTTGATTTACCTGGAGCAGGAGGTGCAGCAGCGCGTGTTCGGTCTGGTGCACTTCGGGCTGCGCGAGGGGGGCGCGCTGTTTTTGGGCAACAGCGAGACCGTGCCCGTGGGCGCTGGGATGTTCGAGCCGATCGACAAGAAAGCGCGCATCTACAAGCGCATCGGCCCGACGCGGCATGGCGCGGTGGATTTCCCTTTGCCGCGACCGCTCGTGCGCGACAGCGCCGAATATCAACGGCCTGCGCCGCTCGTCCCCGCCGCGATCCCGTCGATCGCGCAATTGACCGGGCGAGCGCTGGTGGCGCTGCACGTGCCCGCAGCGGTGACCGTGGATCGCAACTACCGCGTGCTCTATTACCAGGGTGACACGAAACAGTACCTCAGCCAGCCCACCGGCGAGCCGACTCAGGACTTGATCACGCTGTGTGCGGAGCAGGTGCGCGGTGCGGTGCGCACCGCGCTGCAACGCGCCATGGCCGTCAACAGCGTGGAAGTCGCCTACGACGGC
Source organism: Polyangiaceae bacterium (assembly GCA_035688655.1). Taxonomy (GTDB): domain Bacteria; phylum Myxococcota_A; class Polyangia; order Polyangiales; family Polyangiaceae; genus PMG-095. The sequence goes on along the minus strand of DASSMT010000100.1, from coordinate 4,786 downwards.
TGGATGACGAACTCGGCGGGGAATCGCTGCCGAGTGATGGTCACCGCTTCACCGCTCACGCCCGGCGATTCGGCCGATCTGTTCGTCGTCAGCTTTCAGCAGCGCGAAGAGCCAGAATTGACGCACCCCGAGGGTGCGAATGGAGATCCGGCCGAGCCGGGACAGTCTCACGAAGAGCTGCAGCGCCTGCGCGACGAGCTGCAGAGCGCGATCGAAGAGCTGCAAGCCAGCAACGAGGAGCACAAAGCCGCCGCCGAAGAGGCGATGAGCATGAACGAAGAGCTGCAGAGCAGCAACGAGGAGCTCGAGACCAGCAAGGAGGAAATGCAGTCTCTGAACGAGGAGCTTTCCACGGTCAACTCGCAGCTGCATGCCAAGATGGAAGAGCTGCAAAAGACCACTGGGGATTTGCGGAGTCTTCTCGCGAGCACCGATATCGCGGTGATCTTCCTCGATTCGCAGTTCCGAATTCGCCGCTACACGCCGGCCGCTCGCAACCTACTCGAGCTGATCGGCTCGGACATTGGTCGCCCGCTCAACGACCTGGCCAAGAAATTCACCGATCCCGACCTGCTCGACGACGCGCAGTCGGTGCTCGATCGGCTGGTGCCGGCCGAGCGCGAGGTGCGCAGCAACGACGGGCGTTGGTACGGTCGGCGCGTGCTGCCTTATCGAACCGCCGACGATCGCATCGAGGGCGTGGTCATCACGTTCGTCGATATTTCCGACCGCAAGCGAGCGGAAGATTTGGCCGTGCCCGCGCGCGAAGCGGTCGCCGCCGATCTGAAGGCGATGAACAGTCTGCACCTGGCCAGCAATTTGCTGATCGGTGCGAAAGACATGCACGCGGTGTTGCAGGAGATCCTGGACGCTGCCGTGGAGCTTCACGGCACCGAATTCGGTGACGTGCATTTGTACGACACCGTGTCGCGTAGCTTGCACATCGCCATCTCGCGCGGTTTTGCGGCGGAGTTCGTGGCCGCTTGGGGCTCGTTCGACCCCTTTGTCTCGCCCATCCCCTGTGCCCGAGCGCTGCGCGAGCGAACCACGATCACGATCGAGGACGTGGCGCGTGATCTGGACCCGGCTCCGTACCGGGAAAAATGGCTGGCGGCCGGCATCCGCGCCCTGCAGTGTACCCCGCTCGTGACTCGTCGCGGAGAGCTGCTCGGGATCTTGACCGTGCACTTTCGCGAAGCGCGCCGTCCGGACGAGCGCACGCAACGCATCACGGAGCTGCTCGCTCGACAAGGCGCGGACACCATCGAGCGCATGCGGATCGAGGAAGAGCGGACTCGGCTCTTGCGCAGTGAACAGCTGGCGCGCCGCGCGCTGGACGACGCCGCGATCATGAAAGACGAGTTTCTGGCCACGCTCTCGCACGAGCTGCGCACGCCGCTGTCCGCGATCTTGCTCTGGGGCAAGATGATCCGGGGCGCGGCCATTGGCTCGGAGCAATTGAACCAGGGTATGGACGCCATCCTCACCAGCGCCGAAGCACAGGCCCGGCTGATCGAGGACTTGCTGGACAGTTCCCGCAGCGCTGCCGGCAAATTGCAGCTCGAGCTGAGCGAGACCGATCTGGTTCAAGTCGTGCGCTCGGTGATCGAGCAGAACGAGCCCGCCGCGCGCGCCAAGAACCTGCACATCGAGTCTGATTTGAGCCCCACGGCGGACATCGTCATTGCCGATGCCACGCGCCTGCGCCAAGTGGTCTGGAATCTGTTGATCAACGCCGTGAAGTTCACGCCCGATGGCGGACGAATCACGGTCTCGCTGGTGCGCGTGGGCGACGACGTGATTATCCGCGTCTCCGATACGGGCGCCGGGATCACCCCTGAGTTCTTGCCCAATGTCTTCGATCGCTTCCGGCAATACGAGGCCTCGATCACCCGCAAACAAGGCGGGCTCGGCCTCGGGCTCGCGATCAGCAAGCAGTTGGTCGAGATGCACGGCGGCATGGTCCGAGCCGAGAGCGAGGGCATCGACAAAGGCGCGACGTTCACGGTCAAGCTGCCGCTGCCCGCCGTGCGAAATCGTAAACGGGGGAGCAGCGCGGGCGAGCAAGACAGAAGCTTGGGGACGGCGCCGCTCACGGGCACCTCGATTCTGCTCGTCGAAGATGACGAAGTGACGCAACAGGGCTTGGCGCTGGTGTTGCGGCAGGCTGGCGCTCACGTGTTCACTGCGGGGACGGGCAGCGACGCGCTCGAGGCGTACCGTGCCTCCCCGGCGAGAATCTTGCTGACGGACATCGGGTTACCTGATCTCAATGGTTACGCGCTGCTCGGGCAAGTGCGGGCTTACGAGCGCGATCATGGGCTGTTGCCGGTGATGGCCGTTGCACTCAGCGCGTATGCGCGCGACACCGATCGTCAGAGAGCGAGTGACGCCGGCTTCGAGATCCACCTCGCCAAGCCAATCAGCGCAGACGAGCTGGTGGCGCAGCTCACCGCGCTGCTGAAGCGTTGAGCGGCGCTGCGTTACACCGGGTGCGGGGGCGAGCGCTTGTAATCGGCGCGGAGCAAGAGCATGTCGAGCACTTGCTCGGCCGCCAGCTTGGACTCGATGCGGCAGAAACGCTTGCCGCACGCGGGGCAGGAAAATGACCGCCCCGCAGGCGCGACTCTTTCGAAGCGGACGAAGTCTTTGCAACCCTCGCAGCCGTTCTTTCCCACGCTTGCCATGAGTAAAGACTAGCTGGCGAGCGCTGCTCGCAAAGTCCGGAAAACTCCGGACCTCGGTCAGGCTGCCTTGAGCACCACCTTCTCGCAGTCTTCCAGCTTTTTGTCGAAGAGCTCGAAGCCTTTCGCCGCTTCCGAAAGCGGCAAGCGATGGGTGATCACGAAGCTCGGATCGATCTCACCGCGCTCGATGCGATCGAGCAGCGGCGCGAGGTAGCGGTGCGCGTGGCACTGTCCGGAGCGGATCGTGAGCGCGCGATTGACGACCGTGCCCATCGGGAAGGTATCGACGAAGCCGCCATACACGCCAGACACCGAGACGATGCCGCCATTTTTACATTCGCGAATCGCTTGGCGCAGCGCGAGCGGGCGATCCGGCTCGATCATCAGCGCTTGTTTCGCTCGATCGAGCGCGTACATGGGCCCATGGGCGTGGGATTCCAGGCCCACCGCGTCGATGCAAGCGTCGGGACCGCGGCCGCCCGTGAATTCCATGAGCGCTTCATGAACGTCCATTTCTTCGTAATTGATCAGGTCCGTCGCTCCGGCCCGCTCGCGGGCCATCTGCAAGCGATACGGGAAGCGATCGATGGCGATCACGCGTTCGGCTCCGAGCAGTTTTGCGCTCGCGATCGCAAACTGCCCGACTGGACCCGCGCCCCAGACCGCGATCACGTAGCCCGGTTTGATGTCGCACATTTCTGCGCCCATGTAGCCCGTGGGCAGGATGTCGGACAGGAACAAGACTTGGTCGTCGCTCAAGTGCGAGGGCACCTTGATCGGCCCGAAATCCGCGAACGGAACGCGCACGTATTCGGCCTGTCCGCCTGCGAAGCCGCCCAGTAAGTGTGAGTAGCCGAAGATCCCGCACGGCGAGTGGCCCCACAGTTTCTCTGCCATCCACGCGTTCGGGTTCGAGTTCTCGCACAGCGAGGTCGTGCCTTGCTGGCACGAGTAACAGCGCCCGCACGCGATGGGAAAGGGCACCACGACGCGGTCGCCGATCGCGAGCTTGCGTACGCTGCTACCGATCTCGACCACCTCACCCATGAACTCGTGACCGAGCACGTCCCCGCGCTCCATCGTGGGAATGAAGCCGTTGTACAGGTGCAAATCCGAGCCGCAAATGGCGGTGCTGGTGACGCGGATGATCACGTCGTGAGAGTTGAGCAACTTGGGCTCGGGCACATCTTCGACGCTGACCTTGTGCTTGCCCATCCAACAATTGGCTTTCATGCTCGTGATCCTTTCGTGCTCTGCAAAATTCGTTCAGCGGGGCGTGCGGGGTGCGGACCGCGGTGAATGCTGGCGTCGGAGTTCAGGACTTCGCCCGTTTCCAAGACCTGCTTCAGGCGCCGCAAGTCAGAGGCGATCTGCTGACTCGGTTCCTCACCGAACAGCTTGGCAAAGGTGGCGCCCAGCGCGCCGCCGGGCGGTTCGTACTTGAGCTCCACCTGAACTTCCGTGCCGCGCCCGCCGGGCGCGTTCGCGAAGCGCACCACGCCGCGGTTGGGCACGCGCGTGCTGCCCTCCACGGAGCGCCAGCCAATGGCTTGTCCCGGACGGTCCAACACGACCTCCGCTTGCCAGGAAATGGAGCTACCCAGAGGGCCCTTGGCGCGCCAAGTGGAGACGCCGTTCGTCGCCTCCACCGACTCGAGGTGCGCCATGAAGCGCGGGAGATTGGCGAAATCACGCCAAAACTCGTACACCACATGCGGCTCGCGATAGACGGTGATGGTTTTTTGCACGTGGAACGGCGCGGCCCACTTGCTGAGCGAAGAATTCCGCGTTTGGCGCGCGGCATTGTAGGTATCGATGGCCGTGACGCTGGCCACGGCCGCGCTGGCGGCGAGCAGCCGACCCTGGCGAGCGCGTTTGAACGTGAAGCCATCCGCGAGCAGTGCCAGATCCATCGCGTCGCCCAGCACGCGGCTCCACAGCCAACGGGCCGATTCGGGGCGCACGAGCAGGCCGACGCCGGAGGTCAGCTCACGCAAGCCGAGGCCGCGCAAGATCAGCCGCGAGCGGGCGTTGTTCGGGATGCCGATCAAACGGGCGAGACCTGCGGGTGCCAAGAGCTCGGCCAAACCGAGGCCGAC
>DASSMT010000395.1:0-70571 GCA_035688655.1 Polyangiaceae bacterium | reverse complement strand
CTGAAACGCGCGCTTCAGCGTACGAAGAGCGACGCCGAGGACCCCCGCGTTGCCCCCGCGTGCGGCACACTCGATGCAACCGTTGTGAGCATGACGACACTGCTCGACCGCCTGATCCCTGCTCCCCGACTGCTGGAGGTCGATCGCATCGACTTGGCAGCGCCGCCCGAGCGAGCGTGGGACCTGCTTCGGCACGCCGACTTGGCCCGTACAGCATTGATTCGCGCCTTGTTCGAGCTGCGAGCAGTCCCCGAGCGACTCGCCGGTCGATACCAGGAGAGAACGCTGCGGATCGACGATCTCCGGTCATCACCCGCCGAGCCCGGGTTCAGCCTGTTGCTCGAGGACACGGGTCGCGAGTTCGCGGTGGGTGCAATCGGCAAGGTCTGGCAGCCCGTGATCCCCTTCGTGCACGTGGTCGATGCCGCAGCGTTCTCGGCTTTCTCGGACGCGGATCAAATCAAAGTCGCCTGGTCGGTACGCGCGTTGCCGCTCGGCGATCGGGGTTGTCGAGTGGAGGTCGAGGTTCGCGTGGATGCCACGGACGACGCGGCGTGGCACAAGTTCGAGCGCTATTTTCGCTTGATTGGGCCTGGCTCGCGCTTCATTCGGCGCGCTCTGCTCAGCGGCCTGAGCAAAGAGCTCGGCACGCTCGAGGCGGCGGAGGCGCAGCGCCCACTGCCTGGGGACGAGTGGCTGCCGCTGGCGGACGCGGAGGTTACCGACGGCATCACGCTCAGCGCCACACCGGAGCAGGTTTGGCCTTGGCTCGTGCAAATGGGCTGCCGACGTGCCGGTTTCTACAGCGTGGATCTGCTCGACAACGCGGGGCTGCGTAGCAGCCGGGAAATCGTGCCCGAGTTGCAACAGCTCAGCGTCGGCGACGTCATCCCTGCCACTCCGGAAGGGAAAGACGGCTTCGAGGTGCTGCGCATCGACGCTTGCCGCAATTTGGTCCTCGGCGGTCTGTTCGATGTTGCCGAGGGAAAGCAGCTCCCCTTCGTCGCCCCTCGGCCCGAGCGCTATTGGCAGGTGACTTGGGCTTTCGTGCTCGAGCCGCTCGCTGAACGCAGCACGCGCCTGCACGTCCGCGCGCGTGCAGCTTTTGCGAAAACCGAGCAGCTCCATGCGCTGTGGATTCGGCCGGTCCATCACTTCATGCAGCACGAGATGCTCGAGCACCTTGCGGCGCGGGTCGAAGGTCGTCTACCGCAGAACGACTTGCAAGATGTCCTGCAAGGAGTCGGCGGAGCGGCGCTGATGCTCGCGGCGCTCCTGACGCCGTTTCTACGCAGGTCTCGTAACCATTGGGGGGTGGAGCCCGGCGAAGCCGCGGCGCCACGCCCCGGTGATGAGCTCGTCGTAGAACCGCTGTGGTCCTGGACTCACGGCATCGAAGTTCGAGCTTCGCCCGAGCTCGTGTGGCAATGGATCGCGCAAATTGGCGCGGATCGCGGCGCCTTCTACAGTTATCAATGGCTCGAAAATCTGCTCGGCTGCAGCCTGAAAAACGCCGACGCGCTCCACCCCGAGTGGCAACTGGCACTCGGCGACTCTTTGCTGCTGCATCCGCAAGCCCCGCCGCTGCGCATCGCGCTGCTCGAGCCCAACCGCTATTTCGTCGCTCACGCGCCGTTTGACGAAGTTGCCCACGCCGCGGGAAGGCCGTGGGCAGCCGCGAGCTGGCTGCTGCAAATCGAACCGCTCGCCGCGGGCAGCTGCCGATTGATCACGCGCTTTCGCGTGGCTTGTTCAGCCGATGTCGCCACTCGCCTCAGGCTCGGCCCAACGCTGCTCGAGCCGATTGGCTTCGCGATGGATCGGCGCATGCTCCTGGGCATCAAAGCGCGCGCGGAGCGGCAGGCCGACTACGCCTTGGCGACGAAACGCAGCGCGCATAGCGAGATGGTGCACGGCTAGCTGGCGCGCACCGCGCCGATTTTGGCGCGCAGTTCGTCCACTGCCTCGAGCAGGCCTTTGGCACCGCCTGTCCCCGGCTTCAGGTGCGGCTCGAGCAGTCGAACTCCGCTGCTCACGTCGTTGACGAATTTGAACTTCGACGAATGAGGCAAGATCATCGTCAAGGCGACGCCCACTCCGCGCACCAGCGCGCTGCGAAACCCGCCGCCTTCGGCAACGACCACCGAGATGCTCATGCGGCTCACGATGTCCCGGCTGAAAGCCGCCAGTGTCTTGCGGGTCTCATCGTCGGGCGGCGGCGACCCGGACTCGACGATGAACAGCGAGCTCGCAGGCGTGGCGCTCTCGGCAATGAGCCCGTCGGCAATGCGATTCGCGTTCGCGGTGAGGGCCTTCGTCGGCGCTCCACGCCAGATTTGAATCAGAGTGGTTTCCCAAACTCCGACCACATGAACGTTGTCTACCGCGCGAACGAACGCGCGAGGGCTCTCCTTCGCTAGCACTGCCGAATTCATCGTGATCCTCGTGAACGGCCGGGCCGCGTAGCAAAAGAATTGGCTGCCGGCAAAAAACGGGTGTCGGTGTCGGATTGTTCCCGACAACGACTTTTGCGACGCCGCGCGGGATCAGCGCGCGGTCGCGAAGGCGAGCAGGGCGCGGACGACTTCGGCGGGGATGGCGGCCGTGTCAGAAGACGAGGACACTCGCCGCCGGTGCTGGACTCGGGCCGTCAATGCCAGTCGCCAATGGCAACGACGCAGAGCGCGGGCGTGAGCGCACGTCGGCAGTGAGCGCGACCATCGCGACGACGAAGCGATACCGATCGCGTATCGTGCGGCTGCGCGGTCCCGCGCAGCGAGTGAAAGTGAAACCAAACCCGGTGGCGACGCGCAGCCAGGCGAAGAACGCCTGTGAGCGACGCAGCTGAATTGCCGCGGTTGCCGGTCAGGAGTCGGCCCACTTGTCAGCAAGAACGTTCAATGTTGGCCGACGAGAGCTGTAGTACTCTGTAACGCACCACTACGGAGGAAGCCAGGATGAACATCCAACGAGGGATATTGCTGAGTTGTGCGCTGGTCGCTGCCATCGGTTGCGGGGCGGGTACCGTTCCGTGGCGCGTCATGTCTCAAGCGAATCCGAACCCTGTGGTGGGTCAAAAGCAGTTCGTCGTGGCGCCGGTTGATTTCAGCACACTCACCGTGGGTGCGAAGTCGGAGGCAGAGTACCTTTCCAAGAAGAGCCCGGAGGACCGTCAGGGCTGGGAACACGCGAAAGCCGCGTTCCAGGAGGAGTTCGACAAGGCGATTCGCGCGAGCGGTACGCAAGCGGGCCTCAACATCACCCTGGGCGCCAGCGGCGCGCCGTTCGTCATCAAACCAAAGGTCGACTATATCGAGCCGGGCTACTACGCCTATGTGTCGAGCAGCGCGAGCGGCGTGAAGGTGACGATGAAGATCGTGACCGCAGAGGGCAAAGACGTGGACGAGGTGTTGCTCGAGCATCACACGAGCGCGTCCATGGGCAGTGCCAGCGTCGAGAGCCGAGTGCGCGCCGACGGCGAAGGCATGGGTGCTCAAGCGGCCCAATACATCGCGCAGCGCGTCGCGCCGAAGGGCTGAGCGCTTTGCGGTACAGGCCGACTGATGTCGAGCTTCGCCGCCCAGGCCGTGCGCGCGACGTCGTGCGGCGCAGTGGGCGGGCGCGAAGAGGCGAGAACACGGTGCGGTCGCGAGGTGCGTTGCTGGATCGCGAGCGCCCCACATCGACAGTCGCGTCCGGCTATTTCTTGGCTGCTGCGCTGGCCAGCTCGACCGGCAGCGGTAGCTTGCTCCAGGCTTCGAAGGTGGTTGCCAGCGGGCAGGTGGCGGCTTCACCGCACAGCGTCGCGTGCTTGCTGCCGAGCTCGGTTGTCAAGGCCTCGCTGGTCGCGCCATACGCTTTCGCGCAGACCAGGTTCTTGGCGGTTTGAGCGAGGTTCACACTCCCGCTTGCCTCGACCACCACGGTAGTGGGCTTGTTCTGGCAAGCGGTACGCTTGAGCGCATTGCGAGCCGCGTCGTCGCGATCGGTGAACGAGCCGTCGGGCATGCTGTGTAGATACAGCTTGGGTCCCGTGACCCGACCGGGGCAGGTTTTCAGGCCGCAATCAGCGCCCAGGTACGCGACGAACGGGCCGTAGCTGCCGAAATCGGGCCGCATGTCGAAGTCGAGCTGTTCGATGCCGAGACCGCCATTCACGGTCGGTGACTTCGCATAAGCCGAAACCCCCGCGTCGTTGAACGACCAAATCGCGGCCGGGAACGTGGGCGTCGCGCCGCCCGTAGCTTTGATCTCGTACGGTACGATCAGTTCGTCGCGACCGTCGTCATCGTAGTCGTAGGCCCTCAGCGCGCCGAGCTCGAAGCCGCCCGGCGCCACGTCGACGCTCCCGAACCTGGCCGCCTTGCGTGCGCCCTCCACATCCACGCGAACCACCTCGAGCTCGAGGTGATGCTGCCGCAGAGCGCCTTCGCCCTTGCCGGAGGCTGACTTGAGCAGCAGCGCCCACGAGCCCAAACCGCCCGGTTGGCACACGCCAAAACGCGGCAATCGAGCGGCTTCGGTGGTGGTCAAGCGCGCCTCTCCTTCCAGCTTCTGCGCCGCCGCCAGGTTGGCTTTGCTCTCGTCCAGCAGCTGCTGGCACGCACGCCGATGCGGCACGCCGGACGCGGCCCACTCGAGCGTGGCTTTGGAACCGCTGACATGCAGCGTGTACGCGGTGTCGGTCCACTCGATCTTGACGTCGCGTTGCTCGCTGCCGGAGTACGGCACCACGAGGGTCAGCTCTCCCTGCTCGTTCGCAGTCAGCTCTTCGCCCTGCGCGGCGTCGGCGCCCGCTTCCGGCTGCCCATCGCTGGGCTCCCGCCCGTTCGCCGCCGCTCCCTCGCCGCCCTTCACCAGCGCCCGCACCGGATGACCGCCCGTGCCATTCTTCTTGCGACAGAGCAGCTGTAGCCAACCATCCAAGCTGGTCGCCTCACAGCCGAGTCCCACCGCTTCCCCAATCGTCTCTTTGGTGCCGCCTTTGAACGAAGCCGGCGCCGCGCCGAGCGGCTTCTGAGCCTCGGGCGTGGCGGCTGTTGCTTCCGCCTTGGGCGCTTCCGCAATGGGCGTGCTCGCTGCTGCCGAGACTGCCGCGGTCGCATTCCCAGTGCTCGCAGGCGCCGGCCCGCCCGGCGGCTGCGACTTGCTGCACGCGACCACGCTACCCACAACCAACCAAATCCCGAGGTGCCTCATGTGCCACCAGCGTTAGCAGGCGCCGTGCCAGCCGAATACTAGCGAAATTGGGCCAAATTCTGGCTAGCTCCGCTGGTTTGTGTGTCGAACGATCCTCCCCCGCGTGTCCGCGCGACTACGCGCTCGCTGGCCGCCGCAACTCACGCACGCTCTCGAGAAGCACGAAGCCGCGAAGCGCGAGCGGACGTCCGCGGAGTGTTCAGGCTCCTGGCCGAACATGTCCGCGGCCTGAACCTCGCGGACGACATCGCGTATTTCACGCTGATCCGTGAGCGGCCGTGCGGGCACGCGGCGTGCACAGGCAGGTCCAGTGAGCGGCGAGCGAGCAGCCCGTTCGCGTTGGCAGCGCGCGTGAAAGTCCTTTCCCGCCGTACGCCAGGAGGATCTATTTTCATGACGAAGTCGGCAATTGGTTATTGGATGTTCGCGGCACTCGGGATTTTGGCCCAGGCCTGCGGCAACGACGCGCCCAAGGACAGCCCGTGCAAGACCGGCGCGGAGGCTTGTCTGTGCTACGCGAACAAGACTTGTGACGCGGGTCTGAGCTGCTTGGGTACCCTGTGCATCGACTTGTCGGGGATCGCGGGCTCTGGGTCCGTGCTCGGAGGTGGGGGCGAACCCAGCTCGATCGGCGCTAGCGGCGCGGCAGACATCGGCGACGCGGGCGCTGCGAACGGGGGGGCCAGTGCCGGAGGTGCGAGCAGCGCGGCCGCAGGTTCGAGCAGCGACGGCGGTTCGATCAGCAGCGGCGGTTCGATCGGTCACGGAGGTGCGCTCAGTAGCGGCGGTTCGACTGCTGCCGCGGGTGCAGGCGGCGCCGGGCAGCTGTTCCCGCCGAACCCCGCGGGCTGTGCGCGCGTCACGAGCTGCCCGACTTGCTGCGACACGAGCGGCGTGTTTGCGCTCAACTCGCTGTCTGTCGATGCGACCAGCAAGTACGTGACGGCCTTCAACGTGGACAGCAGCGCCGCAAGCGCCGAGTTCGAGTTTGCCACCAGTGACGAGGTCGGCGCGATCTTCTTCCATTTTTCGACACCCCAGTCGATCGGCGCGCTGAGCATTGCGGCGCTCGCGGTCGGCGGGGCGCTCGAGATCGCCCTCGTTCGCGCCACCGGTAAAGATGGCTGCATCTACCCGGTGGTCGGCAGCTCGCTCTCCAGCATCCCTTCCTCGTGCTGGGGGCTCGGTGCCGGCCCCTACGCAGCGTTGCCCGCGGATCAGATCGAAGTTCGCGTCCGATCGCTGTCTTCCGGCCGCGCGGCACTCAATGTGAGCTCGGTGCAATACGCGCCCTAGCGTTCTCTGAGCCCGTTTGCAGGACGGCGCGCTTCGGGTGCGGCGCGGGAGGCGGGCGGCGGCCTCTCCAGTGACTCGTGCCGAGGTTCGGGGCTATACTGGCGGCGGGCGAGCGGTAGGGCTCTCCCCTCGCTTGCCATTGACCGACGCATGCCGCCCCGAAGCTCAGGTCAGACCACCGCGCCCTCGCTGAGCGCGAGCGTGGGCGCCTCGGGGCCTGAGCCTCTGGGGCTCGCCTGGTTGTTTCCGCAGACGAACGGCCCGACGACGCTTCTCCCCTCGGCTGGCAGTCCAGACGCGTTCATTGGTCGCGACGAAGATTGCGCGGCCGTGCTCTCGGGGCAGGACGTGTCGCGGCGGCACGCCGTGCTACGTGCACAGGGCCCGCATTGCGTGCTACTGGATCTCGCCAGCAAGAACGGCACCTGGGTCAATGGCCGCTCGATTCAGGCGACGCTGCTCAACGTCGACGACGTGGTGCGAGTTGGCGGCTGGGTTGGCGTGGTCACGCAAGCATTCGGAGAGCTGGGTGCCTTGGCGCCGGGCCTGTACGGCGGACACACGCTGCGCGCGGCCTTGGCGCCGGTCGAACGAGCGGCGAACAGCGATCTGCCGATCGTCTTGGAGGGCGAAACGGGCACGGGCAAAGAAGCGGCTTCGCGCGCGATCCACCTCTGGAGCGGGCGCTCGGGGCCGTTCGTGGCCGTCAACTGCGCGGCGCTGCCGCACGCCTTGGCCGAGGGCGAGCTGTTCGGCTATCGGCGTGGGGCGTTCACGGGCGCAGAGCAAGCGAGCACTGGCTACTTTCGAGCCGCGCAGGGCGGCACGCTCCTGCTCGATGAGGTGTGCGAGCTGCCGCTCGTGCTGCAGGCCAAGCTGCTGCGTGTGATCGAACAGCAAGAAGTGCAGCCGCTCGGTGAGGCCAAGCCGGTCAAGCTCAACGTGCGCGTGCTTGCAGCGGCGCAAGAGCCGCTCTCCGTAGCGGTCGCGCAGGGTCGCTTCCGAGCGGATCTGTTCGCGCGGCTCGACGGGCTCAGCGTGCGTTTGCCGCCACTGCGCGAGCGCCGTGCCGAGATCCCGTATCTGTTCACTCGGCTGCTCGTCGAAGGTTCGGGTGCGCGTCCACCCGCCGTCGACGTGCGCGTCGTCGAGCGGCTTTGCTTGTATGATTGGCCGTTCAACGTGCGCGAGCTCGGCTTGCTCGTCCGACGCCTGCTCGTGCTTCATGGCGCTGAGCCGATGTTGAAGTTGCAGCACTTACCCGAGCGCCTCCAGACCGAGCTCGGGCCGCAACTCGAAGCCTCGTCGCCCGAACTCCCGCCCCAGAGGGTGGACGCAGACACGCCCGATTTCGCCGCACTCTTGGCGGCGCTCCGCGCGTCCGGCGGCAATGTCGCGCGCGCGGCGCAGGCGCTCGGCATTTCGCGACAGCGCGCGTACCGCATGATGCAAGGTCGGACCGATCTGGATCTCGACGCCCTGCGCGCGCCGGGCAGCGAGCCATGAGCGAAGCCTCCGACGCCGCCACGGCGCAGACCGTGTCTGCCGACTGTCGCATCGGGCAGGTGATCGCCGACAAATACCGGATCGTACGGCTACTCGGCCGCGGCGGGATGGGAGAGGTTTACGAAGCTCGCCACGTCGTCGTGGGCCGCCGCTTCGCGCTCAAGTTCCTGCACCAGCACCTCGCTCGCGGCCCTGACTCACTGTCGCGTTTCTTGCGTGAAGCGCAGGCGGCCGGGGCGCTGGACAGCGAGCACATCACGGCCGTGCTCGATTTCGACACGGCGGCCGACGGCTCCCCATTCCTGGTCATGGAATACCTGACCGGTGAGAGCCTCGCCGCCCTTTTGGCGCGTGAAGGGCCACTGCCGGTGTCGCGCGCGATCGCGCTCCTTTTGCAAGTGTGCCGTGGTTTGGACGTTGCGCACCGCGCGGGTATTGTCCATCGCGATCTCAAGCCCGATAACTTGTTCGTCACGCAGCTGACGAGCGGCTCGGCTCTGATCAAGATCTTGGATTTTGGGATTGCCAAGCTGATCGAGCCCGGGTCGGACGGCGCGATCACGAGCAGCGGGGCGATCCTGGGTACGCCGTTCTACATGGCACCCGAGCAGGCCCGGGGTGAAAAATCGGTCGACTTTCGGGCGGATATTCATGCGCTCGGGGTGATTGCGTACGAGCTCTTGTCGGGCAAGAAGCCGCATTCCGGCGAAAACTACAACGCGATCTTGGCTCATATTCTGACGCAGCCGGTGACCCCGCTGTCCACGCTTCGCCCTGGTTTGGAGCCCGGCTTGGTCGCGGTCATCGAGCGGGCGCTGGCCAGTGAACCCGCACGCCGCCAGAGCTCGATTGCCGAGCTTGGCCACGCGCTTTCGTCGTTTGCCGGGCGCGCCTTGCCGTCCGACGAGACCCACTTCGATCTTCGCCCGGCAGCCCCGGCCGCGGCCGATGCCTCGGACCAAGCGACGATCGCGTCGTCCGTCTCAGCGCACGACGGCACGTTGCGATCCGCGATTGGAGACGTGCACATCGGATCTTCCAGTCGGCAGCGCCCGCAGCGAGCTCGCTGGGCGCTGCTCGCGCTGGGCGCAGCGGCGGCAATATTGCTGCTGCTGACCGCGCTCAGCCGCACGCCGACCGTGCGAGATGCGCCGAGCGCGGTTCGAGCAGCGAGCGTTCCGGTCGAGCGCGCGCTCGAAGCCCGAGGCGACTCGCCTGCGCCGCCTGCGTTCGTTGGCGCCCCCGCGGCCAGCGCGGCGAGCGTCGTTACACGCAGCGTGCCGGCCAGCTCGGCGAGCGCGAGCGCCGCACCGCCAGCGCCGCCGACGCCATCTGCGGAGCGCGCGGCGAAGGTCCCGGCGCGGCCCAAGCGAAACGCGCTCGCACCGAACGCGCTCGAACCCAGCGAACAAAAGAGCGAGGTCCGGTTCGATGAGAAGAACCCCTATTGAGCGCGCGACCCTGGGTCGGGGCCTCGGCCTGAGCCTGGCGATTGCGTTGGCGCTGACCTCGGCTCAGGTCTGTGCGCAGCCAGCCGACGCGCGTGCCGAGGCCAGAAGCCATTTCGATGAAGGCGTCGGTTTTTCGCGCCGGCGCGCCTACGCTGAGGCACTGACCGAGTTCCAGCGCGCTTACCAAATATTTCCGCACTTCAGCGTGCTCTACAATATTGGCCAGGCGCTGATCGCGCTCGGTCGTTCCACAGAAGCCGTTGCAGTGCTCACTCGCTATCTCGAGGAAGGCGGCACGAACGTCGAGCCAGGCAGGCGACAAGAGGTCGAGACGGCCATCCAAGGCGAGCTTGCGAAGACCGGCAGCATCGAAGTCACTGTCGACGTCGCTGGCGCCGAGGTCAGCGTCGACGACAAGCCGTACGGTCGCTCACCGCTCACTGCAGCCGTTCGCGTGGATAGCGGCACTCACAGCGTGCTCGCTACCCTCGACTCGGGCGAGAAGCGCGAAACGCAAGTCGCTGCTGGAGCCGGGCAGGTGGCGCACGCGCACCTCGAATTTGGCGCGCGGACTTCGGGCGTGCCCATCGCGAGTGCCGCGCGAGGGCAGCTGCGCATCCGCTGCGCGGAGCGCGACATCACCGTGCTGGTCGACGATCAGCCGCTGGGCGTGACACCACTTTCGAGCCCGCTTTTGCTCGAGGCCGGGAGCCATCGGCTGCGTTTCGCGCGCGGCTCGGAACGGAGCGCCGAGCAGCTGCTGAGCATGAGCGCGCAGGCCGAGCTCGAGCTCGATTGCGCGGTCCCAGTGTCGCTCAGCGTAGCGAATTCGCAGTACGAGCCGCCCGCGGCGGACACGCATCACTCGACGCAGCGAACGCTCGGCTATGTGATCGGCGCAGCCGGCATTGCCCTCAGCGGCGCAGCGGTCGCGCATTTTTTCTGGAATCGCGCGCGCTACGAAGATTGGCAGGGCCGCTACAACGCTTATTACCAAGATCCCACGGATCAGAATCGAGAGTCCGCCAACGATTTGGCCCGCTCGGTTTCGAATGCCAGCGCGGTCACGGTCGGCCTGGCGATCGGTGCGGGGGTTGCGCTGGGAACCGGGGCGGTGCTGCTCTTCACCAGCGGCGGTGGCGGAGCGGCCGCCGGCAAGACTGGAACGGGCAGTCCGTTCGTCACTCTCCGGGGTGAGTTTTGAGCCAATTGTCAGCCAAGGTCGCGCGCCCGTTCGGTCTCGCGTCGCTGGCCGCCGCGCTGCTCGGCGCCTGCTACGACATGCCGCTGATTCCGGATGACTCCCCGGCAGTCGCCGGTTCGGCGGGCCACGGCAGCGCGGGTGCAGGTGCGAACGCAAATCCACACGCAGGGGCAGGTGCAGATGCACGCGGTGGCGAAAGCGCGGGCGGCGCGCCGCACGCAAGCGCGGGCGCGAGCAACGCAAACGGCGGCTCGAAGCCGAATGGGGGCGGCGGCGCAAGCGCAGGCGGCGTGATCAGCAGCGGAGGCAGCGCGGGAGCGATCGGTCAGGCGGGCAGCGGTGGAGTGCCGGGCATCACCTGGCTCCAGCTCAGCGGCAGCAAGGCGCCGTCGAGCTCGACAACCAACGCAGCTCTGGGCATCGAGGGTTCGTTCTACGCCTATGGTGACGGTTGTTCGGCGTTGGTTTGGGACGGCTCGAGCCGCTGCGCGTCCGGAATGCTCTGTGATCCGCAGCAGACCCTCGACAATTGGGGCATCGCCATCGGCTTCGACTTCCGCCACACCGGCGCTGAGGGCACGCCGCCCTACGCGACCCTGACTTGGAATCCCGACGACTTCAAAGCGCACGGCGTGGCGTGGCGGGTGCGGGGCACAGCTCCCAAGCTCCAAGTGTGGGTGCTGAACATGGATCCCAAATGGCACGGCCAATGTAACGTCATGAGCTGCGAAATTTCCGGACCCCCGGACGGTGTCTCCAAGGCGGCGCTCAATGGCGAGCTCGACTTCGACAACATGGTCAAGGACTATTGGGGTGGCTCCGGTACCGAGTACACTTTCGACCCGGCCGCTGTTCACGCGCTTCAATTCAAGATCGCGGCCGTCGAAGTGGGGCGGGTCGAGTTCAACTTCTGCATCGATGCTTTGGGCATCGTCCAGTGACCGCGCGCTGCCTGTAGACCGCCTGCCCTGGGCCGGGCACCGGCCTGCCGCTCGATCCCGAGCTCGACCTGGGGCCAGCCAGCTCTGCTAAAGATTCCGCGCAAATTTAAACTCAAAAAAAACGCTCCGGGCGTGATCGATCTTCATGCGCTCGTCACACAACTGCAACGTGGAGACACGTTCGCCGGCGCTCGCTGCAGCGCCTCACCTGCCGACGAGGAACTTGAAAACGATGAGTCTGCGCGCTCTTACCGTGGTTTGGGCTTGCTCTTGGCCGTGTTCGCTGATGTTCCTCATGCCCGCGTGCGGAAGTTCAGAGGCTCCCGCCTCGCCGGGAGGCGCGGGGTCGCCAGGCTCGGCCGGCGCGTCCGTTTCCGCGGCGGGCAGTTCTTCGGTTGCCGGTGCCGGCGTTGCCGGCGTTGGCAATCTCGGCGCAAGTGGCGCGATCAATAGCTCCGCCGGCGCCAGTTCCGCGGCCGGTTCCGAAAGTACGGGCGCGAGCGGGGCCGGGGGAGCCAATAGCGCAGCCGCAGGCAGTTCGGGGAGCGCCGCCGGTTCCGGCAGCGTCGCGACCACCGAGAAGTTCAGCTTCTTCGTGACCAGCTGGGCGGGGCTACAGCGCCTGGCGAAGGACTTTGGCCTGCCGAACAATGGAGTCGACGGTTTTGGTGGCGATTTGCGCTACGGCGAAACAGGTCCCGGTGCAGGCCTGCGCGGTGCCGACAAGATTTGCGCGACGCTCGCGGAAGCCAGCATGCCGGGCGCGGGCGCCAAGGGCTGGCGCGCGTTCCTCAGCGCGTCGGACGATGGCACCGGCAAACCAGTGAACGCGATCGATCGCGTCGGGACCGGTCCTTGGTACGATCGCTTGGGTCGTCTGTTCGGGAACACCGTGACCGATATCGCGCAGCAGCGACCGGCGAACGCAGACGCGACCATCAAGAACGACTTTCCGAACGAAAACGGCGTGCCCAATCACCAGCCCGATCCGAACGTGGCCGCGGTGGACAACCACGACATGCTCACGGGGAGCGATGAGACCGGCAAGCTGCTCGACGCCACCTCCAACTGCCTGAATTGGACAAGCGCCATGGGCGATACAGCCAAGGAGGGCAAGCCGCGGGTCGGTCACTCTTGGCCGCGCAGCATGGGCGGCGGTGGCTTCGGCGGGGGTTTCGGGGGCGGCATGGGCGGCCCGTCAGGGATCGGTGATATGAACAATTGGATGAGCGCGCTCACCGAATCTGGCTGCAAAGCAGGCGCCAACTTGGTCGAGCAAGGCGGCCCGATGGCGAACGCGGTCACCGTTGGCTCGGGTGGCGGCTACGGTGGCTTCTACTGCTTCGCGTTGAAGCCGTGAGCCAAACACGTCGATCCTACTGCTCGCCGTTTTCTTTCGGCGTGGGCATGGCAGGCCCTCCGCGTGACTCGGCCCTGCGATAGGCGGGGCGAGCGGTCACGCGTTCGCGCCAGGCGCGAAGGTTCGGCCATTCTCCTTTGCCACGCAGCAGCGCCGCTTCGACCGGGTAGATCATCTGAATGTCGGCGCCGGACAGCTCACTGCCCGCGAAATAAGGTCGCTTCGCGAGCTCCGCGTCGACGAAGCCGAAGTGCGTCGCGATGGCTGGACCGGAGAAGCTCTGCTCCAGTCCGCCGGCGATCTTGCGCGTGATCGGCTTCACGAAGAACGGCACCTTTTGTTCGCGGATCTTTTCGACCAGCAGCTGCACCAAGAGCGGAGGCATGGCGGAGCCTTCGGCGTAATGAAGAAAGAAGCGGTAGCGAAGGAGCGCGTCGGGTTCTCGTGGGCGGAGCTTACCGCCTTCACGCTCCACGAAGTACTCGACGATGCTCCCTGATTCGGCCAATACCTGGCCGTCCACCTCCACGACCGGCGAGCGACCGAGCGGGTGCACGGCCGAAAGCTCCGGCGGCGCGCGGAAGTTCTTGTCGCGCGCGTAGCGTTTGAGCTCGTACGGCAGTCCGAGCTCTTCGAGCAGCCACAGCACGCGCAACGAACGAGAGTGCTCCAAATGGTGCACGAGCACCGGCGAAGATTCGTTCATGACGGGAGCAAAGTCGTTCGGTGCCCGCCTGTCCAGCAAGTCGACGTTGGCCCGCGCCGAAGCAGCCGCGGCGAACTGCCGGGAGCCCCGCCTAGTAAACCGAGCCGCCGGGTTGCGTGGAAGCGAGCGCCCCCGCGACGGCTGAAACCTGGTAAGCGGCGCCGCCGCTACCGGTCCATGTGGAGAGGTCGAACGCACCGGCGGAGTCGATGCGAGCGCATGAATGCCATCAGACCTTCAGTGCTCCGGGGCTCGCAACCAGATTGAGTGCGCGCTGGGAGCTTGCGAAGGAACCGGTCAAAGTCCGGCGTCGGAGTAGACGGCGGTTAGCGACAGCTGTGCTCCGATGCTCGGGAGCAGCACGCTCTGCTCAGCCATGTCACCCGTGATGATCTGGCTTCGGAACCCGCCCTCAACCCGCTCGTGCAGTTCGACGCGACGCGCGGTCTGCGAAAAGAGCAACACGGCGCTCAGTGATTCGATCTGCTTGTATTGCTCGAGCTTCTCGCCGCGATCGTAGGACGCAGTGCCCTCGCTCAGCACTTCGATCAGGACCTTGGGATTGACCGCGATCAAGGCGCTCTCGGGATCCGTACGCAACTCGCCACAAATGACGGTCACGTCCGGGTAGGTCGCAAGCCCGGTCGCCAGTACTCGCACCCGCAAATCAGAGCTGAAGACGCGACACGGGCCGCCCCGCAACTGGGCCACCAAAGCCGCACCGATGGCCATGGTCAGCGCTGCGTGCTCGGGGGTACCGCCGGCCATCGCGTAGATCTCGCCCTTGAAGAACTCGTGCTTCACGTTGGAGGCTGCCTCGAGATCGAGGTAGTCGCGAAACGTGTAGCTATGATACGGCGCGGGCTGCGTCACGGCCCTAGCCTAACACGCGGAACGAGCGCCGCCGAATGCGGGGCGGCGAGCAATTCCGACGGAAGCGCGGTGCACCGCCCAACCTCCGCCCCCGTCACTCGACGAAGCGCGCGGATTTCTCCATGCGCCGCAGTGAGCCGCGGCGCGTGCCTTCAACAAACTAGGCTATGAATCACGGGGTACTCACTCTGCGCCGCGGCTTACTCCACACACAGGGCGCCGCTCGCGCGACCCGCGCGGACGTGGTTTTCGCAGCCCATGACGTGCGCGAGGCGATGGCACGTGCCCTGAGCGCTCTTGCCCACGGGGAGGTCGGGATCGGTCACGCACGCGCTTTGGCATTGGCTGTCGTCCGTGCAGGCTTGGCCGCCATCGCTGGTTTTGCGAAAGCAGGCTGAAGGACAGGCCACGCCGCCATAGCCGCACGCACCGCCCGCAGCTGCGCAGCGCGCGGCTTCGCAAGTCACCGAGTCGGTCAGATAGGCCAGCCAAGGCGTGAGCGCGCGGCAGGGACTCGTCGCGGCGTCGCTGATCGGGGGTGACTCGGTCGGAGCGGCCACGCTCGCTGCGTTGCTCGGCGTTGCAGTTCGAGGCGGAGCCTTGGGCGACTGAGAGGACCGCTCCGGCTCGATCTCGCGCTTGGTCGAGTTTTGGCGCAGGCAGGCGGAGGTGGCGGAGAGCAGCACGAGAGCAACCCCGGCGCTCGAGCGTGCGCGCTGCCAGCGCCCGCAAAACCCCGCCTTCAGCGGTACGCGCCCGTGCGAGCTGCGTGCCGCCGGTGCGGGCGCGCTCAGGGGGGCCGCCTGTCGAAGCCAATGCCGTTGTGCATGGCGCATTGGGCAAAGGAATACGCGTTCTTGATCGCCAGATCGAAATCCATCTGCGCGTAGTTCTTTTGCGAAGGATTGGCTTTCAAGCCGAAGCTGTCGGAAATGGGCGAGCCGTTCGGCGCAGGCAGCTCGGAGGCGACGTGCGAGCAGTTGCCGTCTACGAAATGGGCGCACTCGTGAATGAGCACGGCTGCGCGCATGTTGGAGTTCGAATTGTGAAAGTCGTTGCCGATGGTGACCGAAGTGTCGGCAATGGTGAACCCTCCGAGAGGCGCCTGCGCCTTGCTCGGCAGCGCGGGATCGCCTACGAGCCGACCGGTGACGAGCACACCGAGCGCCTGGCGAATGAGCGTGTAGGTCGACGTGATGCGATCGATCCGAGTGGTTGCGACGACGTCCGTGTTCTCGGGAATGCGCACCTTGAAATGGATTTCGATCGATTCGAAAAACTTGATCTCGTCTGGCGTATACACATGAAAGCGGGCGATCTTCCCGCGCACCAGCGATAACTTGACCAGGGTCGCCGTGACCCAAGCCAATGCCAGAGGCAGGCTCGCTCGAGCCTCTGTGACGAGACTTGCGGCCGTGACCGCGGGCGGTGCAGACGACGTGGAGACGAGTGAGAAGCGAGCCCCCAAGTTGCCTCCGGACTGCACGGAGCCGGGCGGAAAGCACTCGATCTTACCCTTGGGGCCCGACGGGCTATCGAATTTGACGAGCTCGGTCCACGTCCGCCCGCCGGGATCGATTCTCTTGTCCGGCTGCGCGAACCCGCAGCTCTTGCGTTGAAAGCTTTCAATCGCCGATAAGGTCTTGCCGTAGCAGAGACCGTCGACGGTGAGTTGAATCGAAGGCCCGCCCTTCACCAGCGGCACGCGATTCAGCAGCGATTGAACGACCCGCACGTCAGGGTCACGGTTGAAGCCGTTTTCGCCCACTGAATGTGCAATCGAAGCCACCATCGTTTTTGCCCCGGAAGAGTGCGCTACATCGCCCGTGCATCATCATCGACCGCGCGCGTGCCGTCAACGTGATCGAAATGCGCGCAGGGATTTGCCGGGGCTATGCGAGCCGCTTGCAGCCACCTGCGTGGAAGCAAGACGCGACCGCACCGCAGGGTTCGCGCGATTGCTGCGAGCTGGGGCTACCCAAAGTCATCTGCTGGGAATATTCAAGCGCGTTGCTCCCAACAAGAGCTTCCACTCGTCGCCCAAAGACTCGATCAATGCGGGGTCCTCGACGAAGCCTGGCTGTTCGAGCCCCAGAAGGGACTCACGCGATAGAATGGCAGGACTCACGGCAGGCTCCTGGTTGTAGTTCATATGGAATGACAGCCCGGCGAATGCTTTCGAATAGCCTCCGCCGCCGCTTGGAAAGACGCGAACGACGGTTGGCTCGCCACCGGACATATGTCTCAACATCAGTATTAGCCTGCTATCTCGGGTGAATCCCTCGACCGCGTAGCTCTCGGTCGTCTTACGATCGGCATGTAGAAGACTCACCTCCCCGAGAAGTCGATCGCGAGCCACCGCGCTGCCGAGGTCTGCGACTCCTGTTCGCCAGAAACTTTTGCCGTGCTCCTGCGTGGCGTGATAGGACCAGAACTTGCCACGGAGCTTGGAAATGCCCGTTTCGTGGGGGCTGCCCGGGATCCGGTTTAGCCAATCTCGGATTTTGTTCTTGGCGGCGAAGCGCTCCGACAATCGAACGTAGGCTATTCCCGCAAGATCCGAGGCAAGCTGACTCTCTCCTACCGTCGCAATTGCGGTCGACGTTTGCCCAAGAACACCTGAAAAGAGCCCATACTCAATCAATACATTGTCGCGCGGCGCCCGCACGACGGTGCCTCTGTACCATCTCTTGTCTTCGTCACCGAACACGAACAAAGCTCCGTCGACTTGCCGCGCCACGTGATGCAGCGAGGTCAACGTGGACTGATTGAGCGGAAAAACGTCCTTGTCAGTCCAAGGACGCGGCCGGTGCCCGAACGATTCGATCCACTCGCCGATCTCGTCCATCTGGTTCGTGGCTTCAATCGAACTTGCAAGGAAGATGTGCTTTTGCATCGCTCCGAGCGTTTCCATCCTTTCACTGTTGCCAGAAACGTATGTTGCCCAGTCGAGGTTAACGCTAGTCATTTCTTCGCGCTATCGATTACTCACTCAGCCCGACTTTGTCGCGCTAGGGGGCAGTGCGCGCAGAGTACATCGCTAAATTCCCTGGGCAGCGCGGCACCAAAGTGCGATGCCTATTGCTGAGCCGGGTGGCGGCTTCGGTTGGCGTTCGAGCCAGACACTCGCGCCCAGGCGATGCACAATCAGGTGCTGTTCGATCCTGAAACACGAGCCGTCTTCACTTGCAGGACTATCAGTTTGCTCGACACTGGTAGAGCCGATCGCCTTCCCTGGTTTGGTGGACGCATCGGCGGGAACGGGGGCGAGTTTGCCGTAGGCGACGGCGGTAGCGCTGTCGATGCGCGCGGGTCACTCCACCTGCGGAATGAAGCGAGACGAAATGCGACGCCGAGCGCCCTACGCCCGCTCACTGAGCTTGCCGCGCGCTCCTCATCGCCCTGAGTGGCCCGAGCTTTGCAACTTCGCGTGCAGAAGTGAGGTCTACATGAACCGTGTCAGAGCCAGCGTCTTCTTGGCGGGCATCGTGTTTTCGGTGCTTGGTTGCGTCGTGCGGACGTACCCCGAGCATGCGCATCACCGCCACCAGCGCGAGCACCATGGCCACTATCGAGGGCATCCCGATGTGATCGTCGTGCACCACGACTGATCAGCAGGAAGATCTCAGAGCAGGAGGAGGAAACAATGATCCGCAAACTGCGCACCGGAGAGTACCGTTTGTATTCGCGCAAAAAGGACGAAAAGACGGGTCGCCGCCGCAATCTCGGCACCTTTCGCACGCGCGCCGCGGCAGAGAAGCACGAGCGCGCCGTGCAATACTTCAAGCATCACTGAGGCGGGTCGGCCGCGCGTTGGCGCTGCACACATTGTGTGACTTCCCGGAGTGCACATTGTTTGGCTTCCCCGGGGGCGAGTCGCATCGCGGCGAGGTTAGCGAGCGCTAGAGCTAAAACGCGAGCAGGAGGCCGCGCGAGCGGAGTGCTTCTCTACACTCATATCTGCGCACATCGTCACGCGGGGGGGGAACGGCGCCAGCGATTTTCTAATAACCCTTCAGGGAATCTCCAGTGTTACGTTTGTAGGATCG
Source organism: Polyangiaceae bacterium (assembly GCA_035688655.1). Taxonomy (GTDB): domain Bacteria; phylum Myxococcota_A; class Polyangia; order Polyangiales; family Polyangiaceae; genus PMG-095. Next base: position 51,986 of record DASSMT010000395.1, on the reverse strand, counting down.
GATGTCCCCTACCATTTCCAGAAATCTGTGGCGCGCACTGTCCCTACTGTCCTTGGTTGCCTTGGTGCGTTGCGGGGGCACTCCGCAGGTCTCCAGTTCTGGGACGCCGATTGACACACCGGATGCGTCGGGCGGTGCACCCACCTCAGGGAGCGGCGGCGGCTGGTCGATCTCCACCGGTGATGCGCCGGGCGACGGTGGCTGCAGCGGCGCGCGCTGTGGTGAGGGTGGGGACACGAGCGAACCCGTCGTGGATGTGTGCGGCGACGGCGTAGTCGGCAAAGACGAAGAGTGCGATGACGGCAACGCGAAGCCGGGCGACGGCTGTTCCGGCAAGTGTACGATCGATCCAGGCTACGATTGTCCGGTCGCCGGCAAAGAATGCGTGGTCAACGCCAACGAGGTCTGCGGCGATGGCAAAAAGGGCATGCACGAGGCCTGCGACGACGGCAACGCGCAGAATCAAGACGGCTGCAGCTCGACGTGCGAAATCGAAGACGGTTACACCTGTGATCCGAGCACCGGCAAGTGCACGCCGATCGAGACGCCCGCGGTGTGCGGCAACGGTCAGGTCGAGAGCCAAGAGAGTTGCGATGACGGCAACACCACGGCCAACGACGGCTGCGACGCCAACTGCGAGACGGAAGCCGGATTCGACTGCGTGAGCGCCGGTCAGCCGTGCGAGCCCGCCGCGTACTGCGGCGACGGCATCTTGCAGGTGCAGCTGGGCGAAGATTGTGACGACGGCAATCGCAAGCCCGGCGACGGCTGCAATGCGTCTTGCTTCACCGAGGCGGGCTATCTGTGCGCCTCGGGCACGTGCAGCAAAGTCTGGGTTTGCGGCAACGGCAAGGTCGATCCGCACGAGGCGTGCGACGACGGCAACACCACGGCCAGTGACGGTTGTTCGGCCAGTTGCAGCGTCGAACCCGGTTATACCTGCCCCAAGGATCCCGTGACCGGCCAGGGCGGAAAGTGCACGGCCGCTCCCAAGAGCGTGTGCCCGAACGCGGTCGTCGAAAGCGGCGAGGCCTGCGACGACGGCAACGCGACGGACGGCGACGGGTGCACGGGCTGCCAGATCGATCCCGGCTATTCTTGCCCGACCGCGGGCGTGGCTTGTACGCAAACCAAACGCTGCGGTGACGGCAACGTCGATCTCGACCTCCAGGAGCAGTGCGACGACGGCAACACCACGGCTGGCGACGGTTGCGGGCCGCTGTGCAAGATCGAAGCGAATTACACCTGTCCGACAGCGGGCCAAGCGTGCAAATCCACGATTGTCTGTGGGGATGGCACGATTGCCGGCAGCGAACAGTGCGATGACGGCAACAAGCTGAGCAACGACGGCTGCAGCGCGAGCTGCCAGGTCGAAGCGGGTTGGTTGTGCCCGGTGGCGGCCACGAAGTGCGTCCCCAAGGCTTGCGGCGACGGCATCAAAGTCGGCAACGAGCAGTGCGACGACAAGAATACGACTGCTGGCGACGGTTGCAGCGCGACGTGCAAGCTCGAAACGGGCTACGCCTGCAGTCAGGTGAACGGCGTCACTTCGTGCAGCAAGACCACCTGCGGCGACGGCAAGAAAGAGGGTTTCGAACAGTGCGACGACAGCAACCTGATCCCGTACGACGGTTGTTCGCCGACTTGCACGCTCGAGCCCAAGTGTGCCAATGGCACGTGCACCGCAGTGTGCGGCGACGGGCTGAAGTTCCCGCAGGAAGCCTGCGACGACGGCAACACCACGGCGGGTGACGGCTGCTCGGCCACCTGCACCATCGAGACCGGCTTTACGTGCAACGTGGTCGAGCAAGCTCCGCCGGCCACCCTCGACATTCCGATCCTGTATCGCGACTTCTTGTACAGCGGGACCACCACCCCGGGCACCGGCCACCCCGACTTCCAGAACTACTTGCAGGGTCTCGCGACCGGGCTCGTGAAACCGCAGCTCGCTAGCGACGGTGAACCGGAGTTGTTGTCCACCAGTGGCTCGTTGGGGACCACCAAGCCGCAACTGACCGATGCGACGTCGTTTTACTGGTGGTACCACCAGCAGAGCTGTACCGGTAATACCTGCACCCAGAACCCATACGCCAAGCTCGTGTACCTCGACAAGGCGGGCAAACCCACCTCCCTGACATTCACGAAGCAAACCAACGGTTCCTACCAGTACTCGAACAGCGCATTCTTCCCAGTGGACGACTTGGGCTGGGTCGACTCCGCCGGCAAGTCCGTTCAAACCTACAACGGTCACAACTTCGCGTTCACCAGCGAGCTTCGCTATCAGTTCACCTACAAGGGTGGTGAAAAGCTGGATTTCACGGGTGACGACGATGTGTGGGTGTTCATCAACGGTAAGCTCGCGGTCGACCTGGGTGGTGTGCATGGCGCGACCAACGGCTCCGTGACGTTGGACGCGACCACGGCCACGCAGCTGGGGCTGACCGTGGACCAAATGTACGGCATCGTGCTGTTCCAAGCCGAGCGCCACACGACCGAGTCGAACTACAAGCTGAGCTTGAGCGGCTTCGTGCACGCCATCTCGCAGTGCGCGTCCGTGTGCGGCAACGGCACGGTCGAAGGCGACGAGGTGTGCGACGATGGCACGGGCGCCGGCAAGAACGACGGCGGCTACGGGCACTGCTCCGCGGACTGCAAGTCGCGTGGACCGTACTGCGGTGATTCCAAGACCACGAACCCGCCCGAAACCTGCGACAACGGTGTGAATGCCGTGACCTACGGTACCACCGCAGGCCAGTGCGGCCCCGGCTGCAAGTTCGCTCCGTATTGCGGCGACCAGCTCGTCTCCAACGGTGAAGAGTGCGACGACGGTGCGAACAACGGCAAGGGCTACGGCTATTGTCTCACGGGCTGCAAGATCGGTCAGCGTTGCGGCGACGGCGTCAAGAACGGCCCGGAGCAATGCGACGACGGCGTGAACAACGGCACCTCGGGCAGCCTGTGCCAAACGGATTGCACGTTCAAGTGCGGCAACGGCGTGGTCGACGCTGGCGAGCTGTGCGACGACGGCGCGGCCAACAACACTGGCGGCTATGGCAAGTGCAAGGCAGATTGCACGCCCGGCCCGTACTGCGGCGACGGCTACCAGAGCAACGGTGAGGTGTGCGACGACGGCAAGAACGACGGCAGCTACGGCACCTGCGACCCCGGTTGCATGTCCGCGAGCTACTGCGGCGACGGCAAAGTCACGATGCCGCAAGAGGTCTGCGATCTCGGCGACCTGAACAGCCCGACGGCTTACGGCCAGAACATGTGCAGCACGCGCTGCAAGCCGGCTCCGTATTGCGGCGACAAGGCCGTGCAATCGAGCTTTGGTGAGAAGTGCGACGACGGCAAGAACGACGGCACGCCGGGCTCGTGCACGCCGGATTGCAAGGCGTTCGTCCCGCTCTCTTCCTGCGGCAACGGCAAGCTAGACGGAACCGAGCAGTGCGACCACGGCACGAACAACGGCAAGACAGGCGACAGCTGTGACAGCCACTGCCGCTTCCGCTGTGGCAACGGCATCAAAGACGCGGGCGAAGCCTGCGACGACGGCAAGAACGACGGCAGCTACGGCACCTGCAAGTCTGATTGCACCTTGGCGCCGTACTGCGGCGACGGCGTGAAATCCAGCAACGAAGCTTGCGACGACGGCGCCAAGAACGTCGCTCTGGCGAGCGCCTACGGTCCGAACGTGTGCACCAGCGTGTGCACCAAGGCCCCCTACTGCGGCGATGGTCGCGTGCAAGCCGCGTTCGAAGACTGCGACGGTAGTCTCAACTGCAGCGCGACCTGCACCGAGAGCGTGCTGCACTGAGCGAGAGCGCCTGCCACGGTAGGCGCGTGCCATCCCTCACTTCGACTGGGACGAGGGCACCTTGAAGAACGCGGGCCAGCGACTCACGTCGCGCAGCGGCCCGCGCTGGTGTCACAGTGGAGCGGGCCGCACTGGGCGTCGCGGGTACAAGGGTCCAGTTCGCGCCGCGCACGCCGGCAAAAGCCGTCTTCATGACAAAATCCCGACGCTGTGAGCAAGTTCTTTCGGCAGTCCTCATCGCCGAACGGATCGCCAGCGCCCGGGTCTGGCTGGCACGGCAGGGTGCAAATCTCCAGCGCGGACGACGGGAGCTCGGGCGGCTCCACCGCAGCGACCTTCTGGCAGATCAAGCCGCCGATGCACGCGGCTCCTTCGCCTAGGCTCTCGCACGGCACCCCAAACTCCGCTGGATGGCAGCCGCCGGCTCCCTCGGCGAGGCAGACGTGAGGAAGGCCTGCCACGGCGGGGCACGGCTCGCCGTCCCCGCAAGGGATTCGGCACTCGCCCGTGGCGTGCTCGGGTTTCCTGGTCTCCGAAATGTCGCCGCGCCAAGCGCTGAACCAATAACATTTCTTGGTCGCAGGGCAGTCTTCGGACTGGCCGTCCGCGCGCGCGGTGCGACACGCTTCACCCTCGAACGGCGCAATCGTGGTGCATACGCCGGTGTGTTCGGTCGTTGCCCCCGCGCACACCAGCGGTCGGCGCGCGCTACCGAGCCAACCACACCACTCGTCTGCGTCGCATGTCGCGCTGCAAACGGACAGGTTGGCAGTCACCTCCAGGCACGAGCCGACCAAGCAGTCTTCGTTCGAAAAACAGCGATAACCTGGCAGCCCAGGAACGCAGATGGGCGGGTAGCCGCTACCCACCTTTTGTTCGCAAAAGAAGTTCGGCGGACAGTTGCCCTTTTCGTCGCAGAAAGGCACGCAGATATCCGGTACGTACGACGGGTCGGTCACCTGCTTGCGCAGACACTCGCCATCGCATGTCCTCTCGTCGCAAGGGCTCTGAAAGCACGGCAGATGATCGCTATAGAAGGGTATGCCCGGGAAAAGCGCCCGCAGCAGCTCGCCTCCGCAGGCCGGCCGAGACCCGGGACAGTCCGCCGCTTCGATGCAAACGGGGATGGTCGTACAGATACCTTCCTGCGCGAGGAGATCGGTTCGGTAGCAGGCGCGGCCGGGCTCGCACACGGGTGATGAGGGGTCACAGCTAGCAACGGCCGGCGCGCAAAAATCGAAGCCGCCGAGCTGGTGCGCCGAGATACAACGAGTGGGGGTGCCGTCTGCTAGATCGGGGCAGGCTGGTGCGGGCGCGCCGGCGTCACACTTCACGTACTCGTCCGGCTCCGGCTCTGGCACTGGGTCCGGGCCCGATCCCGAGACCTCGGGCTGCGCTCGCACGTCCGGGTCGACCGGCAGGCATGAGGGACCCAAGCCGTAGGCAACCAGGAGCAGGGCAAGCACGCGTTGCGCGGTCACCATGCCAGCGAGGCTCGTAATTCGACGCCGCCGGAGTCAAAGCCCGGCTGAAGCGTCAAGGCGCGCGCCGACATGCTTGGTGCATTGCGAGGCCAGACGATGACTGCGACCAATGCCACCGACGCCGCCATGCCCACGCCGAACCCGGCGTAAACCCATGGACGCGCCGAGCGGGCCTGGTGCGTGAGCTCGTTGTGAAGGTCGGCTTCGCTTTCGCTACAGGCTGCTGGACACAATTGCTCGGCCTGGCTGTTGCTGTCGAAGTAGCGTGCCAGCGCGAGCCCGCCTACCGCAAAGGACGCGGCCGCGACTCCTCCGAGCGTCAACAGCACCGGCAACCGAGGCGACGACGAAGCGCGTTTCTCGACGGGCGGAGTGACCACTTGGCGCCGTTCCGGCAGCGACATGGGATCCGCCGCCCGCTCGACCGAGGCGTCGGGCAAACTCCCGGCCGCCGAGGGCACCGCAACTGGGGATGTTCCCTGCGCCAGCGCCGCGCGCTGCTGAACACAGCGGTCCATATCGGCGAGCCGCATCGAGGCGCGCGAGAGAAGCGGTTCGCTCGGATGCGTGGCCAGAAAGCGCGCATAAAAATTCATCGCCTGGGCGCACTCACCCTGAAGCCGCGCTGCCTGCGCAATGTCGTACAAGAGCTCCGGTGCCGGATAGCTCTGATACGCGCGTTCGAGGTCGCGCATCGCCTCTGCATACTCACCGCGCCCGAAGTGAGCGAGTCCCGACTCGTAGGTCGCGCGCGCGTCGAGCTCGTCATTCGATTGAGCGCGTGCCTGCCCGGAGCAGAACATGGCACAGACCAGCACCAAGACAGCGCTCGTTCGCAAGGACCGCGGCGTCGGTGACGTGAATTTCATCTGCTGCGATAGCGTCAGTCGGCTGATGCCGCTCGCGTGGCTCTAGCCGTGAATGGGTTGACCAGATCGTCATCACCAAGCGCAGCCGGGCTTTGCAAATTCGCCGCGGGAGGCGCCGAGAGCGGCGAGCGTACGGGGGGGATCGCGGCGGAGGGGTGCCGGGCTTTGGCGGGACTCGCACGAAGGCGGGTTTGGGCTCCGACCGTGGCGTTCAGGGTAGGTGTTGCTGAAGCTTTCGGCGGTGAAGCGACAGCCAGAGGAGCGCTCGAAGCGGCGACGTCGGGCGCGCTCGGCCCTGAAGCGACGCGCGCGCGGTCCGCGACTGGGAGCGCGGTATTCGCTGCACCGCGCACCAGCGCGAACGGACCCACCGTCGCAGCAACCGCTACCATCGCCGACAGGAGTCGGCGCACTCGCCGCCCCGAGCTACTCCGTGCGACACGCATCGCAGCCACCAGCTCGGACGCCGTCGCAAAGCGGTCGAGCGGATCGGTCGCGAGACTTCTCGAGACGGCTGCAGCGACCCGAGCTGGCAGTTCTCGAGCGACCAATTCGGCGAGCTCGGCTTCGCGCGCCTGCAGCGCTTTGGACATCGGAAGCTCGGGCGCAAAAGGTAGCCGCCCGGTCAAGAGCTCGAAGACGATCACGCCGAGTGCGTAAATGTCCGCCGCGCGACTCGCGGCCCCGCCGCGCAGGCGTTCGGGAGCCAGGTAGCCTACCGTCCCGGCAAAGGAGCTTCCGCTGCCGCGCCCTCGCCGTGCACTACCGCCGAGATTCTTGGCCAGACCGAAATCCGTGACGACTACTCGCGTGTCTGACCCCTCGACCACCAGCATGACGTTGTCGCTCTTGAGATCCGCATGCACCACCCGCGCAGAGTGCGCGGCGTCGATGCCGGCGGCCAACTGCTCGACGAGCTCGATGGTGCGCTCCACGGGCAACGGGCCGGTTCTCGCCATGAAGGAGCGCAACGTTTCCCCCGACAAGAGCTCCATGGTGAAAAACGGGATGTTCGCCGGCTGACGTCCGCCATCACCGGGTAGAGCGTGAAGCCCGGCGTCGAACACGCGGCAGACGTTGAGGTGCGTCACACGTCGCGCGAGCTGCACTTCGGCTTTCAGCCGCCGCAGCCCGGCGTCGTCGAGCGGCATGCTCACCGCCACGCTCTTCAGGGCCACCTTCTCTCCGAGCAGCGTGTCCATCACCTCATACACCTCGCCCATCCCGCCCGAACCGAGCAGCCCCAACACCTCGTAGCGATTGGCAATGATTTCCCCCGCGTGGAAGGCACTGAGCACTTTTTGGTTCGAGCGCGTGAGACCGGTGTCCGCGACGACGGCTGCGAGTAAGAGCCGACAGCACGAACATGCGTCCAGATGTTCCTCGATGGCTCCGAGTCGTTCTCTTGGGATGGCGCCCGACAAAAAGGCGACAAACCCTTCGTCGTCTAGACACGACATACTGCTACCGCCATCCACCGGCATCCTTGACCGTCCCTGCGGATGGTATACTCCTCCGAGCATGAGTGTAAATACGGGGGCTCTCGAGCACGCGCACGTGCAAGGCAAAGCCGCGTGGCCCAGCGTTGACGTGCCGCTCGCGGTTTTCGCCGGGTATGTGGAGCGACTCGCGATCGATGAAACGCGTCTCGTCAACCATGGGGCAGATCTGTTCCTGGTCGTAGCAACACTTCAGGGCGAGCGCCGTGCGCTCGAATATCTCGACGAGCGGCTGAGGAGCGTGTGTCGAGTGGCAGCGCGCGTGGAGCCGAGTGAGCCGTTCGTCGAGGACGTGCGGCAGGAGCTCAGAATGAAGCTTCTGTCCGGGCCGACGCCACGGCTCGCAAGCTACACCGCCACGGGCTCCCTCTCGAGTTGGCTGCGGGTCGCCGCTCTGCGCGCAAGCCTCAATCTCAAGCGCTCCGATCGCCTTCTGCCCGCTCCCGCGTCCGAGCTCGACCGGCTGATTGGGGCGGTAGACGAGAGCGAAGTCGACCGGCGCTACATCGAAGGCTTCAAGAGCGCCATCGAAGCGAGCCTCATGGCTCTCACGCCGCGCGAACGCACGCTCCTGCGCCTGCATTTCGTCGATGGCTTGAGCCTCGAGCGCATCGGGACGATTTACTCGGCGCACCGGGCGACCGTGGCACGCTGGTTGGCGATGGCACGCGCGAGGGTGTTCGAGCGCGCAAAGGTCGAGCTCGCCGAGCGCCATGGGTTACGCACCGCCGACGTCAAGAGCCTCTACCGCCTGCTGGAGCGCGACGTGAACGCGAGCGTGTCGCGGCTTCTGCGAGATTGACGATCGCGCGTTGGGGCGGGGCTGGTTTGCCATCCCCCGCTTGGCCAAGCGCCAAAAGAAACAGGGTGGCCCGGCCATCGCCGGACCACCCTGTTTGCGTCTAGACGTCGCCCGCGCCAACGCGCGCGCGTTCGGCTCCAACTTCAGAAAGTGAATGTGCCCTTGCGGCCCGAGTAGACCCCGTTTGCGTCGAGGATCAGCCCAGATGAGGCTGTCGACGACTGGGGTGACGGCGTACGGCTCTTGAGCCAGCAGGTCGAGGGCGCCGAGAACGTGAAAGAACGGCAATCGGCGCGGTTCAGGCACTTCGTCTGGCAGCTCGTCGCGCTCGACGCCGAGATGGGCATGCTCGGCAAATCACCGCCGATGCGGTCGCGCGACGTGTCGATGGTGCCCCCTCGACGGACGTTGCGGTGCGGAATCGTGCTGTTCAAAAAGCAGCGGTTGATGGGTTCGACCGCATCGCTTTCGGAGCCGTTCATCGTACCGATCAGCGTCCATTCCTTGCAGTTCGAGTCCTGCTCGCAGCGCGCCTGGCACTCTTCGGGGGCGTTTTGGGGGATGAGTGGGTCACAATTTTGCGACGTGCAATCCCGGAGATCGAAGACGGAGTAGTCACCGTGCCCCGAGCGGTCGACGTTCGTCTCGATGCCGCCGCGAAGCCCGGAGATGAAGCCCGTGCGCGCGACGGGCGCCATCATCGCGCCCTTCAAGTAGCAAACCTGCCAATCCGTCGCGTACGTGAACGCGCGGCAGTTGTTGTCGGCGATGCAGCGCTGCTGGCAGACCTCGGCGCTGGGAACGGAGAACTGCACCGCAATGTCACCGCCGTTGCGGTCGATGTCCATTTCCAGGGGTTTTTTGATGCCGGAAACGCAATTGGTGCAGCCGAGCGGTCCGTCTACGGGACCGGCCGACGACTTCAGCTGGCACGACTGAGTGGAGAGCGAAACCGTGTATGCCTTGCAAGCAGCATTGCTAGCGCAAGCCTGCTCGCACGTGTCAGGCGTCTTCCCGCTGAGCGCTGCGCCCAGGTTCGTTCCGCTCGGCAGATCGAACTGGGCCTGCGACATGCTGATGCCCGAGGTGACGTTCGCCACCGGGACGGCGCGCGGGACGAAGGTCTTCATGTAGCAGGCGCTGTTGCTCGCCACCCAGGAAAATGCGCGGCATTGAGTGTTGCGCGAGCAGACGTCGCGGCACGCTTCGGCGTTCGCGGTGATCGGCGCAGCAAACGCGGGGCCTGGGCGATCCCAGCCGATCTCGAGCCCCCTCCAGAGCACTCCAGACGTACTCGATGAGCTACTCGACCCGCTCGGGACGTTCGCTTTCAGCGAGCAGGACGAGGGACTCGTGAAGGTAAACGAACGGCAATCGGGTCGCTCCGCGCAGGCTTGGCGGCAGGTGCTGGCCGACGCCGTTGACACTGGCGATCCGGGCAGGTCACCGCCCGAGCGGTTGATGCCCGTCTGCAGCGGTGCCTGCTCGCCTCCATCGAGGCTCCGCACCAACGCTTCGATACGCGACTTCACGCGCGCGGGGAACACGATGAACGCTGGCGTCCCCGAGTTGATCCCGATCAGCTCGCCGGGTTGCCCCGCGAGATCACCCAAGAACAGCGGCCCCCCCGAATCGCCGCCGCAAAGCAGCGTGCCGTCGGAGAACGGCCACTGAAACGAGCGATAGTGCTTGTTTCCATGCCCCTCCGATTCGGTGCAACCGTAGGCGATGTCGGTCACCCACTCGCCGTTGCTGGGCTCGCGATCGGCGATTGTCGCCGGTGTGGCGACGCTGGTCGGCACCGGAGTGGCGAGCCGTCCGATGGCGATGTCGTAGATGCTGAGGCCATTCGGTCCGGGTTCGACCGTCTGCGGGTGGCCGTCGAGACCGTACACATCCACGATCGGATAGGAATTGGAGCCGATCGTGAACGTGTTCCCGGCGCTCGCCTCACGCGCATTGCCGCCGATACAGTGCGCAGCGGTGATGAAAAATCGCTGTGAGATGAGCGTCCCGGTACAAAAACCAGCGGAATTCCCGTTGACGATGCCAACCTCCGGTCGAGCGCTCGTCGCGATGCCCTTGATCAACGGACTCGAACTCGTGCCGAGGCTCTCCGAATCACCGTAAGGCCCGACGCCCTCGCCGCTACACCCGGCCGCGGTTGCAGCAAGCCCCAGAAGAATGCTCGCTCCCGCTCTCAGTCTCAGACCCCAGTATCGTTTGATTTTTCGCATGGCAGAACCTCCACGCGAGAGACACGGCTCGCCGGCAACCGGTGCACACAAAATCGAAAAGATCCGATCCCTCAGTGCGGCCGGCCGGGGGGGCGTGTCAGAGGGTCCTCGCGCCAATCGCTCACCGCGATTCACGCTGGCGTTCACGAAACGCTGTCACCTCGATTGGAGCGGCGTCGGCGAGCTGCTGGGCCGCAAGGAGATCAGGCCCGGCCCTGAAAAGCTCGACACGCTGTGACAGGTACGCGCGCGCCCTCGCTCATTTCGGGCAGGCGGCTTGGACGCGCTTTTGGCTGGCGGCGGGCACCTTCACTTCACCTTGATTGATGGTGAAGACGCCCTTGTCCCAGTCGAGGAAGAACGTGGCCTCGAAGCGCTCGGGATGATGGAAGCCGAGGGCTACGGCCACGTGCTTGCCCTCGAATGGATAGGAAAGGCCCCCGAATGGCGCCTCGTCCGTAGCGTAGGCTTGCTCCCTTTTGACCTCCGGCAGGTCGAAGGCCACCGCGTACATGGCGGCTTCGCAGTCTTCGTGGGTTTGACCCTTAGCGAGTGCGTCGCTCGGCGCGTCCGACTCCGTCGCGATGCCATAGTGTTCGCCATCGCACTGAATGAGCAAGCGGCCACGCACGGTCTTGGCACCGGCCGACGCTTTGTCGAAGGTAATGCTCGCGGCCGAATCCGCCTCCGGCGCGAAGCGTACGTCCGACAGGTGCTGTTTGTAATTCGGCGTGGCGGCCAGCGCGCGGCGTTTGGCGGCCAACACTTGGGTGCGCGACAAATCTCGACCGTAAAACGCCACGCGCGAAGCGTAGGCTTTTTCGAGCAGAGTCAGGTCGTGGCTGTTGAGCGCTCTGTTCCAATCGTCGAGCAACTGGCTCGAGGCCTCGACGGCGCTGCCTTTGCTACAGCTCAAATCGCGCCGCTGCGGGGCTGCGCCGGCACTTGGCGGGGTTGAAACGGCGGCGAGCGCGGCACTCGCAGCGCTCGCAGTGGCGACGCTCGCAGCGCTCGCAGTGGCGACGCTCGGCCGAGCTTCGGGTTTCGGGTCGCGCGAACAAGCTGCAAGCAAGAACGAGAGCAGCCAACCTTGACTCGACTTCGGCATGACCTCGAGCTTAGACCAGGTGAGGGCCGCCGTAGCTCATAGTGAACGGCGCTCGACGCCCGCCAAAAATCGGCGCCGTATAGCAATGCATTCCGCAGGGCTGACTGGGAGAACTCGTGTCGGCAATTGACCGCAGCAGCCCTCCAAGCTTTGCTCACCCACTCCGATGACGACAATGACGCCTTGGGGCGGCCAACGCGGCTTGGTTCTCGTGCTCTCGGGAGTCGGCTTGGCACTCACGCGCTGCGGCTCGGCTCCCGTCGACTACTTCGGCGAACCGGGAGTCAATGCCGCGGGCAAGGGCGGCGCATCGGTGAGCAGCGCCGGAAGCAGCGCGAACGCGCGCGCGGGTTCTGTCGGCGTGGATGCCGCTGGCGCCGCCGGGCTGACGGGTAACGAGAGCTACGAGTTCGTCTTCGACAGTCAGATCCTGCCCACCAGTGGCAACGACTATGCGCTCGATTTAGACGGCGACGGCGGTCCCAACAACGCCTACGGCGGGGTGATTTCTGCGCTGACCAGCTATGGTTTCGACGCGCAAACTGCGGCCGATGCCGAGCTCGCCGCAGGGCGCGGCCTGCAACTGCTAGCACTGGGCGTGCCTCGGGCGAACTCAGCGCCGAGCAGCGCGACGCTCGAGCTATGGCGAGCGCAGGATCAGGCAGCTCCCGATTTCGCGGGCGCTGGCTCATTCGTCATCGATAGCGGCGTGCCCAGCGCCCGCTTGGACGCCATCCTCAACGGCAGGGAGCTGAAGAGCGTACGGGCCGCCGCGGGCGAAACGCTGCCTCGGCTGCTGCTGCATTTACCCCTCGGCGGCGCGTTGGACCTGCCCGTCTCGGTCTGCTCGATTTCGTTCGAATTCGCGGGGACTCGGCTGATTGGCGGGCAGCTCAATGCCGCAGCGCTGGCGAGCGACGTGGACGCGATCGTGCCGCCGGCGCTGGCAGCCGAGTTCGATCGGCGCTGCACCGGCGCGAACGTTCAAAGCGAGTCTTGTCAGACCGTGCTGACGTTGTTCGACAGCAACCAAGACCGGCACATCAGCGCCGATGAGCTACGCACTTCGAGCCCGGTCAAGGCGCTGCTCGCCCCGGACGTCAAACTGTTCGACGCCCAGGCCAAATTCGCACCCGACAGCGCGGCCAAGGTCAAAGACGCGCTCTCGATCGGCTTCGGATTTACAGCAGTTGCTGCGCAAATCAAGCAGCCTCCGTAGGCGGCGGAGCGACCCAGGGCTACCTGCAATCCCAATAGTGCTTCGCGACGTTCTGACTCTGTGAGTGCCTGCTCTTCTCCTCGGCGTTTCCCGCGCAATCGACGCTTCGTCGCGGGCACGCACGCGGGCCGCACGCGCACGCGATATCGACTACGAGTGAGTTGTCGAACCGGACGAAGCGAATCATCTTTTGATGTGAGTCCGACATCCTCGAGCTCCGATCGAAGCTCTCGCTCCTGTCCTACCGGCTGTCGCAAACGCCGTCCAAAACTGCAGCAGCGCGCAGGACGACATCGCGCAGCGAGAAGCGTGCGGACAAGCCCTCTTCATTTCTTTGATCACGCTGGCCCGCGCGCGCCGGCATACGGATCAACGGTCTCGCCGGAATCGTTTGCTGTCAGCGCACACGCTTCAGCGCGGCAAAAAGCTGAGCGCTTTTCGTGCCGGCGTGACGACTGCAGAACGCCATAAGACCGAGATTTAAAGCAGAGCGACAGCGCTAGAAAAATTCAAAGTCTCTGCATTAAATCACTCTCGAGAGTGATTATGACAAACTCGCAGGTGATCTGACAAATGCTGGGAGACCGGCGCATTGCGTCGGTCTCGTCCTCATTTTTAGGTTCCAGGAGGCGCTCTTGCGCACATCGACTTCAAGAAACTACGCTTTGGTCGCTACGGTTCTGCTCATCGCCGGCTGCGCCGTTGGTACTGTCGAGGACGACCTACACGATCAGGCACAAGCCGGCGCTCGGCCCAAGGGTTCTGGCGGTGCCGCCGGCCATGGCGTGGGCGGTGCCCCGATCACTGGCAGCGGCGGCACCACGCCCGGCCCGTTCGGTGGCGGCGGCAAAGGCGGAACTACGAGTGGCGTTGCGGGTTCGCCAAGTGGCGGCCTACCGAGCTTCGGCGGCTCGAAAGGGGGCGGCGGTGGCTCCGGCCCAATCGGTGCGGGCGGGAAGAGCTTCGGATTCGGTGGAACAGCGTCCGGCGGCAAAGGCGGCGGGATTGGCGTGGGCGGCTCGCCAGTTGTGGGGGGCAAAGGCGGAAGCGGTCCCGTAACGGGCGGCAGCGGAAGCACGAGCGTTCCCAGCGGCAACTGCACGGAGGCCAACAAGACAGTCACCGGCAATGGAACTGGCAAACACTGCAGCTACACTTATGAATACTGGAAGGATTCGGGCAACGGCACGCTGACCCTCAAGCCCGATGGCTTCAGTCTCGATTGGAGCGGGGTCGGCGATCTACTGGGCCGCAAGGGGATCAGGCCCGGCTCCGCCAACCTAGTCGTCACCTATCAGGCTGATTACCAGCCGAGCGGCAATTCCTATCTTTGCATCTACGGCTGGACCCGAAGCCCGCTGGTCGAATATTACATCGTCGATAGCTGGGGCAACTGGCGCCCGCCAGGCGGTCAAGGGCACGTCGGCACCGTCACGACTGATGGCGGCACCTACGACATCTACAAGATCGCCAAATCTGGCCCGAACATCGACGGCAACGGCTCCTTTACGCAGTATTGGAGTGTTCGCACCGCAAAGCAGACCAGCGGAGTCATCACCGTTGGCAATCACTTCAACGCCTGGAAGAGCAGCGGCCTAGCCATCGGCAACTTCTACGAAGTCTCGATGACGGTCGAGGGCTACCAAAGCAGCGGTAAGGCTGACGTGAAGTTCTCCATGCAGTGAGGCGCAGAGCGAGCACGTACAACGGGGTTGTGCGTGCTCGCTGCCGCAACCGTAAACCTTCGCCCTGGCCCGTCTCTACGCCCGCCCGCTGGCAGACCAGCTGCGCCCGGCGATGCGAGTTGATGGGGCAGGAACCGGTTCGCCACGTGGCGCAGCCATCGTGGCCGCTCGCATGTACGTGTGCGGGCCGTCGCCCAGCGAGCTGCGCACTCTCGATCAAACTGTAGAAGTGCGCAGCGACCTCGGTGCCGCACTGCGAGCGAGGCCATGATGATTCTTGCGATCGACGACAATGGCGCGCAGACAACGCTCGGTTCCGTCATTGTCGATGGGGACATTCGGATCGCCTGGGAGAAAGCTGGCTCGTCAAACATCAAACGGCCGAAGAGTCGGATGTGCCGCCCATAGCGGGCGCTGGACGTCAACATAGAACGTCGAAATGGCTTCGGCGATCTTCAGCTCGCGAGGAGTCTGTGCTCGATAGCACGCTTTCAACGCATCCGAGACTCTAATCAATACAAACGATAAATTGCTGGCGACATCTTCGTCCAGGGAACGCGCCTCCGATTCCCACGAAGAACTCACGTGCGCATGGTCGATAACCGTCGATATGGGGTTCTCTAGTACTTCGAGAGTTGGCCGTAACGCCGCCTGCAGAGCTTCCCAAGAATTGCCCAGCCGTGGGCGCAGTCCAACAAGATCTGCGATTAGCCGCTTATGAATCTCGAAGAGTTGTTCTTCCATGGAGTTCATCTCTCAACAACCAAGAGCCCGCAAGCAGAGTTCGATGCACTTTTGAAATCCATTGTTGCCGCCGCAATCTTTGTCGCTCTCTAATTCCGGCAGGCACCCTTGCGTGCATTGCGTCCGAGCGAGCCTGCAGTCCGGCGTCGGTGCCGCGGTATCGCCGGGCACTGACACAATTGCGGCACCTAGGATTGCACCAACAATCGCGCCCGGAATCGCGCCGACCCCCCCGACGGCGGAGCCGATTCCAGCGCCCGCCGCAGCACCGCCAACGATCGGTCCCCACCAGGGGAATGGGATGGTCTGACGCCCGTTTGGATCAACAAAGTTCACCGGGTCATTGCCGACGTACACGTACAAATTCGCCTGGCCACCATCAAACAGGATCGGATCCTTGCTCATCCACCTCCCGACCACTGGATCATAATCCCTCGCGCCAAACCGCACCAAACCGGTCTGCCCGTCATACAACCCCCCTGCAAACCCAAACGGCACGAAGTCGGCGCTGCCCGCCGTCACGGTCTGCTCGCCGAACGCTGTGTACTCCGCAGCGAACGCGACGTCGCCTGCGTTCGATACGTTGATCGCCCGGAGCACGCTGCCCACGTGATCGGTGAGTATGCGGTACGTCACATTGTTGCGGACGACTAGGTCCGGCGTGTTGGGGTTGGAGCCGTACACGAAGATGGACACCAGGTTACCCGCGCCGTCTAGCTCTGCAACTGGTTTGAGGCTATCGCGGTAGAGCCACTGTTTGACCGTCGAAGAGCCTACTTTCTTTGCGATGCGGCGGTTTTGCCCGTCGACGATGTACGAGATGACCGAGCCCGTCGGTGGCGAGACCGAAAGCAGGTTTCCGAGGGCATCATAAACGTAAGTCGTTACAGCGGCGGGCGTGGCGCGGGTGTCCGTCTTCGTTCGCAGGTTGCCGTTGTTAGTGTACGCGTACGTGTACGGACCGTAGGTCTTGAGGCGATCTTGGGCGTCGTAGCTGACCTCGGAGGCGAGAACGGAGAGAGTTGGCGTGGTTGCTGCGCTTCGATTACCATTTTGTGTGCTGTAGTCGTAGTGCTCGTAGGTGACGCCGTCCTTCAGGACGTCGGTGAGGCGACCCTCGGGGCTATACGTGTAGTCGAACGTGACTGGCGTGGTCGTACCGAGCGTTTGTTTGCGACGGAGAATGCGCCCCAGGGCGTCGCGGCGATGCGTGAGGTTTGTGCCCAGATCATCGTATTCGTTGAGTAGGAGCGTCGTAGCGCCAAATTTCGCGGTCTTGCTAGCGAGCTGTCCGAAGTGATCGTAACCGTAGCTCTCGGTGAGTGAGCCGAAATTGACGCTCGCCAAGAGACCGTTCACGCTATCGTGTGTGACGGACAGCGAGTCGGGACTTGGGGGCGAGCATGTGTTCAGCGAGGCGCAGGTCAGGAAGCCATCGGCGTCTCCGTAGTCGAACTTGATGTCGCGGCTCGCGCCCGCACTGTCAGTAATCGTCTCCGCGACGCGCGCGAAGTCGTTATTGTAGCTCCAGCCCACGGAGCCAATGAGCGTGTGGCTCGGCGACTTCGTCCATTTGCTCGAGGTGGTCAGGCGACCTAGATAGTTGAATGACAGATCCACGTCGTACGGACCGGTGATGGATTTGAGGCGGCCCGGAGCTTGCCCGGCGGCGGTCTCGAGGCGGCTGAAGTAGTCGAAGCTGGAGTTGCCGATGGCAGTCAGCTTGCCGATGTTCGCGTCATAGGTCCACGTGGTGACTACACCGTCAGGATCGGTTACCGATTCGAGCTTCCGATCCGGCGTGTACGTATAGCTGGTATTGACCGGCGTTGGTGGGACTGCGGGTGGCAGGCTTGGCGGCTCGTACGTCAGCAACTGATCCAACAAGCTGTGGATCTGGGTGTGCTGCGAGGCCCCGGGCGGATCGATAGTGCTGAGGTTTCCGTTCTCGTCCCAGGAATACCCGATGGCTTCGCTGTTAGTCGTCTCCAAGAGGACGCGTCCGAATGCATCCGTCGAGAAGCTGGTCGATCGGTCCTGCAGAGGAGAGCTCGATGTCTGGGCGAGGGACTTGCGAAGGTACGATACCGTGCTGGGGTAGCCACCCATCTTTGTGACGCCGCTGCCGAAGTAGGAGTACTTTTTCTCCAGCTGGATGAAGTCGTCCTTACGGACTTCGCTGCTCACCTTTCCGGTCCGTGTGTCGGTGTCGTCGTAGCTGAACGTCGTTTCCGGCAGTGTGCCAATTCGGAACGAAACGGTGCGACCGAGCGAGTCAATCGTGCGGAAGGTTTGGCGGCCCGCGGACGAAGTAGTGGTAAATTTAAGCGTCGAAGCGTTGTATTCGACCTTGCTTGGCTGCGCGCGGCCGTTCACATTCTGAGTTTCTGTGAAGGTCTGAACGGAAGTGAGGTCGTTCGGATTGGCAAGCGTGATGCTTCGATTTCTGGACGTCGTCCTTCTTACGTCAGTGGCACTGCCCATGAATTCGACGGTGGACGAGGTCACGGGCGCGCGGAGACCGAGAGCCGGATCACTGTCGCTCTGGAAGAATGCGGATGAACCGTCGGGGCTCACTTGATGCCCGCTGTAGCGGTTGCCATCGGGGGCGATATCGGATTGGCGCCCGTCCAGATACGAGCCCCGTTCAATTGTCAGCGAATCTGGACCGGTGATCGCGCTGGCACTATGCAGGGGGTCCAAGGATTTTGTGTCATAGGTGGTAGCGCGGTTGAGTTGGTCGTAGCGAGTGACACGCCATCCGTTTGCGATTGCAGCTTGCGTCAGACTTTGGCTGTGGCCGAGGGGGTCGGTATCCTTGGAAAGGAGTCCGCTCACGAACTCGAACTTGTACGGGGAAGGATCTTGAGCGACGACGTTCTTCGGATCCCACATCTGCTTCATCAGGCCGCCGCCCGAGAAATATTCGAACTGGTAGACACCGCTCTCTGGGTCAGTGGCCTGCTTGAGCATCTTGTTGCCACTGTCGACGACCAACCTAGTCCGTTGACCAAATGGTGCCGTGAGATCGATCTGGGTGCCGTCTTCAATGCTGGAGCGCGTGATGGTGAGCTCATGCCGGTCCGGATCACTCAAGGCACGGTCCGAGATCCCGCTCAAGTAGCCCGATGCGTTGTAACGAAAAGCGTAGCGCAGGATGCCGGTATGCGCATCGAGCGTTTCCGAGTGGTGACCATTGCTGTCGAATTTGAATAGCTCACTTCCATCCGCTGAGGGTACGACCGCGGGGAACGAGCGTGCGACGCTTGGCTTGCTATAGCGGATCTCGCCGGCGCCGATATCGGAGACATAGAGCGTGCCGTCGGGGGCAATCGCGAGCGCTTGCGCGGCGCCAATCGCGGTTTGGCGGCCTGCGAGACCGTCACGACCGTTGCCGTTCGTGCCGGTGCCCAAAACTGTTTCGATATTTCCAGTGGGGCCAATCCGCTTCACCTTGTAGCCAATACCGTCACTGATGTAGAGAAGGCCATCCGGCCCCACCGCAAGCGACGTTGGGTCTTCGAGGCAGGTGGTTGCGGCCGGACCCTCGTCGTTTGCAGGACAGCCATTGTCGGCTCCGGGGCGAGTGAGTTCCGTCAATGCCCCGGAAACATCGTACTTCAATATATTATAGTAGTACGGTGCATTGTTGATATAAACGCTTCCGTCTTTGCCCACCGCCATGGCAGTGATGGTCGTCCCCAGCGGGCGCGTGGCAAATACAGTCAGCTGTTGGTCGCGGACGCGGTAAATCTGGCGGAGCCCTTTGTCGGCAATGAACACGCCCCCGTCCACGGCGACGCCAATCGCGAAAGGGCTGTCTAGGTGAACCGATGTCGGGACCGCAGATTGGCCGGCGGCCGGAGGCGTCGCCGTGCCCCCGCCAGCGAACGTCGAGATCGTGGGCGGGCTGCCCGCCAAGTCAATGACTCGAACCCGCCCGCTCGTGTATCCCGATTCACAGACGTAGAGTTTCTGGTTTGGCCCCATTGCTAAGCAGAAGGTTGACTGAAGGGTCGCCGAAAGCGCCGGACCGCCATCTCCGTAAGGGTATGTGCTGGCGCTGCCGCCGCCTGCAATCAACGTGATTGAATTGTTTGGCGCGAGCCTCTTGATCTTTATCGGGGGTCCGCCCTCCACGAAGTAGAGCGAACCGTCCGGACCCACGGTAAGCGCATTGTACTGAGGGATCGGGTGTGGCGTGAGCGGAAGTTTTCTGAACGCAGTCAACGACGATGGAACGAGCTCATCGCGACCGTCCCCGCGATGAAGCGTGCCGCTCAGCGGATCGTAGCCATGGTGAACATCGAAGTCCCAACCACCTAGACCAGCTTGCTGGGCGTTCCAGTGCTCGATATACCCCGACCAAAACTGCCAGAGGGTGGCGTCGAACCGATCGTTCGACTGCGCGACGGCGACGCCTTGCCCATTCGCACCGAAGCTGGCGGTCCTGCGGTAGGTCCCGGTGTAATGGAAGCCGATGCGTGTGCTAATGGGCTGCGCACCGATCAGCATTCGCCCGGCCGCGTCGCGCCCGTCCCAGTGGAAATCATAGCTCAGGTTGGCGACGGGTGACGAATCCTCCTGCGTGAAGCGCTTGCCGGCCACGTTGATCTCGAGCTTGACGCTCTTCAGGTCAGCGGGCAGCGTGTCCGCGGTGAGCGGGATGCGCAGCGGTTTTTCACCACCCTGCTGTCGCGTACTGGCGTAGTACAAAGAAAACGGGGTGCCCGCGACAGCAAAGCTTTCGCGCAACGCCTGCCCCTCGCAGTCGATGAGCGAGCCGACGGCGGTCGAGCCACCGCACGGCGGTGGCGGCGGCGTAGGGGTGGGATTGTTGGGCAAAGGACCTGGCGGCCCCCAACCCCAATTGGCATCCCAGGTGGAGAAGTGATTCGTCTGAAAGCGCCACAAACTCGTGCCAATGCCGTACGGCGCTCCTGCCAGCTTCACGCGCTCAGAATGGGTGATGCCGAGCGCCGCCAAGTCGGCGGGGGAGTTCGGGCCAACCGTTGCGTCAGTGTCGAGCTCCGCTTCACCGCTCGCGTTCACGCTGACGATCTTGATGACGCGCCCATTTTCGGACGCCACCCATTGCTGTCGTGCCGTGTCATAGTAGCCGACAGGCACCGCTTCTCCCGTCGGCATGCCGAGGAAGTTGTCGATGTAGACGGGGACCAGCTGCGACAGCTCAATCGACTTATTTTCAGCTCCTTTGAGCGATACGTTCACGGCATAAGTGAACGCGCTCGTCGGCGGCAGGGAGGCGATCATCGCGTCTCGTCCGCTGACAGTGGTGTTTGTCATCTCTTTGACTTGGATGGTCACTTCCGTTCGAGGCGAGGACTCGCCATCCACCATCACTTGAGTGCCCGCTGGAAGCACTAGACGCGCCGTTCGGGTACCCTGTGCGTCCGTTTCTTGGCTGCCTGAGACCACGGTCGTTGCCAACGCGACCCCGGCGCTATCGGTTGGAATCGCGGTCTCCGCTCCGAAGGAAAGCAGGCGCACGTCGGGGGCTTGCGCATAGGTCTGCCAGCGTGTCTCGACCATTCGATCGGCAGAAAGGTAGCCGGTCAACTCCACGCGAAGCGTGACGGGGCCGCCCCCATTTACCGCGATGGCATACGATCCATCTGCGCGCGTTCGTGTGCTGCCTAGGTCCAGCGAGGCGGGGACGCTGATCTTGGCACAGGGAATGCCGGCTGAGCCGTCCTCGTTCAACACCTTGCCGCGAATGACCGCCACACGCGCTGGCTCGATTGCGTTTGCCGCACCGAGCAACTGCGGCGGTGACTCTCCTCCATAGAGCGGTTGCACTTGGGTGAGAAAATCCGTGGTGCGAGTCGCGTCGATGGCAACTGCGGCAAGCGGATCGGCGCTAGCGGTTTCGTCACAACAACCGCCGTCGAAGCAGGTTCCGACACTGCATTGCGAATCGAACGAACAGGCGCTGTTAGGACCCAATTTCGGCAAGCAGGTTGCGTTTGGTGGGTCGCAGTAGAAGTGGGCGGCGCACTGGGCGTTCGTGGTGCAGTTGCTGAGGCAACCCGACGCCCCGCAAACGTAGTTACCACACGATAGCGGCGTGCCCGCGAGACAAGAACCGCTCCCGTCGCAAGCCTCGCTTCCATTGCATGGATTGCCGTCGGAGCATGGCGTCATCGCGGGAAGATTCGCGTGAGTCACAACTCCCGTGCTCGGGGCGCATGAGTCCGTCGTGCACGGGTTTCCGTCGTCCGTTGCGGTCATGGTACCGGGCGTACAGCTGCCCGCGCCATTGCAGTGGTCGCCGACCGTGCAAGAGTTGCCATCGGTGCACGGGGTGTTCGTTGGCAAGTTTGCGTGGCTGGTGAGACCAGTGGCGGGGTCGCAGCTGTCGCTCGTGCATGGATTTCCGTCGCTCGTATTCACAGGAGTGCCCGGAATGTTGCAGTGGCCCAGCCCATCGCACCTTTCCGTTCCGTTACACAGCGAACCATCCTGGCATGAGGTGCCGTTTGGGGCGTTGGCATGAGTGACAACACCTGTCGTCCGTTCACAAGAATCCCAGGTGCAAGGGTTTGCATCATCCACAGGTGCCCCGACACACTGATCCAGTCTGCACTGGGCCGATGACTGATCACAGTAAGCAATGTATGTGCAGTCGGTGTCTCGAGCGCACCAAGTCCTGCAGCCACCTTCGGTTGGGTCGGGGGCATATACCGAGCAGTCGCCTGGACCTGGCTGAGGAACCTCGCAGGCGCCCGTGTCCAGGTTGCATTGAAAACCGGGAGCGCAAGATTCCTCATTTCGACAGAAGGTGAAGCACGTTCCCCACCATTCATCGCAAGCGTAGGGAGTACAGTCTTCTGCACACAGCGGCTGAGTGAGCCGTTTCGAGACTGGTTCACTCTTCGGATCCGTTCCACAGGCGAAAACAAACGCAGAGACGCCTAGCCACCAAAGATGCTTTTGCACGTGCCGCTCCCTGGATCGTTTGCGCGCTGCTCAATGCTAGCGCGGATGCTCACACGCTATGGCTAATCGAACGATTCAGTCAAGTACGGCAATCACTGCCAGGTGTAATGATCGTGTGCCGAAACGCGCGGACGATGCGTGTCGAATATCGCCAGCTGCGCGCTTTGTTTCGGTTTCGTGTGGCGAACGTGGCGTGTGATCACGAGCACCGTCCTCATTCTCGAGAGCGCAAGCTCACTCGACACTGACACGCCAGTGAAGGATCAGCGCTGCGGGTTTTGGGTTCCAAAAACCAAACGAAGATCGCTCGTCCTCGCCGGACTTGTCCTCAACGGGCAGCGTTGAAATCGAGCATCCACTGCGTCGCGCTCGGCCGCCATCGCGACTCGAAGCACTTCGGTTCTTTCGCTTACCGAGCACCGGCGGTGCCCGAGGATACACAGAAGTAAGGCGGCGATGTCGGTAGCAGCCCGTCCGGGTTTGACGATCTTGCGACGAATCACTACGGTCTGCGGGTGAGCTCGAGTGTCGGATCAGGCTTGGATGTTGGGTTTTTCTACGACGACGACGCGCACGTCGAGCCTTCGCACGCTGCGGGAACGCAGCCGTCAGGCAGCGGCCTCTTCGGGAGACATGTGGCCAACAGCGAGTTCTTGGATGCCTGGCTGCAGTACGGCGAATGGCAACGTTTGCTGTGCTTGATTTCGAATCAGGCGAGCGGCGAGTCCCTCGCACGTCGCTTCAACCGCCACCCGAACATCAGGGGCTCGAAGTGTCAGCTCGAGGTCGTCCCGCTTCCGAATTTCCAAGCACGATTTTTCCCGAATTCGCCAGTCGGCGTGCTCCATTTACCGCAACCCGTCGATTCTGAATTCGCTTGGGCGAGGCACCACAAGAACCCGCACGCTTTCGCCCTATCCGGCGTCACGCACACGATTTCGATCAAGGAGCTGATGGATCGCTTTCGGGAGCTCGTGACCGGTCCCTTCGAGGAGTACGATACGTTGTTTTGCATCTCGCAGGCTGCGCTATCGGTCGTGCGCAGGGTGACTGACAACTATGCGACATTTCTCCGCGAGCGGCATGGCGGCTCGCCGCGCGCGCGCGTGCGTTTGGTGCACGTTCCATTCGGAATCGATCCCGAAAAATTTCGACCTGCGAGCTCAGAGGAGCGTTTGGCGGCGCGCCAACAGCTCGGCGTGGCGCCCGATGAGTTTTGCGTGCTGTTCGTGGGGCGATTGTCGTACTTCTCCAAGGTCCATCCGTTCCCGATGTTCCGCGCCGCGGTCGAGGCGGCGCGGCGGGTCGGTTGCAAACTGCACTTCGTCTTGGCGGGCTGGGCAGACTCACCCTCCATCCTGCAAAAATTCCAGCACGCCGCGCAGGCATGGGCTCCGGAGCACCGAACGACCATCGTCGACGCGATGCGACCCGAACACCGCCTGCACACCTGGCGCGTCGCCGACGTGTTCACCTCGCTGAGTGACAACATTCAAGAAACGCTCGGGCTTACGATCTTGGAGGCGCAGGCATGCGGCTTGCCCGTGGTGGCGAGTGATTGGGATGGCTGCCGAGAGAGTGTCGTGGCCGGCGAGACCGGCTTTCTGGTGCCGACGCGCATGGTTCGTGACTCAACCATCGACAGCACCAGTCGCTACTTGCTGGGGGAGACGAAATACAGCGAATTTTTGGGTGAGACCAATCAGGCGGTCGCCGTGGACGCGATGCAGGCGTCGAGTGCGTTCGAACGCCTGTTTGCAGATGAGAGCTTGCGCGCTCGCATGGGCGCGGAGGGCCGCGCCCATGTTTTGGCTCAATTTACGTGGCCCCAGGTGATTCAGCAGTACCAAGCGGTCTGGCGCGAGCAGGAGCTACTCCGCCGGGAGCACGCCGCACGAGCCGGGGTCTCGAAAGTACAGACGCCGGTTCCCTTTCCGGACGTCGAATACGCGTTTGCCTCGTATCCCACCGAATGGCTGAGCGCTGATGCTCGGGTAGTCGCTGCGGATGACGCGGCGAGCCAGCTCGAAACGTTGCTCGGCTTGCCCATTGCGACCTATCTGCCGAAGCCGCGCATCGTCGATCCAGCGACGCTCCGTGCCATTCTTCAGGCGGCGGAAGAGGTTTGCTCGTTGGGCGCATTGGAAACCGTTGCAGAGATGTCCGAAAGCTCATTGCAGCGACGCCGGGCCACGCTGGCGTGGCTGCTCAAGTACGACTTGTTGCGTGTGGTACAGGCTTGAACCCGATGCGTCCACTCAGGTTCGGCCTAAGAAAACCGCGAAAGCAGCTTGCGACTCACCGCATCCAGCTCACTCGCCACCGGCACCAAATAGCGCATGCCGTGTGAGTCGCTGATCAAGTGTCGTCCGTCTTCCAGCGGCCGCACGTGATCTTCCTGGTCGACGACGAATTGGCGCTGTCCGCGGTCCGTATCCACGTCCCAGCGCGACAGCGTCGCTTCCTGCACGATGCTGCGAATGCGGCGGACCTGCGGTAGAAACTCGCTGCGCGCGAGGGCGCGCAGCAGGACCTCGCGTGTAGCATGAGGCAATATTTCGAGCGTGGGGAAGCAGGCGCGCTCGAAGTGATGTTCGTCCACCAGGGACACGTGGCTGTCCGGCGCGCTGAGCGGGAAAGCGCGGCGCGCAAACACGGCGAGGCGCGGCTGAGTCGCTGACAGCGCCCAGAGTTGCCCGTCTTCGTCCAGCTCGAGCTCGAGTGTCGCGGGTTCGAGCAGCGGCAACGGCTCGTGCGCGGCCGGGGGCGGTTGCTCGTCGACGCCGTGGGCGCTCGCATCACTTGCTTTCGCCGTGCTTTGCGCGTGCCAGAGCTGCGCGTACTCGCCGTCTTTGGCGAGCAGCTCGCTTGCGCTGCCCACCTCCGCGACGCGGCCGTTTTTGAGCACGATCAACAGATCGGCTTTGCGCAGCGTGCTCAGGCGATGGGCGATCGCGATCGTCGTTCGACCCTGCACCACGTTGTCGAGCGCGCTCTGGATCTCACGTTCGGTCTGAACGTCCACGGCAGAGGTGGCTTCGTCCAAGATCAGGATCTTGGGATCGACCAAGATCGCGCGTGCGATGGCGATGCGTTGGCGCTCGCCACCGGACAGAGATTGGCCACGCTCGCCCACCAGGGAGTCGTAGCCCTCCGGCAATTTCAGCACGAATTCGTGGGCGCGCGCGGCGCGTGCGGCGGCAATCACGCGCGCGGGTCCGGCGCTGGGTGCGCCATAGGCTACGTTTTCGCCGATCGTGCCGAAGAACAAGAACGGATCTTGAAGCACGATGCCGATGTGACGGCGGTAGTCCTCGAGGCCAATCCGCCGAATGTCGATGCCGTCCACGCGCACCGCGCCCGAGGAAGCATCGTAAAAGCGGCAGATCAAATTGGACACGGTGCTCTTGCCGGAGCCCGTGTGGCCGACGATGCCGACCATCTGTCCCGGTTTCACGCTGAAGCTCACGTCGTTCAGCACCAGGCGGCTGCCGTAGCGGAAGGACACGTGCTCGAAGCGGATCTCACCCTCGACGTGCGGCAACGGGACCGCGTCTTTGGCGTCGATCACGCTCGGAGCGCGATCCAAAATGTCGAACAGGCGCTGCGCAGCGGCGGCGGCGCGCTGGGTCACGGTGAGCACGCGGCTCATGCTCTCCACGCGCGTGTAAAAGCGGCTGATATAGGCAATGAAGGCCGTGAGTACGCCGACCGTGATCTGGTGATGCAAGATTTGCCAGGCGCCGACCGCCCAAACCACCAATAAGCCCAGCTGATTGAACAGCGCCACCAGCGGCCAGAACGAGGTCCACAGCGTATTGACCTTGTTGTTGTTGGCCACGATCGCCTGATTGGCCTGGGCAAAGCGCGCGATTTCTCGGCGCTCTTGCGAGAACGCTTTGACCACGCGGATGCCCGGGATGGTATCGGACAAGATGTTGGTCATCAGTGCCCAGGCGCGGTTGCCCCGCAAAAAGCCCTGAGTCAGCGCGCCGCGCACGCGCATCATGAACCAGGCAATCGGCGGGAAGGAAGCCAGCGCCGCCACCGCCAACCAAGGATCGAGCGCGAACAGCACGATCGAGGTGCCGAGCACCATCAGCACGTCGGTGATGAAATCGATCAAGGTGTCGGACAAGAACGAGCACAGCCGATCGGTCTCGGAGCTGATGCGGCTGATCAAGTCGCCCGTGCGCTTGCCGCCGAAGTACTGCAGGCTGAGGCGCTGCAAGTGTGAAAACGTGCGGTTTCGCAGGTCCGCGCTGATCAGCTCACTGACCCAAGCCAGCACCGCGCCTTGAGCCCAGGCGAGCATCCACGCGACCAACGCCGCCAAACCCAAACCGCCGAGATACAGCCACAGCTCACGGTAAGCGGCCTCGATGTTTGCAGCGCGCGCTTCCTGCCAGGGCACGAGCACGCGATCGACGAGCGGCAGCGTGAGATACGGCGGGATCAAGCCGACCGCGGTGGTGGCCAAGGTGAGCCCCAGGCCGAACGCGATTTTGCCGAAGCGCGGCCGCGCGAAGCCGAACAAGCGCAGCAACGGATGGCCGAGCGGCGCGCTCTCCGGCAGCGCAAATTCGTCGTCCTGTTCGGGGTCGGCGGTGAGCTCGCCATCGCTCGGGCGGCCGCGGGTCTCTTCGAACGCGCGCACGAAGTCATTGCCCGCTGCCGCGAGCGCCAGCGTGTAACGAATGCACAGCACGCGC
The DNA here is from genome assembly GCA_035688655.1 of Polyangiaceae bacterium. Classification (GTDB taxonomy): domain Bacteria; phylum Myxococcota_A; class Polyangia; order Polyangiales; family Polyangiaceae; genus PMG-095. Next base: position 24,850 of record DASSMT010000395.1, on the reverse strand, counting down.
CGCCCGCCGTCCGAGAGCACGAGCTCGGTGAGCCCCGCGTGTTCCGAGCGTTCGAACTCGAGCAAGCTCGAGAGCGGGAGCTTGCGAAAGCTGCCATCCGGTTCGCGCACGAACAAGCGCTCGTTGCTCAGCACCACGAGGCCGGTCGAAAACGAAAATGCCTCGTCGACATCCGGGCGAAAGCTGTGCAAGACGTGCTCGTTTGGCGACAAATCGAGCCCTGGAATTTGCGCGGGCAAGAGCGGAGCAGAAGCAGTCATGACGCGGTCGCGCGGCACTCTAGCCCGAATGCCCGAGAAGCAAGCGTCCTGTTGAACCCGAACGGCCGAGAAGCAAGCGCCCTGTCGAAATTGGGGGCTGCCCCGCACGAGATTCGTCGCGTGACGGCCTGCGTGCTCGCGCTCCGCGCTCCGCGCGCAGGCGGCCCCCGGCGTCCGGCCTACGGCCGGAGCGGGGCCGCAACGGCCGAGGCCGCCCTGCTGTGGCACGCGGAGTGCTTGAGTCGACTCATGGCAGCGCCCTGCGGATTGTCGTCTCGATGAGGCAATTTGGGCTGCGTGTTGCCGAGTGCTCGGAGTCTCGCGATCTTTGCCCGGAGGAAAACTCGATGAGCAGTCAAGTCAAGGCACATTCGACGAGCACCGGTGCCGTGATCGGCCCTGAAGCAGACGTCACTGGGCTGGGCGGCGTGCTCAGTTTGCTCATCAACGAGCACGGTGAGCTGGCGCGGGCGATCAGCCGCATGTTTGCCGCCAAGACCGCGGAAGAAAGGCGAGACATTTATCCCGCGCTGCGCACGGACCTACTCGCCCACGAGCGCACCGAGCAATCGGTCGTATATGTCACACTGCAGCAGTTTTCCGCGACACATGCGCCTGCGCAGGAGCACGCGCAGCAGGTGAGCGAGCTTTCGGACCTGATCTTCAAGCTGGACTCTTTGCCCATTCACAGTGAGGAATGGATCCAGGAGCTCGTCTTGCTGTCGGTGCATCTACAGCGCCACGTGCGGCAAGAGGAAGACCAACTCTTTCCGCTCGCACGCACCGCCATCGGTGAGCGGCTGAGTCACGACTTGAAAGTGGCGTATTTGGCGCAAAAGGCCGGGATCATGAACACGATCGAAGCCGAAGCCCCTCAGCCTTTGCTGTGACCCGCTCCGCACCAGGTCGTCAGCGCGTCGATCAGGCCTTGATCCGTGCCTTCGCCCACCCACGCCACGTAGCCATCCGGCCGAATCAAGAGCACGCTGGGCGCCCGGACTGTGCCCAGGACGGGCAGCTCCCAGGCACCCGCGTAGCGCGCATCGCAGCGTTGCACGCGCTGCGCCCAGGGTGCGATGTCGAGGGAGCGGGGCTCAGCGAGGTTCAGTAACACCGGTTTGGCTTGGTGAAGCAGCGAGAAGACGCGCTGGGGCCCGCTCGCGGTGACGACTTCGAGATCCGGCATGCGGCGGCCGAGCAGCGGGTGCCCGGGGCCCAGGTCGTAGTGAATATCGAGGCCGGACATCAACGCGGCGTAGCGCTTGCGCGGTTCGTCCATTTGCAGCAAGTCGGCCACGGTGTCGCGTAAGGCATTCGTCCGTTCGTCGCCGCGGTTGATTGCGGTTTGCGCCAACGTGGTCCGGAGGACGCGCGCGGCGATCGGGTGTCGCTCGCTTTGATAGGTGTCGAGCAGGTGCTCCGGCGAGCTGCCGCGCACCACTTGCGCAAGCTTCCAGCCCAAGTTCACCGCGTCCTGGACGCCCAAATTGAGGCCTTGTCCGCCGACCGGCGAATGCACGTGCGCCGCGTCTCCCGCCAACAGCACGCGTCGCTCTCGATAACGCGCTGCCTGCCGAGCTGCATCGGTGAAGCGGGAAAGCCAGGTGACATCGTGCACGCCGAAGTCGCTGCCGTACACGGCGACCAGCGCGGCGCGCAGCTCGTCCAAGGTCGGCTGATCGCCTCGTCTCAGCTCCGGCTCGATCGAGACGATGCGCACGCGCTTGCCTTCATCGAGTTTGCCCAGCGCGTGCACGCCCTTGTCGTCGCGGCGCATTCCCCACGGCGGCTCTTTCGTCAGGGTCGCTTCGGCAATCAAGTAGCTGACGGAAGGATCCCAGCCGGAAAATTCGATGCCCGCGCGCTTGCGGATCGTGCTGCGCCCGCCATCACAGCCGACCAGATAGCGCGCGCGCAGCGCTGACACTGCTGGCGCTTCGGCGCTTGCACGGCGACTTGCGAGCTCGAGCTCGACGCCGCTGTCGTCCTGCGTAAAGCCGGTCACTTCACAGGAGCGATAGATCGGTACCGAAAGCTCCTCGACCCAGGCCGCGAGCAGCTGCTCGATGCGCGCTTGCCACAGCGCGAGTCCGTAGTTGTGGCGCGTGGGAAAATCGCTGATGTCGAGCAGGGTCATCGCGAAGCGCGCGATCTGCGCGGTCTGCCCAGCGCGAACAAAGCGCTCGGCGATGCCGCGCTGGTCGAGGACCTCGATGGTGCGCGCGTGCAAGCCGCCGGCGCGAGCATCCGGCAGCTCCTGGTTTTCGCGCTTCTCCACGATGGCGACGTCGATCTTCGCCAGCGCGAGCTCGGCCGCCAACATCAGCCCGGTCGGGCCCCCACCTGCGATCACTACCGCGTGCTCTGTCATGGCCATGACTGTGCGCCAGGATCCGGGACTTGTCGCAAGCCCCGGGTCCTGGCATAAGCCTGGCCTGGCGCTGCACTAGCTCGCTCTCAGCAGTTCGACCATCGCCTCAGCGACGCCGCTCGCAGATGCCGGATTTTGGCCGGTCACCAAGCGCTCGGAGACGACCACTTTTTTCTGCCAGTTGGGCGCCGCCTCGAAGCGGGCGCCGCGTTCCACGAGCCGTGATTCGAGCAGAAATGGCACGACGCGATCGAGCTTCACGGCGCGTTCTTCCTCATTGGTGAATGCACTGACGGTCTTGCCGCTCAGCAGATACCCACCATTCGACAAGCGCACGTTCAGGAGGCCGGCAGGCCCATGGCACACGGCTCCGACCACGCCGCCCGCCTCGTAGATCGCGCTGGCCGCCGCGCTGAATGCGCGAGCGTCCGGGAAGTCCCACATCGTGCCGTGGCCACCGGCAAAGAAGATGGCCGCGTAGCGCGCAGGCTCGACCTCGCTCGAGGCTGGGCTTTCGCGCAGTTGTCGGGCCACGGCCGGGTCGTCGAGGAACCGCTTGCTCACGGCGTCGCTCGCGTCGAGCCCGTCGAGCGGCACGCGTCCGCCGCGCGTCGACACCAAGTCGACCGCGTAGCCCGCTTGGCTGAATACGGCATGTGGGTGAGCGATCTCCGGCAGGTAAGCCCCGGTGGGCTCGCCGCTGGTGACGCCTTTTTTGTCGTGGCTGGTGAGCGCGATCAGAATGCGTTTGTTCATGGCTCACAGCATGTGCCCTCGGGGCCGCCTCGGGTAGCCGCGCTCACGGCTCAACATTTGTACTATTATAGTACAAATGACCCTGTCCACGCTGGCCGGCACGCTGCCCAATTTGGAGGCTTTTTGCCGCACGTTCGAGACCGGTAGTTTCAGCAAAGCCGCGCAGCTCAGCGGCGTGACCCCGCAGGCCACCAGTCGCAGCGTGGCGCGCCTGGAGCACGCGCTCGGGGTCACGCTGTTTCGACGCACGACGCGCAGCCTTTCGCCCACCAAGGCCGCGCGTGAATATTACGAGCGCTGCGCGCGCGCGCTTTCATTGCTCTCGGAGGGTGAGAAGCAACTCTCGAAGCGAGGAGGGATCGCCGAGGGCCAAGTTCGAATCAGCGTACCGACGACGTACGGGCACCATCGGCTCTTGCCCGCGCTGACGAGCTTTGCCGAACGCTACCCGAAGATCAAAGTCGACGTAGGCGTCTCCAATCAGAACGTCGATCTGGTGCGCGATGGTTTCGACTTGGCCATTCGCCGCGGAACGATTCGCGACAAGACGTTGGTCGCGCGCAAACTGGGCGACTTTCCGCTCGGCGTGTACGCAAGCAGCGCCTACCTGGCGCGCGCGGGCACACCGAAAACGCTCGAAGAGCTCGCGCAGCACGAGTGCGTGACATTCGTCATGCCGAGCTCCGGGCGCGCGTTGCGTTGGGCGTTCGCGGCTGGAAAATCTTTTCTGCCCGAAGCACGCTATCGTTGCTTGGACGACCCGCTCGCTGTGATTGGTCTTTGTCGAGCGGGGCTAGGGTTGGTGCAGGTGTTCGACTTTTTGGTCGAGGAACTGGTGCAGCGCGGTGAGCTGGTCGAGGTGCTCGCTCCGCTTCGGGGGCCCGGCCGAGCATTTTCGCTCGTCTACCCAAAGCCAGTGAAGCGAACGCCCGCGGTCCGCGCCCTGATCGACTTCATCGTGCAGGTGGGCAGCGCGGGGCGGAGCGAGGGTAGGTCCTAGTGCTCCGGGGTCGCTCAGATTGGATTTTTCCAGAGCTAATCACTCGCAACGCTGCGTTTCTGGGAACGCTTGGCCCGCCGTCGAGCGCTGGTCGAGGGATGTTTTTTTTTGCACGTGGCCTCTGGATTCCGGTGAGGTCACTCTTCACGATGCAGGCTCTCGCTCTTAACTCGCGTCGGACGATATCGCGTTGATCAAGCACAACTTCCTCCGCTGGCCCACGTTGGCAACTTTGGCCCTCTGCACACTGCTGCCTGGTTGCCCCATGACCGACAATTACTTCATCGAGGGCGCGTCCGCAGGCGCGGGACAAATGCTGACGATGAACGGTGGGTCGGAGCTCAACGCGGCTGGCGCGTTGCTGAGCGCAGGCCAACCCGGGATGGCGCAGAGTGGGACTGGCAATTCTGCCTCGATCGGCGGGCGCCCCGGCGCCAGCAGCGGTGGCACGAGCTCGGCTGGCACCAGCACGGCCGCTGGCAGCGGCAGCACGTCAGCGGGCAGCGTCAGCACCGATGCAGGCACTACTGGCGACGCAGGGAGCACCGAAGCAGGCGGCCCCAGCGGCGGTCTCGGCGGAACGGGAGGCAGCGCAGGCCAAGAGACGAGCGCGGGTGGTCCCAGTGGCGGAGCGGGCATTGCAGGCAATTCCTCGTATATGCCAGACCCAGCGTGCAAAGCGGGCGTGGCCAAGGGCAGCGCTTGCACCCCTGCCAGCCCTCAGCTTTGTTACAAGGGCTGCGGTCCCGATAACGTCGGCTACAAGCCTTTGACCTGCCAAAGCGGCGTGTACGATGAGCCGCAAGAAGGGTGCACCTTCCCTTCGCAGCAGGACTACTCCTGTTACAAGTTGCCGACGAGCCTGCCGCCAGCGTGCCCGACGGGCGTTCCTCGCGGCGGGCAACCGTGTCAGGTCGCTGCCTGCACCGTGTGCTTCGGAGGCGGACTCGCCGCTCCGCAGTATCAAGACTCGACTGGCATGCAGAAGCAGGGTTACTGCGTGTGTTCGAGCGTGGGCAGCTGGACCTGCGGCAGCAACAATGGGTCTTGGCCGTGTTCGAGCGCGGGTCCGGGTCCGGGACCGGGGCCAGGGTCGCTCCCGGGCTGTCACTGAACGCGCGCCTGGAAACCGCAGCTGCGAGCGCACTGCGACATAGAGGAGCGTTAAAGAAATTCGTTCTGCTCTCGGTTTTCGAGGGCAACTAGCGCCAAATCGCGGGTTTCGCTAAGCATGGCCCCGCTGCCAGCCCGTTCGGGTCCAGATCGCCATGCAGATTCGCGCACTGAAACGCCTCGTCGGTCCCAGCATTTGGGCAAACTATCCAGTCCTCGAAGCCTGGGTGGACTTGGGCAAGTACGAAGACTTTCCGTCGAACACGCTGCCCGGCTTCAACGACAAACTGATGCGCTGGCTGCCGACGATGGTCGAGCACCGCTGCTCGATCGGCGAGCGCGGCGGGTTCTTCCAGCGCATGGAGACGGGCACTTGGCTCGGTCACGTGCTGGAGCACGTCACGCTCGAAATCCAATCGCTGGCTCACTCGGCGGTCGGCTTCGGGCGCGCGCGCGAGACCAGCGAGCGCGGCGTGTACAAAGTCGCGATCGAGGTCTTGGATTTTCGCTTCGGCGAGGCTTGCCTGAACGTCGCCCACGAGATGATCTTGGCCGCGGCAGAGGGTCGCGACTACGATTTGCCCGCTGCGCTGGGCGGCTTGCGCAAGCTGGCCGATGATTATTGCTACGGCCCGAGCACGCAGGCGATCGTGGACGGCGCGAAGAAGCGAAACATCCCGACGCTGCGCTTGACCGAGGGCAACCTGGTGCAACTCGGCTACGGCAAAGCTCAGCGCCGGATTTGGACCGCCGAGACCGACAGCACCAGCGCCGTTGCCGAGAGCATTGCGCACGACAAGCAGCTCACGCGCCAGCTATTGACCTCCGTCGGCGTGCCGGTGCCCGTGGGGCGTATCGTCACCAGCGCGGAAGACGCCTGGGCCGCGGCTCAAGAAGTCGGGCTGCCGGTGGTCGTCAAGCCGCAGCGCGGAAATAAGGGTCGCGGCGTGTCGATTCAGCTCACGGATCGCGAGGCGGTGCTGAACGCGTACGCCATTGCCGAGCGGGAATTCATCGCCCAAACGGTGGTGCTCGAGCGCTGCATTCCGGGGCGGCAACACCGCGTGCTGGTGGTCGGTGACCGAGCGGTGGCGACCAGCGGAGGGCAGCCGCAGACGCTGCGCGGAGACGGTGTTCACACCATCGTCGAGCTGGTCGCGATCGGCAATCAAGATCCGCTGCGCGGCGAAGACGCTGCCCAGCCGCTCTCGCCGTTCGTGCTCGACGCGATCGCGCTCGATCTGTTGCGCCATCAAGGCTTGAGCGACAATTCGGTACTCGCGCCGGGCGCGACGGCAATACTCCGTCACAACGGGGATTTGACGATCGACGAGACCGATCGTTTGAATCCGGAGACCGCCGAGCAATGCGTGCTCGCGGCGCGCTCGGTCGGCCTCGACGTGGCGGGGATCGACTTGATCGCCGAGGACATCTCACAGCCGCTCGACGCTCAAGGGGGCGCCGTGATCGAGGTCAACTCCAGCCCCGGCCTGATCATGCATTTGAAGCCGCTGGTCGGCTCACCGCGCCCCGTTGGTGACGCCATCATCGGGCAATTGTTCGGGTCCGAACAGACCGGCCGAGTGCCGCTGTGCGCGGTGTCCGGCAGCAACGGCAAGACCGTGGTCAGCGCGCTGATCGCCGATATTTTGCGGGCTTCCGGGCGCAACGTGGGGGAGGCCAACTCGCACGAGTTGCGCGTCGGGCAGCGCTTGCTCGGCGCAGGTGACCGCTGCAACGAAGCCAGCATGCGGCGCGCGTTGATGAACCCCTATGCCGACGCATTCGTGTTCGAGATCTCCGAGCCGAACGTGCTCGACGAAGGCCTGATCTTCGATCGCTGCGAGGTCGCGGTCGTGACCAACCTGGGCTCCGGTGATCACCTGGGCAAGAAGTACGTGGATGAGCTGATCACGATCAACAAGGCGGTGCGCGCACCGGTCGACATCGTGCTGCCCACGGGTTACGCCGTACTCAACGCGGACGACGCGAGCGTGCTGGAAATGGCCGCGAAGACCAAGGGCAAGGTCTTGCTCTTCTCGAGCCACGCGAGCACGCCCGCGCTCATCGAACATTTGAAGCACGACGGCCGAGCCGTCGTGCGCGACGGCGATCAACTCATGCTGAGGCATGGCGCGACGCGCATCCCGCTGCTCGAGCTGTCCACGCTGCGTTGCCCGGTGCTCGGCTTACCGGCCTTCTTGGTCGAAGATCTGTTGGCGGCAGTGGCCGGCGCGATCGCTCTCGGCGTGAGCGCCGAGCACATTCGCGCAGGGCTCGGCAGCAGTATGGGTCAGGGCAGCATTGCTACATTCGAGTTACCCAAAACGGCAACGCGTCCGAACGGCGGGCTGCTCGTGCTGACCCCCGCGCGCAACCTGTCGGCGCTCGAGGCCTGGGGTAGGCATTTGCAGGAGCAATTCCCAGGTCGGCGCGCGCAATTGCTGGTCGATCCGCCGGCCGATTGGCGAGCTGCCGATGCCGAGCCCATGCTCGCGCAACTTAATCAATGGTTCTCGAGTGTTACGATTGCGTTGAATTCTGATGCGCAGTCCTTCGTCGAAGCCTGCGAGATGACGCGCCCGGGGACCCCACACCGGCCACAAGGCCAATCCTGCGATCTGGCAGCCCATCTCGATCAGATGCTCGACGCTCCGCTCAGCGCGGATCTGGTATGCGTCTGCCCCGCAAATTCAGCGGGTTTCCTGAGTGCACTGCGCCATCTCGAAACAAAAGGCCTGAGCCGCGGGATCAGCGGCGGCCTCGCCTCCGTAAGACATTCCCGATGAACATCCAGTCGATTCGCGCTCTCTCTGGCCCCAACCTTTGGTCGGACCAATCCGTCCTCGAAGCAGTGGTCGTGCTCGATCACGCGGGTTTCGATTCCGCGGCTCTGGACCGCCTGTGTGGTTCCCTGCCGGCGGATCTGAGTGCGGCCGTTCGCCGCGCGTCCGTGAGCGCTGAGCGAGGCGCCTCGTGGGCCGCTGCGTTTTCCCGATTGCTGGTCGGTTTGCAAGCGGCGGCTGGCTGCAACGTGAGCTTTGCGATGGCGCGCAGCATGACGCCGGGGGGCGAGTACCGCATCGCCGGCGAATACGCCGAAGAAGCGACCGCGCGTCGCGCGCTCGAGCTCGCGCAGGAGCTCGTGCTCGCCGCCCGCGACGGCCAACCGTTCGAGCTCGAGCCGAAGCTCGTCGCACTCCGCAAGTTGAATGAAGATGCCCGTTTGGGTCCGAGCACCGGCTGCATCGTGCGCGCCGCTCTCGAGCGCAAGATCCCGGTGCGCCGTTTGACGGGCAGCCTCGTTCAATTCGGACAGGGCTCGCGCCAACGCCGGATTTGGGCTGCCGAAACCGATCGCACGAGCGCGGTGGCGGAGGCGATTGCTCAAGACAAAGAGCTCACCAAGTCGTTGCTCGACGCAATCGGCATCCCCGTGCCCAAAGGCATGCCGGCTGCCTCTGCCGAGGCGGCTTGGGCCGTAGCCGAAGAGATCGGCTTGCCGGTGGTGGTGAAACCGCGCGGCGGCAATCAAGGGCGCGGCGTCTCGGTGCGGCTGCGCACGCGCGAAGCCGTGCTGTCCGCGTTCGAGATCGCGCGCGCCGCCGATGGCGAAGTGATCGTCGAGCGCCACATCGAAGGCGCGGATTTTCGCCTGCTCGTGATCAATGGCCGCCTGGTTGCGGCCGCGCGTCGTGAACCGCCGCAGGTGATCGGTGACGGTAAGCGTTCGATCGCCGAGCTGGTCGCGATCGCGAACCTCGATCCGCGCCGTGGTGACGATCACTCGACCTCGCTCAGCAAGTTGCTCTTGGATGAGATCGGTCGCGAAAGTTTGGCCGAACAGTCGCTGACGGTCGACAGCGTGCCGGCGCGTGGTGCGGTGGTGATCTTGCGCCGCAACGCGAATCTGAGCACGGGCGGGACCGCCGCGGACGTCACCGATACGGTGCACCCGGCCGTCGCGCAGTGCGCGGTCGAAGCCGCGCGCATGGTCGGTCTCGACATCGCGGGTGTCGACGTGGTTGCGCCCAACGTCACGCAGCCGCTCGAGCAGAGCGGCGGCGCGATCGTCGAGGTCAACGCCGCCCCCGGTTTGCGCATGCACATCGAGCCATCGAGCGGCGTGGGTCGTCCGGTGGGCAAGGCCATCATCGACTCGATGTTCGCCCCCGATGACGACGCGCGCATCCCGGTCGTGGCCGTCACCGGCACGAACGGCAAGACCACCACCACCCGCTGCATTGCCCACCTCTTGCAGCAGCGTGGCCTGCGCGTGGGCATGACTTGCACGGACGGCATCTACGTGGAAGGCCGTCGCATCGACACCGGCGATTGCGCCGGCCCGAAGAGCGCGCGCGCCGTGCTCGCGCACCCGCGCGTAGACGCCGCGGTGCTCGAAACCGCACGCGGCGGCATGCTGCGCGAAGGCTTGGGCTTCGATTGGTGCGACGTCGCGGTGGTGACCAACGTGGGCGAGGGCGATCACCTCGGGCTGAACGGCATCCACACCGCGGCCGAGCTCGCGCGGGTGAAGGCGATCCCCGTGCGGCGCGTGTCCGAGCGCGGCGCTGCGGTGCTCAACGCGGACGATCCGCTGGTCGCTTCGATGGCCGGTCTGTGCCGCGGCGCGGTCATCTTCTTCAGCCGCAACGCCGAATCGCCGCGCGTGGTCAGCCATCGCGCCGCGGGCGGCAAAGCCGTGATCGTGCGCGACGGCTTCATCGTCATCTGCTCTGGGCGGGACGAACGCCGCGTGGCTCAGGTGGATCTGCTGCCGCTCACCCACGGCGGTCGAATCGGCTTCCAGGTCGAGAACTTGCTCGCTGCCGTCGCTGCCGGCTTCTGGCTCGGGCTCTCGGTCGATGCGCTGCGCTTCGGCGTGCAGACCTTCTCCAGCGACGTTGGCACGACGCCCGGGCGCTTCAACGTGCTGGTGCACCGCGAGGCGACCGTGATCTTGGACTACGGGCACAACGCATCGGCGCTCTTGGCTCTGAACGAGGCCATCAGCAAGATGCCGCATCGCCGCCGCAAGGTCGTGTACACCGCTGCCGGCGATCGCCGCGACGAAGACATTCATCGCCAGGCCGAAATCATCGGCGGCTTCTTCGACGACGTGTACATCTACGAAGACCAGTGCACGCGCGGCCGCGCCGACGGCGAGATCATCCGCATGATGCGTGAGGGCATGCAGCGCGCCAAGCGCCAGCCCCGCCGCGTCCTGCAAAAGTCGGGCGAGCTCGCGGCCATTGCCTCCGCCATCTCCGGGCTCGAACCCGGCGATCTCTTGCTCTGCCAAGTCGATCAGGTCGATGTCGCGCTCGACTTCGTGAAGGGCCTGTTCCGCCAAGCAGAGGCGCGCCCGGTGGTACCCCTGGGCCAATTTGCGGCGGCCGCCTTGGCCGCGCTCGGCATCATCGGCTGAGCCGAGCGAGCGCTCGCGGCTCAGCGGCCCGTAATCAGGCGCGCGGCTTCGAGGTGCAAAGTGGCATGCGGCAGCTTGCTCGAGAACGCTTCCTTGACGCTGCCGTCCGGGCCGAGTCGGTTGATGGCGACCTTGGTTTTCGAAGTGTCGGTGTAGTCGACAGTGACGAAGGTATCATCCGCGGCCAGCTCCCCCCAGAGGGGCGCGCCCAGCGGGGAGCTGAAGTCGTAAGTGCCGAGCATCACGGAGCTGCCGTCTGGGTGGATTTCGTACAACGTCGCATCGTGCGTAATAATATCCATCAGGACGATGTGAAAGGAGTCCGCCGTCCAATGGATCCCGAATTGGGTGACGCCAGAGGGCAGCCCCACCACGGGGGTGACCTTGCGGGTGCTCAGATCAAGGATGCCGTACTTACCGGCCTCGGAAACCAAGATCACACCTCCGGTTCCGATGGCCAGGAACGACGCACCGCCGTGGTACTCCTCCACGTCGCCTGACCACCAAGCTCCGTCCGAATCGCCGCACCTGTAGAAGAGCTGACGGTCCGGGCCAGTCAAGAAGCCGGTGACATTCTCGCAGCCGGGCGTGGGAACGATCGGATCGTTGGCCACCGACCTCGGGAACGAGGTGTCGGTTGGCGCGGGCGAAGTCGAATCCGGAACGAACGAGTGAAGGGGTGCACCCCCGACGACCGAGTTGTTGTAGTAAAGGAGATCGGTTCCGCGAAACTGCGCGTCGCCACAGAATTCGCATAGACCAAACTTGTACACCTCCGGCTGGTCGATTGGAGCAAGGGCAAACGGGGTGTATACGACAAGCAGCGGGACAAGCAGGTAGACGGTGCTTGGGTCCCCGGCGGGCTGCGGTTCTGGAGTGTTGCTGTCCCCGGCATCTCCGGTGGGATTGCTGCTCGCGTCAGGACCAATGCTTCGCCTTCCGCCATCGGCCACCGACGAGATGAAGTCCGGGTGCTCCGGTGCGGAGCAGCCCGAAAGGGTCAGGGCGGCGAAGGACGTACCCAGCAAGAGCCCGAAGCTAGCGAATTGAGTACGAAACGCGCGCCAGTAAGTCATTTTGCGCGCAGGATAACACGGGCGATAGCAGGCGGCGAGATTTGCCGCCGCCCGCGCAAACGTTCAGCACGGAGCCATTTTCACCCGCCGCCCTTCGCGGCGCTCGCCTTGGCTTCGCGCCCGTTCAGCCAGAACAAGATTGCCGGCAAGAGCAGCACTGCGGCGAGCAACGTCGTGAGCTCGCCCGTCGCTGCGGTGAGCCCGAAGCTCGCGGTCGCGCCATTCATCGAGAACATCAGCGCGACATAGCCGAGCGTGGTCGTCAGTGAGCAGAGCACGACCGCGCCGCCCGTCTCAATCAGGGCCTGGGGGAGAGCTCGGTCGGCGGTGAGCTCGCGGCGCTTCATGATGTTCAGCGCGTAATCTGCGCCGACGCCGATGCTGATCGGCAGCGTCACGAAGTTCAGGAAATTGAGCTTGATGTGATCGAAGTACAGGAACGCGACCAGCCAAGACAAGCCGACCACCAGCACCGACAGCGCAAGCAGCCCATTCTTGCCGCCGCGGAAGGCGATGAAGATCACCGCCAGCGTGCCGACGAAGCTCAGCAAGATGGCCTTCGGAGCCTCTTCTCGAATGGATTGCAAGACATCCGCGAAGATCACCGGATCGCCCGAGCCGTAGATCACCTCGCCGTTCGGTAGCCGGGTTTCGCGAAAGGCATCGGCCCAAATCTGCAGGTAGCGTGCGTCGTACACGCTACGCCCCGTGGTGGGCACGATGTACACGATTCGCCCGCGCTGGCCGTCATGATCGATGAACGGGCGCGCGACCGCCTCGGGCAAGTCGTTCATAGCGATGGGCGCGAGCTTTTCCGGAATGTGTTCGTTGATCTTGGCGTAGTCCTGGTCGCTCACGAAGCCGCGCTTGTGAGCGCGCTCCACGCGGTCGCGGATCTCGCTCAAGAGCGCGATCTTCTGGCTTTGCTCTTTGGGCAAGAGATCGAAGACGGTGACGACCTTTTCGAACGGCTTCTTGTCCTTGGGTGCCGCGTCGCGGCGTTTCAACAGCGCGCTGACCAGCGGCTCGACCTGGTCCACGCGATCGACGACGATCGCGCGACCGTCTTGGCCGGCACGACCCACCACGTCGTCGACCCGCCCGGACAGCGCGCCAGCCTCCGTTTGGCGATGCGCTTTGCCCCCGAGCACCGCGCGCAGGTTGTATTCCATGGGGTCTTCCGCGAAATAGCGCACGGACACGGCGATCGTGAACACGCCGCTCAAAAGCCCGAACAGCGCGATCGCGCGCGGCGCCCGCGTAGCCACCCACACGAACGGGTAGCCGTAAAAGCCGCGCGCTTTGGAGCGCCAACCGCCCGTGTCGCGCCCGAACATCGGACTGATGCGCTCGGTGGCCACGAGCAAGGCGGGCAAGAGCAAGTACGTGGCTACCCAGCACAGCGTCATACCGATGCCGCCGATCGCGCCGAAGTGCTTGAAGCCGCGAAAGTTGGTCATCGCCAGCGAGCCGTAGGCGACCATCGCCGCGGCCGCCGCGGCCAAGGTCGCGATGTGCGTTTCGCGATGCGCCGTGAGCAGCGCCTCCTCGATCGATTGCCGCGCGCGGCGCGCCTCGATGTAGCGCGCCATGTACACGATGCCGAAATTGATGCCGTTGCCCGTGATGATGCTCACCATCAGGCCGCTGGCCAGGTTCAGGTAGCCGATGCTCAGGTAGGCGACCGCGAACGACCAAGTACAGCCCACCAAGATCGTGAGCCCCATGCAGGCCAATACGCGAAGGCGCAGAAAAAATAACAGGATCGCGGCCAAGATCATGGCCACGCCCACGCTGCCGATCTGCACCATGTCCTGTGTGATCTCGTGCTTGGTTTCGGCGGCGGTGATCAAGTTGCCGGAGTAGCCGACGGTCAGCTGCGGATCCCAGGCTTGCGGATGAATGGCGACAACCAGCTGCTGAATCCGCTGGCGCAGCTCGAAAGCCGCCGGATCCATGCTGCTGAGCGGGCTTCTGACCAAAATTACGCCGTACGTCGCGCCCTGCGATTTGCCGATGTAGTAGCCGTCCGTCCCCGGTTGCTGCTTTTGGGCTTCTTCGAGCTTTTTCTTGAAGCGATCTTCGAGCGTTTGGGCGTTCAGCGGCGGAGGCGGCGCCTCGTCTTTGCTCGACGCGCCATCGCTCTCGGCATCGTCCAGCCCGAGATCCATGCCGCCCTTCTTTTGCACTTCGTAGTCGTAGCGATCGAGCACATCGTCGTGGATCTTTTGGATGTCGCTCAGATCCGCATACAAGTGCTTGTGCGCGCGAAAGAAGTCTTGCACCTCGCGCGAGCCGGTCTGCACCGAGCCGACCCACTTCGGATCGAGCGCGCGGACTTGCGGTGCCAAGGTATCGACGAAGCGCTTCAGCGCGTCGATGTTCTCGCTCTTTGCCACCACGCTCAGGGTCGAGCCCGTGCCGGCGTTGGGTGCGACCTTACCGCTCAGTCGCTCGGCGATTCGGCGCGCCTCGATCACGCTGCGTTTGCCGTCGGGCAAGAGTTCGGTGAACTCCGTGCGCAAGCTCAAGCGCGAGGCCAGCATGCCGGTCGGTAGCAGCGTGGCAAACACCAACAGCACGACCAAAAACGGCCGTCGAGTTTGCAGCGCTCCCAGTCGAACTAGCCACTGTTCCAACCGCGAGGGTCGCTTCGCTTGCATCGAGCGTGAAGCTAACAGCTCATTTGGCTCCGCGCAGCGCAGAAACGCCGTGAAAATGCGTCAGCGACGCACCGGATCTTTGCTCAGTTTGCGCTGCAGCGAGCGACGATGCAGCCCCAAGAGCCGCGCAGCCTGCGAGATGTTGCCATCACAGTCACTGAGCACGCGCTGAATGTGCTCCCATTCGACGCGCGCCAAGCTCGGCACTTCCAGCGAGCCGACGTGGGTCGTTGCGCTCTTGCCCTCGAAGGCGGCAAGGATCTGATCGATGTCGACCGGCTTACTCAGGTAGTGCACGGCGCCGGCCCGCACGGCTTCGACGGCGGTGGCGATACTGCCGTAACCGGTGAGCATCACGATCACGCTCGCGGGATCGATGGTGTGCAGTTCACGCACTACATCCAAGCCGGACGCACCGGGCATGCGCAGATCGACCACGGCAAACTCCGGGCTGTCTTGCCCCGCCAGCCGAATGGCTTCTGCTGCATTGTGGGCCGTGCGCACCTCGAAGCCGCGGTCCCGAAACGCCTTGCCCAGGCGCGTGCGGAACACATCGTCGTCGTCGACGACCAACACCGAGCGCTGAGCGCGTTCTGAATCGTGAGTCATGCCGTGCTCCAAGGTTTGAGCATGTCACGCGGCAGGGTCAAGCGGGCCACGGTGCCGCCACCGGGGCGCGCGGTGAGCGTCAGCTGGCCGCCCATTTCTTCGGCGAAGGCGCGGGCCAAAAATACGCCCAAGCCGAGGCCGCGCCCGGGCGGCTTGGTGGTGAAGAACGGCTCGCCCACGCGGCCCTGCGCGTGCGCGGGGATGCCCACCCCAGAATCGAAAATCTCGAACGCCGCGTGCTCGGCCTCGAGCCGAGTGACGAGCCGCACCGGGTCGTTCTTTCCAGCTTCGGCCTGAGCGTCGAAGGCGTTGCGCAGCAAGTTTGCCAGCACTTGTACCAAGAGCTGCTTGGGCGCGACGATTTCCCAGAGCTCGCCTTCGCGCTCGAAGGCGATTTGTGCGGCGCGGGCTCCGAGCGCTTCCGACAAACTTTGCTCCACGCCGTGCACGCTGATCGCCGCCAACATCTCGCCCGCGCCTTCACCGGCGCGCGCCGCCATCTGCTGCAAAATCGCGCGACAGCGCTCGACTTCTTGGCGGATCAAGCGAGCATCGGGGATGAGCTCATCGGCGGGTTTGCCCGTTTCCAAGGCGCGTTCCAGCTCTTTGGCCACGAGCGCGATGGTTGCGAGCGGCGTACCGAGCTCATGAGCAGCACCGGCCGCGAGCGTACTGAGCGAGGCCAGCTTCTCGTGTCGCACCGCCGAGCGCTGCAGCTCGAACAGCTCACGCTCGCGAGCCTGCAGCGCGCTTGCCACGCGCGAGACGAAGTGCACCACGAAGCCTGCGGCCAGCGAGTACGCGAGCCACATGCCCTGCAAATGCATGCTGGAGGCGCCGTGCTGCATGTGCATCGCGTGCGCATCGATGGGATGTGACGGCAGCACGAACAACGAGCCGAACGCGAGCGAGGTGAGCGACGCCACGAGCCATGCATGCCGCGGTGCCAAGAGCAACGCCGCGAGGGCCACGTGCACCAAATAAAATACGCTGAACGGGTTCGACGCGCCGCCCGCGCACAGCAAAAGCAACGTCAATGTCAGCACGTCGAGCACGAGCACGGCCGTGAGTGCTTGTGGCGAGGGCTCGCTCGCAAAGAACGAGGTCGAAGCTTGCGTTCGCGTCGAAAGCCGGCGCAGCCAAGCCGTGAGCCCCAGGTTGCTCGACGCGGTGATCGCGATCAGCGAGATCACGAGTGGCAGCGGCAAAGACACGCTCAACGCGAGCACCGCCAGAGCCACGATCGCGAGTTGACCCGCGATTGCCAGCCAACGCAGCCGCACCAACCAAGCCAGGCCAATCTTGGGTGCGGTGGCCACGGAAGCAGGTGTCGAGGAGGGCACGCGTTGAACTTAGCAGATGGGGAAGGGGCTCCCTGGGCCTACCCCGATCCAAAAGTGAGCTCGGCGCGCGGCCGAAAATCCGCCCATTTACTCCCTGAGGCCACCGTGCACCCTCGCTTGCGTGGAGCATGTCGATGCCGTGGTGGTCGGGGCTGGGCGAATGAATTTGCCGGGCAGGCACTGGCATATGCTAAGTTTCCCGTAGCTATTGGCTGATGCGAGGGAGGTCGCTCCGTGCGGTGGTTGCTCAGTTTCGCGGCAGTCGGCTTCATGCTTGGGTGCGGTGGCAACCACAAGTCGGATGCCGTCAACGACAGTAACTCGGGCGGCGCTTCCGGGCTCGGCGGCTCGGGGGCTGACACGATCACGGTGCACGCGGGTGGCGCAGGTGGCAGTTGCCGGCGCGACGTGACGCTGCAGGCGGTCGTGCTGGGCGAACCGCCGCCGTTCGATCTCGTGATCGTCGCCGATCATTCACAGAGCCTCGCTTGGTCGAAGGACGATCTCAGCTCCGGTCTGCACGATTTGCTCAGCCACGTGAAGGGGCGCGCCGTGCGCGTGTTCCTGCTGACGCCCACTCAATACGGCGCGTCGAGCGCTGCTGCGCGCTATCCGCTCTCGGGCTCATCAGTCGTGGCCTGGAAAGATCCAGTGACCGGTGCGGTCTACGAAGACGCAATGACCGAGTACGCGCAAACCTGCAAGGATCGCATCGGGAACGTCATCAGCTGTCCGAACCCCCCGGTCGACTTGGAATACAGCATTCATGGGGAATGGAAATTCGTGATGCCGGAGCCGATCGCCGTGCTCACTCCGACCATGACCGACGCACAGTTCGCGACCGAGCAAGCGGCCGTCGCCAATGCCATCCTGGCGATCGGCGGCACGGGCTCTCCGAACGAGCAGCCCCTCTGCACGCTGAGTCGCTATGTGCGGCAGGACCCATCGCTGTTGCCCGAAAACGTGGTCATGCTCGTGATTACGGACGAAGACGACGTGAGCAAGCCGGATGCTTGCCTGCTTTCGTTCGACGCCGAGGAGCATCCCATGGAACACATGGCTTCGACCGAGACCCCTTGTAGCTCGAATTGCGACGCCTACTGGTATCGAATGAGTGGCGGCACCGTCGAGCAAGTGCTGTATCCGATCACCTGTGCGGGGTTCGACGATGCGGGCACCATGATTCCCGGCACCGAGCAGACGTCGACCGCTACCGACTCGAGCAGCTGTGCCGGTATCGTCTCGGGCGCGACCTGCACCGAGCAACAGAAAGCGAGCGCGCAGAAATGGTGCCCCACGGGGCTCAAGCTCACGGCGTGCCACACGAGCTGCATGTCGTCGTCGTCGGTTTGCTCCATTCAATTGACCAAGAATGCAACCGCCTGCACCAGCGCGTTCACGTACAACGGCGCCAGCTACAGCAACATGTCCGACTACTGCTCGAAGTTGGGCAAAGGCTTCCAAAATTGCCAAATCGAGGGCGTGAACATCACGACCATGGTCACTGGCAATACCTGGTCAGCCACTCAAACGTTGACGCCCGTGGCGCCGGGCACGACCACCGTCGACATCGGTCACTATTTCAGCACCAAGCGCGCCGCCGCCTTTGCTCCCGGGAAATCCCTGCTGGAGGGCATTCTGCTCGATTCCAGCTTCAGCTGCCCGCTCGGCGGGGGACAATCCTACGCGACGAACATCGAAAGCGTGATCGCTGATCCGACGCACGTCTTTCCGCTTTGCCAGTCGTATGCACCCGCGCTCGACGGCGTGCTCGGTTTCGCGCAAGCGCTGGTCCAGACGAAGTACACGCTCACGCTGAAGGATGACGAGCACGTGACGTCCGTCGTCATCATCGGCAAAGACGGCACAGAGCGCACGCTCGACACAGGCAGCTATAGCGTGAATGAGGCGACCGGTGTGCTCGATATCAACCCGAGCGCGCTGCACGGCAACGACGCGAACCTGCGCGTCGAAGTCACGTCCGACTGTCGGCCGATCGTGAGGTAGCAGACCCCCGCGCGATAGGTCGGCCGAAGGACCATATTTCTGGCATTGTATCGGGATCAGGTCGGATGGACAGTACTTCGCTCGAGAGTGTCGCCACGTTCGATGTGTTCATTTCGCACACGCGCGAGGATCAGCAGCTTGCCGAGCAGGTCGAGACGGTGTTGGAAGCGTCCGGCTACAAGTGTTTTCGCGCGACCGATGATCTGAATGGCATCGTCGGAACCAAGCAGTGGAGCGAGGCGATCGAAGCTTTGCTCGTCGCCACCCCCGTGCTGATCGTGCTGGTGACGAACGCCGGGCTTGCGTCACGCTGGGTCACCTTCGAGTGGCGCGCGTTTCACGAAGATGTGCTGGCCGGCCGGCGCTCGGGCCTGGTCGTTCCTATCTTGTGCGAGCCGCTCGCAGACAAACTCTTACCGAGCGCTTTGCGCTATTGGCAAATCGTCGGTCTGCCCGTACTCGGAAGGGAACGCGGCTTTGCTGCGCTGGTAACGCTAATCGACGGCTTCCGGCGTGCAACACGGAACTCCGGTGCAGAGCTCGACCGTCGTCTACATTGGACGCGCGCCTCCAACACTCCATCGCCGGTTTCGGGCGCATCAGTGGCGGTTGGGCCGCCTGCGAGGACCAGCGTGGCAGGGCCGTCACGCCGGACCTGGGCCCTGCTCGGGGCAGGCGCCTTTGCGGTTGCCGTCCTCTCGATGGGGCTCGCATGGTCCGCGCTGAAGCGCGTGGCGCCGCAGAGTGGAATGAACAGCGATTTTCTCGGGCCGAAGCTGCTTGTTCCGGACTCGTCGGGAACGGCGATTTCTGCGTCGGCCGTGCCGCCTCCGTCCGTCGATCCGCGCCCGCAGCCGCGCGCAGGCTGGGAGCCGATTGAGGCCTACGAGCGACCAACGCTCGGCAATCGCAATCTCGTGGGGCGCCGCGACACCTGGGATGAGGCACGAGCGGCCTTCGAGCGCAGCTGCCAACCGGCTTGTAGCAAGCGAAACCGCGCCGCGCTGCACTTCGTGATGGCCGAATGGTTGCGCCTGTCAAATCAGTTGGACAAGGCGAGCGAAGAGCTCGAGCTTGCGCGCGTCACGGACGAGAGCTGGATTTTGCCGCTCATCGCTCAAGCCGTCATCGAGGTGGAGCGCAAACCTGACCTGGCCATCGAGCGCGCGAGGCAAGCGCTGCGGCTCGATCCCCGGCAGTGGCTGGCGATGCACGCGAAGGCCGCCGCCCTGGTCCGGCAGCAGAAGTACGCAGAGAGCATTGTAGAGCTGCATCGGGCTCACGACATGGCGCCCGCGGATTGTCAGCCGATCGTGGACGGAGCTCTGGTGCTCGTCTATCACTCCTATGGCGGGTTGAACGACGCCCAGGCTAAAACCCTCGCGCTCTCCAGCTGTACCGCCGAGCGCAAGGTCTCTTCTGCCTGCGCGGTGCTAGCCGAGCTTGCGCTCGAGGCAGGTAACGCAGATAGTGCGCTGCGCTACGTCGATATCGCAGCTCGCGACGACTCCGTCCCACTATTGATGGCGCGGGGCGACGCGTATCAGCTCAAGAACGAGATGAAATTGGCTTGGGCGGCTTGGGACAGCGCCGTAGGCTTGAAAGACCGCGCAGAGGCGCAAGGTGCAGCCATGAAGCGTTTCAAAGAGATCGAACGCGCGGTCTCGTCGCGCCAAGCTCCGCCGCCGCACGGAAAAGCACGCAGTGTGCCTGCAGCAACGGGGCGCAGCACAATCCCGCCCAGGCCGATCCGAGGAGGCGTGCCCGCCGCGCCCATGGACATCGAGTTGAAATAGGCCACTCCGCGTTCCGGCTGCGGTCGACAAAGACCAATTTGCCTCGTTGACCAACTGCCCTCGCGGGCTAGAAATTCGCGCAGCCAGAACAATACGAAGAGGAGGTCCCATGGCGTACGTGGACGGATTGGTCGTACCGGTTCCGAAGGCGAAGCTTTCGGAGTACAAGAAGCTGGCTCGGATGGCATCGGACGTGTGGCTCGAGCACGGCGCTCTCGAATACCGCGAGTGGATCGCGGACGACGTGCAGCCGGGCAAGCTCACGTCGTTTCCACAGAGCGTCGACCTGGCGGAGGGAGAAACGGTCGTGTTTGCGTGGATCGTCTACGAGTCCCGCGCCCATCGCGACGAGGTGAACGAGGCAGTCAGGAAGGATTCGCGCATGAAAATGGATCCGTCGACTTGGCCGTTCGACGGCAAGCGCATGATCTTCGGCGGTTTCGCGCCGCTGCTGGAAGAGTAGGTCGCCGTTCGCCGCCTGTTTTTATGAGGGATGGGCGCCCGCTATCCAGCAGCGCACCTCGAGACACGCGCTGTTGCGCACCGAGCGCGGCAGCGCGTGCTCGTCACACGAGCGCGTGGCGGAGCGCATGGCGCGCTTGTCGGAGCGGCGGCCAGGTAGGGTTCAAGCGCTGCGACGCGCACGCCGCGCGCCACGCGCCGCGCTGACGACAATGCTTGTTCCGAGGTGCATTGCTGGATTGAGAGCGCCCACTCTTTCCAGCCGACGAACTCAATGCCCGGCGTCTACCTTCACGTTCTTGTCGACTTTGCCGAGCAGGAACACGAGCGGCAAGAAGACCATGATCACCGCGCCGGTCGCGAAGAAGGTGTCGTTGAAGGACATCACCAGGGCTTCGCGATTCACGATGCCATTGAGTGAGGCCAGCGCTTGCTGTTGTGCGTCGACCAAGACCGCGCCTTTGGCCATGAAGGCGCCGCTCAGCGCGTGGATGCGCTCGCTCAGGCCTGGATCGCCGAGGGGCATTTTTTCGACCAAGACGGCGCGGTGGAAGGCTTGGCGTTGGGTGAGCAGCAGGGTGAGCAGCGCCACCCCCATGCTCCCGCCGAGCTGGCGGGTCAGGTTGAAAAAGCCGGAGGCCTTGGCGATGTCGTGCTTCGGGATGGGGCCCAGGGTGGCCATGTTCAGCGGCAAGAACATGGCGACCGTTCCGACCGAGCGGATGATCAGCGGCCAGAAGAAGTCGTCGACGCCGGTTTGTGAGGTGAGATTGCTCAGTTGGTGGACCGCGAACACCAAGATACTCGCGCCGATCACCAAGCCCAGGCGCGAGTCGATTTTGCGGATGATCTGACCTGCGCCGATCATGGTCACGGCCGAGGCGAGCGCGCTCGGCAGGAGCAGCATGCCCGTCTCTTGCGACGTGTAGTGCATCAGGGTCTGCGCGAAGATGGGCACCGCGAACAACGTGCCGTACAGCGCCATGCCGACGATGACGCTCAAGATGCTGCCGGCCCAGAGCGAGCGATAGCGCAGCACGCGCAGGTCCACGACCGGATTGTCGCTCTTCAGTTGGCGGTGCACGAACGCCACCAGTGAGACTGCTGCGAACGCAAACAAGGTGACGATCAGACGCGACTCGAACCAATCCTCGGAGTTGCCCTCTTCCAAGAAGGTTTGCAGACAGCCCAGGCCGACCGCGAGCATCGAGATCGCAATCCAGTCGATTTGCGAGGTATTTTTGGCCTCGGTGTCGGGCTTGAGGCTGGCTTGGCACATCAGCACCGCCAGGATCCCGAGCGGCACATTGACGAAGAAGATCCAGCGCCAGCCGATGTTGGTCACCAGGTAGCCGCCGAGTGTCGGACCGATCGCGGGGCCCGCGATCACGATCGCACCGAAGAACGCCTGGGCGACTCCTTGCTCCTCTTTCGGAAAAGTCTCGAACAGGATGGCTTGTGCTTTGGCCAGCAAGCCGCCGCCCATCAAGCCCTGGAGTACCCGCGCAATGACCAGCATGGGCAGCGTCGAGGCCAAGCCGCACATGATCGAGGCGACGGTGAAGCCGACCAGGGAGAAGATGAAGTAGCGCTTCTTGCCGAAGCGCTCACCGAGCCACGCGGTGAGCGGCAGCACGATCACGTTCGCCACCGCGTAGCCAGAGACGACCCAGCTGACCTCCGACAGCGTTGCGCCGAGGGTGTTCTGCATGTCCGTCAACGCGACGTTGACGATGCTCGTGTCCACGACCTCGAGCAAAGCACCGAGTGCGACCGCGATCGCGATCGCCCACTTGCCGCCCGCTGCCGCTCGCGGCTGAGCCGCGATTGCCACGCCGGACTGTGCCATTGGGCCTCGATTTCCCCGTCTACTTGCGGGTGTCGACCGTCAGATCGACGCTCATGCCAGGTCGCAGGGCGATGCCCGGCGGCAGCTCGTGCAAGCGTACGCGCACGGGCAAGCGTTGCACCACTTTGGTGAAGTTCCCGGTCGCGTTGTCGGGCGGGAGCAGCGTGAACTTCGAGCCCGTGGCGCCGGAGAAGCTCTCGACTTCGCCCACGAGCTCCGTGCCGCTGAAGGCGTCGACTTCGACGCTGGCAGGCTGTCCGACCCGCATGCGAGCGATTTGCGTCTCTTTGAAGTTGCCCGTGACCCACAACTTGTCGGTCACGAGTTGCACGATGCCTTGGCCCGGCGAAAGCATTTGCCCGACGTTGATGCTCTTCTTCGAAACCACGCCGTCGTTCGGGGCAACGATCTTGGTGTACGACAAGTCGAGCGCGGCCAAATCGCGAGCTGCTTTGGCCGTGTCGACTTGAGCGTGCGCGGCTTTCGCGCGTGCCTGCGCGAGTTGGATCTGAGTCGCCACGTCGTTCGAGATCTTGGCTTTTGCCTTGGCCTCTACCACGCGGCTCTGGGCCTGCGCGGCCGAACTCTTGATGGAAGTGAGCCGGGCGCGCGCGACGTCGACCGCTGATTGTGCGACTTTCAGCTGAGTATCCGTGCGATCGGACTCCGCTTGAGAGATTGCGCCGGTGCTCAGCAAGCGCTTGGCGCGATCACTGTCGACCTGCGCTTGCGCGAGCGAGGTTTGCGCGGAGTCGAGTTGGGCGGAAGCTTCTTTGATTTGGTCCGAGCTGGACGCGGCACCGACGGAAGCCGTGATCAGCGACGCATCCGCCACGGACTTGTCGCCGATGGCGGTGGTTTCTGCCACGTGGGCGGTAGCGTCCGCCGCGTCTGCTTGCGCTCGAGCTGCAAACAAATTCGCTTCGGCTTCGGCCAGGCGAGCTTGCGCAGGTGCGGCGTCCAATTCCGCCAGCAGGTCGCCGGTTTTGACGCGTTGATTTTCCGCGAACAGCACCTTGGTGACGACACCACCGACGCGCGCGGGGACGGACACCACGTCGCCATCGATCTGCGCGTTGTCGGTGTTCTCCAAGCCGTGATGCGTGAGGTACCAGAAGCCGCCTCCCGCGAGCACCGCCGTGGCGATCAATCCGAGGACGAGCCCACGCTTGCTGCGTGGCTCAGTGGTTTCTTTTGTTCTTGGGGCGCTGTCGATCCCTGCCGTCGCGGTGGTCATCCAATTGCCTTCAACTAGGTGAGGAAGAACGCTACGAGATATAGGGCGTTCATCGTCTGAGGCAACGGATAGTTGCCTCAGAACTTAATCTCGTGGCGAAATCGTTGAATACACTGCGCAATTTAGCATTCCGCTGGCATCGATTTCGCAGTTACCACTCATTGTAGTGCGCGATTCGCGGCGCGCAGGGGGTTACGAAGTAGTTTCACACTACTTCAGAATCCCTGAACAGCGCTGTTGGAACGCCTCAACCCGAGATGGGCGGTGGCGGTACGCTGAACAGCTTGTCCTCATGTAACAGCGCCCATTCGCGCATGGCGCGCAGGTGCGGGAACAAACCGCGGCCGAGATCGGTGAGCACGTACTCGACACGTGGCGGTGTGGTCGACAGCACGATGCGCTCGACGAAATGCGCGCGCTCGAGCTCGCGCAAGGTTTGGGCGAGCATGCGCTGCGACACCCCCGGGATTTCGCGCTTGAGCTCGCTGAAGCGACGCCTTTCGCTGCGCAGTGCCGCCAGCACCACGAGTGTCCATTTCTCGCCCAAGAGCGAAAACAGACTGCGCATGAGCGTGGCTCCGCTGGCAGTCACGGGCGATTGGGTTTCGGGCTCTTGTTCCAGGCTGTGCGCGGTCATCAATTCTTTCTGAGTGAGCAACCGACGCTTCAACCTGAAGCCAATGTGGGCGACTCGAAAGCCCCCGCCGGGCGATTTGTCGGTTCGATGGTTGCGTTCAGCTGCTTTACGGCCCAATTCGTGCGCACGTTCCGGCCTGGGGTGTGGAAAAAAGCAGCGCTCCCCCGCGAGTATCTCTGCGGTTACTAAAATAGCTTCCGAACCTGCAAATTGGTTCAACTAGTTGGCTCGGAACCTTGACAC
>DASSMT010000333.1:0-39198 GCA_035688655.1 Polyangiaceae bacterium | reverse complement strand
TGGGGACTTCTCTGAAATCGCGTTCGTCTTGTTCGTGGCGTTCACCCCACGTTGTCCGCTTGTGCCTCGCAACGCGCGACTGCGTCCAAATTCGAAGCGACCCGCGGCCGCATCGCGGACCCCTTCGGCCGCATTCCAGCTTGGTTATCGCTTGCGCCGAGAGATCGACGACCAGATCTTGCCCGCCCAATTGGCACGATCGCTCGCCCAATTCCTGGCAAATCCTGCCCGAGCCTGCGCGTTTCATGCTGTGTCGCAAAGAACTAGGAAAGCGATGATCGCGGCGTGCGCGTTAGGGCCCTAGCGTACCCAGGGGGGATCGCGTGCGGTTCGCGCGGCCGGCGCGCAAGCGTTTGCTCCTACGTGATCAAAATTTTGATCACAAAATCCCGCGCTCCCTGGCACGCGCGCGCCGATCCACAGCAACGCGCACTCTTCGGAGTCTCGTACCAGTTCCGCGTTTTGAGCCTTGAAGGATGCCAAAGCATCGCGCATCACCCCTCCCAGTGGCCAGGCGCCGCACGCACCGCGCCGCTACCAATTGGCGAGACTGCCCGCTCAGAAATGCGCACGAGGATGTGAGCGGAAATTATCAATTCACTTTCGAGCGTGAGATCATTTACGCATGCTGAAGACAGCGGAACAGAGCCGCGCTGCGGGGCCGATCACGCTCGACGAACTCGCGAACTCGGCCAGCGTGAGCGTGATGACCGCATCACGCTGGCGCCGTGGGCATCGCGTCCGAGACTGGGCTAGGAACGCACTCGAACGCGCTTGGGTGCGCCTCGGCGGGGTCGTGATCAGTGCAGAGGACGATGGGCACGCTGACACAGCTCCGGCCCAGGCCGGCGAATAGCAATGGGGTGACGGTCGATCTCATCGAGCTAACCACTCGCGCGGTGTATCGCGAGCAAGCTCGAAAAGAGATCGAGGCAATCGCTGATTGGGCTTTGACCTGCGCCGACTTCTACGAAGATCGCGCGCCGAAAAAGGCCGAGAGATTTCTGGTTAGAGCCGAACGCAGGATCGCCAAGATCGAACGCGATCTAGCCAAATTCATACGGGAAAGAGAGCGCCGCTACGAACGAGATTGGGGCGCGCAAGAGAAGGGCACGGGCACATGATGAAGACCGCGCAGAGATACGACCGAGCACCGCTGCAGTTCAACCCCGCCGGCGGGTCGCGGATTCCAGGGCGGATCATGCGGAACGGCTTGCTGACGTATCGGACCGCTGACGGCGGAACGCAGTCCGAGTGGACTCCACGGGCGGTCCTTGCCGACGCCGCGGACGGGTTCAACGGCGCTGCAGTGACCCGCGCGCATCCGCCCGCCGGAGTTACGCCCAGCAATTGGCAAGACGTGGCCGTGGGCGTTGTCTTGGCGCCAAAGATCGTGCGCCACTCTGACGGTTACGAGTACGTCGAAGGACTTTTGGACATCACCCGCCAGGACGCGAACGGCGCAATTGAGCAAGAGTCCGAACTCAGCGCCGGGTATCGAGTCGTGTTGGATCAAACGCCGGGCATCGTGCCGGCGGGCGAGCCGGACGCGGGCAAGCCGTACGATGCAAAGCGCGTCTCGATCACTCCCAACCACGTCGCACTCTTGCCAAAGGGCAGGGCGCGAGCCGGCAAGGAAGCCAGGCTTTTAATCGATTCAATCGATGGCGCCGAAGCGCGCTTGGACAGCCTCGGCAATCAGGTTGCCGCTGCACTCGGCGAGACGGCCAGCGCACATCCGCACGCGGCGTTGATCGCGGAACTCGAAAAGGAGCAGACGGATTGGCGCGCGCTCAACAAGAACCAAGCCGCTGAAGACGCGGCCTTCACGGCGAAGCTGCGCGAGCTGCACGGAAAAGACCTGCCATCTCTGGTCCGCTGAGAAAGGCCAAGCCGAATGAACACCGAGGAACTCCAATTGTACCGCCGCGCAGAAGCGCAGGCGAAAGCCGATCGCGCTGAAGCTGAATTTCGCAGGTACGTCGACGCGATGATCGATGACGTGATCGCAGACCATGCACGCCGTGCCGCCGCCGGCCAAAAGCGGACCCTGGAGATGAACTGATGTCCGATCAAGAACTGGCCACGCCCACGGCGCCCGTGATCTGCGAGCCGTCCGCACCGAAGCCGAAACGTGAACCGAAGCCGAAGCCCGTCCCAGTTACCGGCGGAGAGCTGCTAGCGCGCGCGCTGTGCCCGATTTCCGTGGGAAGCGGGTCAGGACGGGCAGACGGCTTGCCCTCGCTCTTGCAGCCTGGCCAGTGCACGCACGTGACGCTGAAAAACTGCGAGATCTTGCACGGCCTCTTGCAGCGAGGTCAGATCGAGATCATTCGCGGGACCCCGCAAGAAGCCGCGTACGCTTTGCCGCCTGAGCCGGACGGGCACGACATTCCGCTCACAGATCCGGCGATCATCGATCACGAGTTCGCCAATGGTAGCGGTTGGGATGGCGACAAGCTTTTCCGCAGAGCATCGCTTTACGCGATGACGCGGCCGAAATCGGAGCTTGCCGGCGCGAAAGACTGGGTGGACTTCGTGAAGCGCGAAGAGAAGGTCAAACGCGATGCGCCGATCTTGGCCAGGATCGAACGCCGCGCACAGATCTTCGTCGATCTGACGAAGGAGCCTGACGCGGCACTCGAACGCAAGGTCGCGAAGAAACGCGCGGAACTCGAAGCGGATCTGGCCGAACTCGAACGCCGCGCCCAAAGCCCAATGGTGCTGTCATTGTCAGGCGCAAAAGTGGCGCGGACATTGGCAGGCACGGACGAAGAGCTTTCGGTCGCGGAGAAGGCGATCCGAGCGGCGGAGCTTCGAGAGTGGCGGCAGAACGCACGGCGCAGACTGGACGCCTATATCCCCGCAGTGGATGCCCGCGAAGCCGAAGGCGAAAAGCTCCGCCCGATCTTCAACCGAGCGCTGGCGGCTTTCGAGGCGGAGGACGTCAGCACCTTCAGCACGGCCTGCAACGAGCTTCATGAAGCGTTGCGGCCGAACCCGCGCGAAGGGCGCGGCGGTATGTTCGACGTGCGCCGTTGAGACAAAGCTTGCAGCGGCGTTTCGCTGCCCACGCCGCGGGGCAATCGTGCCGTCGATTCGTGGGAGAGCGCGCAGGTATTCGCGCGGAGCCTGCGCGCGGTGCTGTCGCAGATTTTGGGACGAGACGAAGAGAAAGAAGCACCACAGAATGCGCAGATCATACGAATGGCTATGCGACGCTATCGAAGCGGAGCAATGCAAGCCGAACTTCTGGGACAAGCAGCTGCAAAGCGTCGAAGACCCGGCGGAGCGTGCCAGCGCAGTCATTGCGGCCTTGCGAGACGCCGTGCCCTTCCTTCGTGAGCTTGTAGGACAAGATCACATGTTCCGGTCGGCAATGATCAGCGGAGGGAAGGGACGTGAATGCGCGGCCAGCCTGATCCTTTTTGGCGACCTTCCTGGCGTCGTTGACGGTCTGCGCGCGCTCCTCCTTCATGAGAACGCCTTGCTAAAAGCACGCATGATCCATGCAGCTTCTTGGCGAGATTCCGAGTTGGAGCGCGCGAAGGAGTTGTTGACCGCGGCCCACCAGGGGAACAAATGAGCTTCGGCGTCACCACTACCGGCTTCGTTGTCAAGACGTTCCAGGACATCCAGTCCGGGATCTTCGCGTATTGGCGCGGGAAGATTTCCCGCTATCTGAAGCTGGACGAAAAGACCGGACTCGGGAACGTCGGCAACGGCGCGGCGGACCAGATCGCGCAGGTCTGGGAAGCGATCCAAGGCGCGTACTACGCTTTCGACATTCTGAACGCTGACGACGATTCGATCGTTGCGCTGTGCGAGCTGACCGGCACGATCCGGCGCGGAGCCAAAAACGGGTTCTGGTCTTCGACCTGCAATCTTGACGCGAGCAAGACGTACGCGCCG
This sequence comes from Polyangiaceae bacterium, assembly GCA_035688655.1. Taxonomy (GTDB): domain Bacteria; phylum Myxococcota_A; class Polyangia; order Polyangiales; family Polyangiaceae; genus PMG-095. Next base: position 35,286 of record DASSMT010000333.1, on the reverse strand, counting down.
GGCGACTTGGTCGCCAACGTGGCGGGCCAGGCTAGCAACCGCTGGCAGAACCGCGACCCGATCACGACGACGGCCGCCGGCAACTACGCCGTGACGTTCATTTCCCAGACGGCCGGCGCGGCCGCGGTCGGCGTCGCCGGATCGCTCGTAATCGCGCAACCGATCGACGGCTGGAACAGCGTCACAACGGCCGTGAACGCGACCGCCGGCGAAGACATCGAGACGATCGAAGAACTCTTGATCCGCCGTGAGCAAGAGCTGCAAGGCGCAGGCTCCGCCACTCTGGCGGCGGTCCGTGCCAAGGTCTCCAAGGTTCCGGGCGTGATCTCCGTTCGCGCTGTAGAGAACAAGAAGGACGTCCCGGACATCGTGAACGGCGTTCCGCCGAAAGCGTACCGGCTCGTTATTTGGGACGGCGTCTCACCGGCCGCGTTGAACGATGACGTGGCGGCTGCGATTCTTTCGGCGGGTCCGGCGGGGATTCAAAGCGTTGGCTCAAGTTCTGGAAACGCCGTGGACGACGTAGGCGACACGCAAACGATTCCGTTCGACCGCGCTGCGCAGGTTCCGATCTACGTTACGTGTACGGTCAAGGGCGGTGCATCCGCGGACATCAAAGCGGCAATCATCAAAGCCGGCGGGTCGCTGACGAGCGGGAACAGCGTGATCGCGGAAAAGATCCGAGCCGCGATTACGAATGCGCCGGGCGTGACGGACTTGACCGCGTTCGCAATTGGCACTTCGGCGGGCCCCGTGTCCGCGGTGAACATTCCGATCCCGATCACTTCGATCGGGCTGTTCGACAAGGATCGGATCGTCGTCACGTTTGTCTGAGACGCTCGGGGGGCCTACATTTGTCGCTGCGTGCGGGGCCGACGCGGGTCACGTTCCCGAGTGCCCTGCCGATCAAGACGCGCTCCGCCCGCCGCTGCCACTCACACCATACGAACGAGAAACGCTCGAAGGCTGCCACGAGAGCGACCAAGATCCGGCTGTGTGGTGCTGCCCATCCGGGCCCGAGCCGGGCCCGATCACGTCGATCCGGTAGTTGACGCAGGCTGTTGCGTGACGGCGCAGACCGGTCTGTACTGCGAGCATGCCGAAATCTGTGGTGTGGGTCTTGGGTGCTGGATTCAGCGCCGGACTCGGTGCGCCCGTCCTGAATGGGCTGATGTCGCAACACGCAATTCAGGAAGTGAAGTTGCGCTTCGCGCACAAGCCCGACGCTTGCACGGAAGCGGGCGAGGCGTTGGTTCGGGCATTCGCGCGCGGCGAGCGCAGAGGCATGTGGCGAGATGCTGAAGAATTTATGGACTACATCGACACGGCCGCGCGCGATGATGTCCGTACGGCGATGATGGTGAAACTGGTTGGTCAAGCGTTCGCCGACGACCCGTCCGCGCAAGCCGCCGCGTTGAAGAGATTTGCGGCCGCCCGTTGCTCGCTGTTTTTGGAGGGAGCGAACCTAAGGTCCGAGCTATGGGCGCCTTACCTCCGCTGGGCAAGAGCCCTACAACCAGAGGACACAGTGATCACGTTCAATTGGGACGTCGTCCTTGAGAAAATTGCCTTTCACGATTCCTCACAACTTCAGATTGCGGAGGCTAGAACTGGCAAATTCACGCTTTCGCCGCTCTCGGATGAAAGCTTCAAAAGCGACCCACCGACAGGCGTAGTTCCCGTGCTTAAGCTGCACGGAAGCGTCGGGTGGCTGCGCCGGGGGAATCAGTATCAGACCACCCCCGATCCGCTTTTTGCGCTCGGATGCTTGCCCGAGCAAAGTGCCATCGCGACGCCCGGCCCCGCGAAGCTGGGCGCGACCGCTGGCTTTCTGGAGCCGCTCTGGAAGCGGGCTGAAACCGCCCTACAAGCCGCAGATGCCATCGTTTTTCTGGGCTATCGGTGCCCGCCGTCCGATTCTCCCGCCCGAGAGGCGTTGCTCACGGCCGTGAGCAACCCGCCCGGGACCGGCCGCGCGTGGCGCTCGATCCACACGGTGTTAGGGCCCAACCTTGCACATGAAGACTCGGCCCGCCTGAAAGGCTTGATCACGGGCATGCTCGAAGGCAGACGTTGGCACAACTTCGAAAAGGGTTCGACGTATGATCGACCGCTGCGGTTTCGTCTCCATCAGCATCCTCTTTTCGGTCAGGACTTTATGAGCGTGTTCTCGCGGGACTGGCTCTTCGCAGCGGATGAAGTGCCTGCTTGATGACGATGATCATGGTCGGTTGGGCCACTGGACGATCTATCCAGTGCTCTACCGCGAATCGGTGCAGCTTTTTCGGAAACGCATGAGTTGCTTTCAGCTCGACTCGTGCACGCGGCCGGGCGATCACATACGCATGGCTGCCAAGCTCAGCGCAGACGAAGCGTCCGCCTATCTCGGCGTGTCGCGCACGACGTTTTACAAGCGCGTACGGAAGGGCTTGCCAGTCGTGCAGATCGGCGCCCGCACGGTCTTCGATGCGGTCGACCTCGACGCTTGGGCAGAGCAGCACAAGGCAGTGCCGCGGGCACCGGCGGTCGTTCGACCGCCGGTGCGCAGCTTCAAACCGGAGCCCGCACCCGGGACGTGCTACATTGACGAGGCTGGGAAGCTTCGGCTCTGGCCGGAAGCTTCGACTTTGGGGCGCGAACGTGGCCGCTAGCGCGTGGCTGGCGATGGCACCCCATCGGCTTGCGCGAGCGGGAGACCGACGGTCGACGCGATCCACGCTTTGAGCCGCCCAAGGTATTCCGCATTGGGTTCGGCATGAACGATCGTCTGAATTTCGCAGCCCGCTTGGGTGAGATTGATCGCATTGAACCTAATAGGGGTGTTGGGATCGAACCCGACCGGCGGTTGCCCGGACGTTTCAACTAGGCGTGTGCGCTTCCCGCCGATGGCGACGGTGGACGCAAAAATGCCTTTCGGGAGCTCGCGCCAAGCATTCAGGTCTGTGTGTATTAGCCCGGCGGACTGAAGAACCGTGAGCGCAGAATAGCTGAGACCAAACGGTTTGAGTGCGTTTTGACCTGCACGCCCAATTGGCTCAACGATAAGCGCCGGTTCGACTTGCGGGTAGTCACAGAAGCACGTTGTTATTGCGCACGCGAGTTGAAACAGTTTGGCGGCGGTCGGCGACAGTCGCGCTAGTGCATCCATCGTCGCGGGCGAAAAGGAGCCAGGCTTTCGAATCTCGCCCGCCAGAACCTTTGCAAAATACAGCTGCACATCCTGATCAGAACGCGACTCCGCAAACCGCGAAAACACGTCGAGCCAGTCGGCAGAAATCTCAGTCTCACTGTCTTCAGCTGGAGGGTTTGCGCGTAGTTCTTCGGCAGCCGCAGCGGCGACGAACTCACGGTTGGCCTGTTCGCGAAGGATCCGTGCTCCAAGGTACTTGAGCGAGCGCTCGCCCAACGCCGGATCGCCACCAATCGCATGAACGGCAGCGCGCGCAAGCTCTGCGTTGACCGCGGAGCGCGCGGCTGTCTCGTCGCGGATGACCTGCGCCTTGCTCTCAAGCCATGCAGCTGGCACGTCGGCGACCCCAGCGATCAGCCGCCCCATGGCTTTAAGGAGGCTCTTCTTAACGACGGGTGCGGCCGCCAGGCCGCCCACCGCTGCCTTCACCGCAGTTATTGCGGTACCCGGATCCACCACGTCCAAATTCTCCAAAGATGGTAACTCCCGGGTGAGGGTGTGCACGCCGAACCGCTTGGTCAAGGGGCTCGGTGTGCGGCGGTTCGATTCCTACCGCCCGCGCCGCTCACGCTCCGCGTCCAAGCTCACGACCTTGGCCCGCGCCTCCCGCCGCGCCCTGAGTTCAGCCGTCAGGGTGGCGACGACATCGAACGCGCCGGCACGCGCCGCGCGCGTCAGCGCATCCGCCAAAGCGGCTTCCACTGGGTCCGCATCGTGCTCCGATTTCCCGCCCAATTTTTGGGCGAACGGGGCGGCTTCGTGCGCCTTCCGGTCGCTTCCCGCGTTGCCGATCCCCTGATTTGCCGAGGTTTCTGCTGTTCCCGCGCCTTGGCCCAAATTTTTTAATCCATTGGTCCAGGGTTCGAATCCCTGTCGACCCACAACTTCGAGGCAGCGAACGCCAGCCTTGCCCACGCTCGTCAGCGAGTATGCTCGCGGCGTGCGACGAGCTGGGTTGCTTGCTTTGATCTCGTGTCTGGCGGCTTGTGAGCGCCGGGTCGCGCCGGCGGGCGGGGGCGTTCCAATGCCGAGCGCGTCGCTGTCGGCGGTCGCTGCACGGGGCAGTGCGCCGGAGCGCACTGGTGCAAGCGAAGGACCTGCGGGGCAGCCCCCAGCAAGCGAGGCTGCGCCGACGACGGTGACGGTCGCGTCGAGTTCCGCGTCGCCCTCGCCCGTGCTGCCCACGAAGCCACGGGTGTACATCAAGAATCGCTTCGTCTTCGTGCGACCGCGCCCGGATGTGAATGCGGATTGGCTCGGATTCTTGTGGTTTGGCGCGGCGGTCGAGTTGCGCGGCGAGCCTTCGCCGGTGCGCGGTCCGGGCTGCGCGACTTTCTATGCCATCGAGCCGCAGGGGTTCGTGTGCGTCGACGAGAAGCAGGCCACGCTTTCGGCAGAGGATCCCGTGTTCAAAGCGGTTGCCGCCTACGCCCCTCGGCTCGAGCAAGCGACGCCCCATCGCTATGCGGAGTCACTCGGCGTCGAGTTGCAGAGCGCGCTGCCGGGTACGCCGTCAACGGGCCCGCTCGTCCCGCACTTGCCGGCTTTTTTCCACGAGCCGCGCCGGCATTTGTTGCCGTTTTCGACGGTCGCGTACGTGGAGGAGCAGCAGCGCGACACGCAAGCCTGGCTGCTCAGCGCCGATCTCTTGTGGATCAAGAAGGAGCAAGTGGCGCCTTATCCCGAGATCTCTTTTCATGGCGTGGAGCTCGGTTCTGCGTGGCATCTGCCGCTGGCTTTTTTTCGGCGCTCCGGCGCGCGAAAGTTTCGGCGCACCGAGCAAGGGAAGTTCGAGCGCAGCGAAGCCTCGTTCGAGTTGCACCAGATCGTGCAGCTCGCAGAGCGCGTCGAGGTTCAGCGCGGCGAGCGCTACTACCAGACTGCGGCGGGTGACGACTGGGTGCGCGAACAAGACGCGGTGTTGCCCATCCCGCGCTCCGTGACGCCGTGGGGCGCGCGCGTGGGACAGGAGGATCACACCGGGCGCGGACCAAAGGACCCGCGCAAAACCTGGATTGAAGCCAGCGTACTCGGCGGTTGGTTGCTCGCTTTCGAGGGCACCCGACCCGTTTTTGCGACGCTCATTTCGGCGGGCCGGGGAGGAATCCCGCAGGAAGGGAAAAACACGCTGGAGATATCCGCCACTCCGGTCGGGACATTTCCAATCTCGGGCAAGCTTGCCACGATCACTCTACAGGCACCGGGTGAGAACGTGCACTCGGACGTGCCGTGGACACAGAATTTTCAAAAACCCTATGCGATCCACACCGCGTACTGGCACGACAACTGGGGTAATTTGGCCAGTGGTGGTTGCATCAATGTTTCACCGATCGACGGCAAATGGCTGTTCGATTTCAGCGAACCCAAGCTGCCCCGAGGTTGGCATGCCGTGCGTTGGCAGCCCGCCTCTGGTGCTCCGACCCTGCTCGTCGTTCACGAATGATTTTTGATCCTTCCGAGCGATGATTTTTGACCCTCATGGCCGTGAAGAGGTGGGACGAGTCGAGGCGAGCGGAGGGAGAGGCGTGATGACTTTCACCTTGCGCTGCTGGTGCAATCGGGTGAAACCTTACGTAGTGTTCCCCAGCGCTGGCACCAGCGCGCTTAGGAGGCTTCGGTGGTCAACGCTCGCACCTGTTTCACGCTCTTTCTCCTCTCGGTCGGTACAGTCGCGGCTACGGCGAGTTGCGGTAGCGATGAGGGCACGACGGGAGGTAGCGCTGGCGGCAGCGTCATTTCCGGCGGTGGTGTCGCGGGTTCGGTCGGACACGCGGGCAGCGTGGGGCGCGCCGGTTCCAGCAGCGGCGCCGGGGGAGGCTCCACGGCGAACGGCAGCACGCTCGGCATGCCCTGCACCACTGACGCTCAGTGCGGAAGCGGCGCAGTCTGCATCAAGACGAACAGCACACTCTTGGGCGACGGCGGTCCGTCCCAAGGCATGTGCAGCATCGAGTGTACGGACGACACCGAGTGCGATGCGTTCAAACCCGGGGCCGGTTGTTTCAACTTCGGCAGCATGACCGATCCGCAGCGGTACTGCTTGGACGCGTGCACCACGGGCTTGCCGGATCCGACCGACCTGAACACCAAGTGTTCCGGCCGGACCGACATGGTGTGTTTCGATTTTGGCGACACCGTGTCGATGCCGTATTGCGTGCCGCACTGCCGCTCGGACGCGGAGTGCGGCAGCGGTCTGTACTGTGACAAGACCAGCTTGCTCGGGCTGTGTTCGAAGACCAAGCCCACGGGCGATCCGGTCGGTACGCCCTGCACGCCAGGCGCGGACCCCGGGACCTGTAACGGCTTCTGCATTCGCACGTCCTCGACGGACATGACCAAGGGTCAGTGCGTCGAGCTGTGTTCGGTCGGTGCCGAGTGCATGTACGGCGGCGGCGCGAATCCGCCGCCTGGCGGCCTGTGCGCCGGCCAGTTGTTCGCGACCGACCCCGGCACGCTGGATCTCGGCTACTGCTTGCCCAACTGCTCGTGCACCTCGGATTGCGTGTTGGAGGGCGATTTGTGCCGCAAGTGGCCGGCAGCAGACGCGGACATCGCGGGTGTTTTGGGCGCGCCCGGCGTCTGCTACGGGGCAGTCGCGGGCAGCACGGAGCTCACTTGCGGTGAAGGGGGTGCCGGTGGAGACGGCTCAGCGGGTGAAGGCCCGGCCACTGCGGGTAAGCCCGGCACCGGCGGTGCGGGCGGCACGACCAACACGGCTGGCACGACCAACGGGGCTGGCACGACCAACGGGGCTGGTTCGCCCAGCACGGCCGGCAACGGCGGCACGTCTGGCGGCAACTGACTAATCGTCACCCGCTTCGGCGCGAACATCGGACGGGCTCGGACTTTCATCCGGGCCCGTTCTTCGTTCTGGAGCGGTGGGCGGACCGAGCCGAAGCGGCACGACGAAGCTGAAGGGCTTGCCGTTCACGCTCGGGTAAACCAAAGACGAGACCAGCACCTGAGCGCAGCGAGTGGCGCTGGCATTCGGAAAGTGGCTCTCCACTTCGCTCACGCGGTGCACGCTGCCGTCGATCTCCAAAATCACGGACAGCGCCAGGCGCCCCCAGAGCGCCGGATCCGCGCGGCGCGCCCGATCGAAGCACGACTCGAGCTCGGCTTGCTTCTGCAGCACGCGCGCACGCATGGCTTCGGGATCGAACTCGCCGCCGGGTAGCGCGACGGCAGGGCCTTCGGGCTCCGTGGGTAGCTCCGCGTCGCCCGGGTAGATTTGGATCGAGGCGACCATTCTGAGCTTCTTGGCCGGCGCGGGCGTGAACTCGAGCTTGAGCACCTCACGCACCAGGCACGCAGCGCTTTCCGCGTTGCCGAGCTTGGAATCGAGCAGGCGCGCCGCGCTCACTTTGCCACGCGTGCCGATCGTGAACGCGACTCGAGTTTCGCCGCCCGCGCTCTTCTTTTCCCGTTGCCCGTGCTCGAAGCACGAGCGAAATGGCCAATAACCGCGGCTACGCGCTTGGGCTTGCACGCGCTGATAGGTGAGCTCCTTGGGTGGGGGCAGCGGAGGCGCACCCGAGCGCCGTTTTGCCGGTCGCGTGTCTACCACCACGCGCGTGCCCGGGTGGTACGAGGCCTGGTTCGAGACGGCGTTCGGATCCGAGCTGCCTCCGACGTTCCAGCGGGCGAGTTCCTCGTCGTCGGCCGCGGCTTGCGCGGGATCTGCCGCACGCGGCCGGGCATCGACCGGATAGGGTAGGTCGATGACGATCAGCGGGGCAGGCGGCGTGTCGAGCCGAGGTGCAGCGCCCGCGTTCGAAAGCGGCGCCGTCGCAGCGGCCACGTTCAGCCCGGGCGGTGACGAAGGGTTTGCCGCGCCGCCGGCGGCGAGTGGCGGAACTGGCGCCGACGCCGCGCTCAGGATCGGCTGCGCGCTGCACGCAGGTAGGCAAGAAGCGCCTGAACCGAAGATCAGAGCACAAACCGCGAGCCCGACGGCGGGCGCCTTTACCGCGCGCGGAAAGGGGAGGAAAGTGGGCATTCTACGGAGGTAGCGAATGAGTGGCGGTACTGGGGCGCTCGGCTTCGAGCATGGCGCAGGTTTCGTGGCAGGTGAAGTCTCAGGTGGATTTGGACTCGGACCGCTGGAGACGCAATACGAGGAGCTGTTCGCCGAAGCGCTGGCCGATGGCGTGATCACGCCCGATGAGCGTCAGCGCCTGGAGAAGGCAGCCGACAACCTGGGGCTCGATCCGCAGCGCCTGCTGCGCTTGGAGCAGGCCATGGTCGCCGCTTATCAGACCCGACACCGCGTGCAAATCGTCGAGCAGTACGAAGAGGCCGCGCCGTCACTCGCGCCGCTGCGCGTGCAGGCGGATGGCGATGCCGGACGCACCCTGCTCTTGAAGCAAATCGAACAGCTCGAAGCGCGGGTGAAACAGCTCGAGAGCGAGCTGCGCAAGGCGCAAGCGTCGATCAACGTGGAGGTCGACTTGTCCGAGGTGGAGAGCGCCGCCCAGGACGCCAGCGAAGATGCGGACGAAATCTGGCGCCGGGTGCGCCGGGATCCGAAGAGCCCCGAGGGCTATCGCGCGCTGTCGCGCGTGTACGCCGCGCGCCAAGAGCAAGATCGGCGCTTTTGCGTGGCTCAAGTGTTGTGCGCGCTGTCTGCGGCCAATCCCGAAGAGCGCGCGCTGGTCGAGCAGTTTCGCAGTCGCAGCTTGATCGCCCCGCGCGCCAGTATTTCCCCCAACGCCTGGGTCGACCTGCTCTTTCACCCCGAAGAAGAAGTGCTCACCGGTCAGATCTTCAGCCTGATCGCCCCCGCGGTGTTGGTCGGGCGAGTGACGTCGCTGCGCCGCGACAAGAAGCTGCACCAACCACTGCCCCCCACCAAGCAAGACCCAGCCAAGTCGACCATCACTGCGGTGCGCGCGCTGCCTTGGGCGGCGGCCATCTTGGGCTTGGCCACGCCCCCGATCTACGTCGAAAAAGAGCGCGATGCGGGCTTTGTGCTGATGCCCGGCGTGCCGCCGTTCACGGTCGTGGGTAAGCAGGTCTTGTCCGGGCGCAGCCAGCTCGAGCACGCCTTCTTGGTCGGTCGCCACCTCTCTTGGTACCGCCAAGAGCACTTCCTGAAGACGCTGTTCAGCGGTGTCCCCGATCTCGAAGACTTGTTCTTGGCCGCCTTGACCATCGGCAATCCCGGCTTGCCGATCGCCGAAGACATGAAACGGCGGGTCGCACCCATCGCTCAGGCGATTCAACCGATGCTCGAAGCGCAACACGTCGACTCGCTGCGTGGCTGCTTCCTGCGCTTCGTGGAAGAGGGCGGACGCACGAATCTCCAGCGTTGGAGCCTGGCTACGGAGAAGACCGCCTGCCGCGCGGGCTTCGTGCTTTCGAACGATATCGCGACCGCGCTGAACCTGCTTGCGGTGGAAGAAGGTGCCGACGGAGAGCTCGGCAAGGATCTATTGGCCTTCGCCGCGAGCGAGCGCTACTTCAAGCTTCGCCGTCAGCTCGGCATCGCCATCGACCAAAACTGAGTCGGATGGTCGAGGACGTCTTCGGGGTGGTCGGCAGCGTGATGGCTGCCGTCTACCACGTGGAGAGTGTGGTTGCGGACGGAGGCTTCAGCGCCGTGTACCGTGCCCACCACGGCCGGCTCCGCGTCCCAGTCGCGTTGAAGTTGTTCAAGATTCCGAGCCAGGCTCCACGCGAACAGGCGGCCTTTTTGCAGCTTTTTCGCAGCGAGAGCGAAGTCTCGATCCGCCTCGCTGCCAGCCTGCCAGCCGTGGTGCGCCCATTGCACGTGGATGTCTTCACCAGCAAAGAAGGTCGTTCGGTGCCGTACCTGGCGCTCGAGTGGCTGGATGGCGTCACGCTCGAGGCGCTGATCGCCCAACGCCGGCACGCCCAGCTCCCACCGATTGCGCTGCGTAAGTTGCTGAGGTTACTGACCCCCGTGGCACGCTCGCTGGCGCGTGCCCATCACTTTGCTGGGCCTGACGGAGCGCTCGGCGTCGTGCACCGCAATCTCGCGCCGGAGCAGCTGTTCATCACCCGAACGGCAGGCGAAGAAGTCGTCAAGGTCCTCGGCTTCGGCCTAGGCCGAGTCAAAAGCGTCGCCAGCCAGATCAGCGAACGAGCGAGTCCTGGGGGCAGCGGTCTAACGGCCTTCACGCCGGCGCATGGCGCGCCCGAACAATGGGCCCCGCAGCAGTACGGTCAGCCGGGCCCATGGACGGACGTTTGGGGACTCGCGCTGTGCTTGGTCGAGGCCATGCTCGGCCGCCACGTGAGCGCCGGCGAGCCGGCCACAATCCGGGCGGCGGCTCTCGATGCCGAGCGTCGCCCGACGCCGCGCAGCGAGGGGATCGAGGTCTCGGACGCCGTGGAAGCCGTATTTTCACGCGCGCTCGCGCTCGAGCCCAGGGCACGTCAGCCCGATGTCGGAGTGTTCTGGGACGAGCTCACCGCTGCACTCGACCAAGTCGAATCGAGCCCCGCCGCGGGAGCTCTGGAATACTCGCCGCCCGTGCGGCATTTCGTGCCCGATCTCGAGCTCACCCCTGCGCCCGTTTCGCGGCGGAGTGGCGAGCAACGGGGATCGGGGCCGCCGCAGGCACAGCCGGGAATGATCGAGCTCGATTCGGGCTCGGCAGCAGGGAGTTTGGAGCTCGAGCTCGACCTGCCACCAGAATCGATGCCTGCGCGCAGCAGTGCGCGCTTCGCCTCGGTCCCGCCGAGCGCGGCCGCGCCGCTCCTCGCCGAGTCGCGAACCAGCCAGCCACCGCCCAGGACCCGTTCCGATTCGCCCATCTCGGCGCGCCATTCGAAACCCTCGCTTCCAGCGCCGCCATTGCCACCATTGCCAGCCGCGCATCGCTCGAATCCATCGCCCGCGGCGCGCCGCTCGAACCCGTCGCCCTCGGCGGACGTGAGCGCCGCGTTCGAGGCCGGCTTCGTCGCGAAAATCGAGCCGCGGTTGCCGGAAGAGCGCAGCTTGGCGCGACGCCTGCGACCGGCCATCGTGCTGCTCGCAGCCGCCCTCTCGCTCGCCATTTTCGACCCGATTTACGCCGAAGCGGCTGGAAAAGTATTCGAAATTGCGGGTTTGCGCCTGAGCTTGCTGGCAGGCGCCCTGCTGCTGTTCGCGCTCGCTCTGGCCGGGCGCGAGCTGCTCCGCGAGCCGTGAAGGACGCTTTGTCACGGACGCGACACGCACGGTGAGCCGCGCTCTGCGCACCGTGGCGGAATCGGCCCCCGAGCGCGCGCTCCACGGCTGAACGTTGCTCAGCTAAGTCGTGGAGATCTGGCGGCCAAAGCGATTTGCCACGCTCGCACAAGGCTGCGTCCAGCGCTGGCACGGCTTTCGCACAGAGCGGGGGCAGTCAAAGGGAGCCTCGCATGTCCCGGCAATCGCTCGATCCCGTTTTTTCGTCACGCAGTGAACTGCTGCTCCATCGCGCTCGGCGCGCGCAAAAACGCGGGCAACGCCGGCAGGCACTGGTCGCATTGCGAGAAGCAGCCCTGCTCTCTGAGACGAATGCGAGGCTCTGGGCGCTGTACGGGGCGGAATGCGCGAAGTCCAACCGCGTGGACGAGGCGGAACGCGCCTTCACGCAGGCGTTGTATCTCCGCCAGCGGCAGCACGACGCGCGCCGAGCAAGCTCACTCCGCCGAGTGCTCCAAGACCTGCGCCTCGGCCGCGCCGCCTGAACGCGCCGTGGTCTCTGGTTCAGCTCGCCTTGGCGGCGACTTCGCGGAACACCAACGCCGAGCTCGTGAACGAACGCAGCGTGTTGCGAGTGCAAACGGGGCACGCCCAGCCGACGTCGAAGCGCTCTCGGTCGGCGCCGATGGTGTTCGCGGGGGCCGGCAGCTGACGCTTGCGACCATCGGTCGCCCAGCCGCGCAGCGCGACGCGTTGCTCATCCAACTCTGCGCACAAATGGGCCTGGCACTCACACCGCGAATGAACCGTCGCAACCTTCATCAGGCGCTTTCACTACCGGCTGTGTTGGATAGGGTCAAGGCCCCCGAGCCGCACCTTCCACCACCCAGCTCACCGTAGCCGAAAAAGCCGGCCTTCCCGGCAAGTGAAACGCAAGTGAGAGCAGCGAGGGCCGTGCGAATCCCGCTGCCGAGAGCCATTCCGGTTGGGTGCGGATCTGGGGTGGCCGGGTCGGACCGGGGGAAGGGTGGTTGTGTCTTCGCTGGTTAGTCGAGCCACGCTGCTGGCCGTTACGCCTGGTGAGATGCGCTTGAATTGGCTTTGGTCGACGATCGTGGTGACCCTCGTGGGGTGCGGTGGATCGGCCGCACCTTCGTGGTCCTCGACGCCATCGCCCAGCTACCCCGGGCCTCCAGCGGGGCAAAGTCGGAGTCAGGTCGATGCACCACTCGCGCGGTCGGCTTCTGAGCTGCGTTCGTCGCCAACGCCCGCGCCGAGCGCATTGCTGTCCCCCGCGCAGATCGCAGCCCAGGCGAGCCAATCGGTGGTCGTGATCATCACACCGGAAGGGCGAGGCGCCGGGTTTGTCGTCGGACCGAACTTGGTGGCGACGTGTTACCACGTGATCGAAGCGGCGGATCGCATGGCGATTCGCACTCGAGACGGCGTCGAGCACGCCGCTCACTCGGTGGTTCAATACAGCAAGGCCGACGACATTGCTGTGCTTGCGGTCGATGACCTGGACGCCCCTCGCCTGAGGTTTGGGGATTTCACGGCTGTCGCGCCCGGCGATCCGGTGACCGTCATTGGTCACCCGCGAGGCTTGGACAGCTCAGTATCCACGGGGATCGTGAGCGCACTGCGCAATACCGACACCGAGCACCCGCTACTGCAAATCACCGCGCCGATCTCGCCCGGATCATCGGGCGGCCCCGTGCTCAATCAAAAGGGCGAGGTGATTGGCGTCACGAGCTTCTTGCTGCGCAACGGGCAGGAGTTGAACTTCGCTGTTCCGGTGCCGGCGTTGACGAAGTTATTGGCGCTCGAATCGGAGCCGATCCCGCTATCGCGATTCGCGCAGATCTCGGCCGTAAAGAAGGATCCCCGAGTGACCGACGTTGCGGAAGTGGCCCCGGAACCGCTTCCTGCTGCGCCAGCGGCGCGCGTCCTGCCGCCGTTTCCCAAGAGGGTCGCTGGCTTTGGGTTTGGGATGACACTCGAGCAGGCAAAGCTCACCTGCGCCTCGCCCGCGACTCAGGCGGCCATGCGCGATGGACTTCATTCCGTGACGGATCTCGCGCTGGACGGAGTGTACGGCGCCTGCCCATTCGCGCCAGAACCGCTCGATTTCGTGCGCGACGTCCGGCTGAAATTTGCCGCAGGCCAACTGGTGCAAATCGTGCTGATTGCAACCTCGTACGAGAGCGCACGCCAGCGACTACTGGCAAAGTATGGAAACCCTGCGGGCTGCCTGATGGGCGACCTGCGCGCCTCGTGGACTCCGGATGTGGAACGCCGAGCCAGCGGATGCGGCTGGGATTTGGACGGTGGGGTTCTGGCCCTCGCACGCGAAACCGATCGCACTCCCGCGTTCGTGGTGTACCTTTCGAGTACCGCGGACGAGCTCCAGAGGGTGGGCTACTAGCCCGATCCCGGTCCAGCCTTCCCCGGCGGGCGCCGCTCCCGAACCCGCGCGTCTACGAAAGAGCGCGCGACCTTCGCCGATCGCCACGTCAGCCGCGTTGACCCCGGCCTCGGCAGTGCAACTCGTGTCCCGCCAACTCCCGGCAGTAATGCTGAGTTAGTTCGAAGACCGCCTTGCGGAACGGATCCTACATTTCCCGACCGAGTGGCACTTCAAACGGAGCTTTCGGGAGGTCCATTCATAAGTTCGTGAGGCAGGGCGCCACGCACCCAGCGTGTTGGATCGCGGAGCAACTCACCCTCGGGCCTCGCTCCGCCAGTGCCCTACACGGGTTCCAAGCGCGCATCGCCGCCTTCGCAGCGCATTGACCTCCACTTCGCAGTTCGGCTCGTGCCTTGTCGCTGAGCCGCCTCCGTTCTTCACCCGCAATTCTGGAGCGCACCGAGACCAACGTGAGTCGAGCCCACAGCCAACGCCCGTCGCAGTCCGAGCCCACTGATCCGCCCCGCATGAATCGCCGCGTCCCCACCGATGGTGCTGCTGCTCGCGCCACCCTAGCTGCCGCGAGCCCGCAGGCTGGAGGCGACGTCGCTGGCTGGAAATTGCTCGACGGCCCGCCATCGTCGCGCACTGCCTCGAAGGGCCCCACGCGCGACCAGACACGACCCGAGCCGAGTTCGCCTGCGGTGTCGGGCACGCGGCCGGCGGTCGCACCGCCACGCGCGACCTCGAAAACCTTACCTTCTGTCACCTCGCATACGGCAGAAAAGGCCACTACGCCGGCGGCGTCAGCCACGAAAACTGCCCAGCGCAAGCAGGCAGATGCTCCGCGTGTCGCCACACCGCCACCATTCCGAGCGCGCACGGAAGGTGAGACGCAGCGCGCCGCCACGCCGCCACCGGTTCCCGCTCGTTCAGCGAGCGGCGCTCAACGCATCGCCACACCGCCACCGTTTCCGGCTCGCACCGACTCCGCCGCGCGACGCGGGGCGGAGCGCGCGTCGGACGCTCCGCCTCCCACCCCGAGGCAACCGCCATCGCGCCAGTTGCTCTTGCAAGCAGGAGAGACGCCCGTCGTCGAGGCGACGTTCGCGCAACCGGCTGTGCTTGACGCACCCGCGCCGTCCATATCGGCCGAAGCTTCTGCGCCCGAGGCGCCATCACTTGCCCTCGACGCGCCAGCACCTGCGCCGGAGGCTCCCGTCGCCGCGCTGGAGACCGCGCCCGAATCTCCGCCATCTGGCGACAGCGTGGAGGGCATGGCCGCGCCCACCTCAGCCGAGCTAGAAACAGGGAGCTCGCCTGCTGACGAAGAATTCACGTCGACCGATGTGCGTGGCAATGTGCGCAGGAATTGGCTGGTCGCTGCCGCCGTACTGGGATTGGTGGGTGCAGCTGCACTCGGCCTCGCGCTGACGCGTGCGCTGAACGCAAGCTCGACGGCGCCTACCAAGGCAGCCGCTCGCGCTGCAGCAAGTGCTGCGGCGGCACCAGGCCCTGCGCCTGCGGCGAAAACGACCGTATCGGAGCCCAGTGTGACGCCCGGTGCCATGCTCCCCCAAGCTCCCGCGCAGCCGTCGGCACCCGCGTCGAGCTCAGCCATTCCTTGGGACGACTTGCCGCAAACGGCCGCCAAGAGCTGCAAAGCCCTCGCCGCAGTGGGCACCGGACCGAAGACCCTTTTGGCTGGGCAAGCGGTGACTCGCGCGCAACGCGCGCTGGTTCGAGGTGACACTTTGGCCGCCCATGCTGCCTTCTGCACCGCGCAGCAACTCGGCGTAGTGAACGAGACGGTGCTGCTCGGCTTAGCGCGCGTCCTTTTCATCCAGTCCGACATGAGCGCGGCGCTCGCAGCCGTGGATCAGTTGGTTCAGCGCGCACCGAGCAATAAGCAGGCTTTCGAGTTGCGCGGCGACATTCTGATCCGCATGGGCAGCGTCGATGACGCGCAAAAAGCTTGGTTCAAGGCGGCGGGCGCGACGCGCACTTCCAAGCTGCTCGTCGACAACTTGGTTCGCGCGAGCGACGCCGACGCGAAAACGGCGCTCCGTTCCGGTGATCTCTCACGCGCCGACCGCATGCTCCGGCGCGGCATCGCGCTGACGTCGGGCGACCCCGAGCAGTGCCGCCGGCTCATCACCGTCCTGACCAAGAACGGCAATCCGGTTGCGGCCGAGCGTTGGCGCGCGTATTTGAGCACGCGCGGCGGCTGAGTCGACCAACGACGCCTGATCGGTCATCCCGGCGCCCCGTCAAATCGCGAATGAAAACGTCGCGCCTCGGCCACCCTATCGAGGGCACGGCCAGCGAGCAGACGGCAATAACGCCCACCGGCCCTTTGGACAACGTAGGTCACGTCACGCCACGGAGAGAGACGGCGGCGCTCGATTTTTCTCTCGCCTTCGAGCCAAAAAAAGCTATGGTCCCCCCGTTACGCGGGACTAGCTCAGTTGGTAGAGCACGAGCTTCCCAAGCTTGAGGTCGTCGGTTCGAACCCGATGTCCCGCTCCGAAAATAGCCAGATTATGATTCTGGTTCGCAGTTGGCCGAAGCAACTGAGCATGACTGGTGCTCAGTTGCGGCACTGCTTCTGCTGGTAGCTCGGCTGACAGGCTGGCTAAGTAGCGCTGGCGTGTCAGCTCCTTTTGCCTGGGCGCATTGTCGCAACACCGATGGCCACGGCCTCAACCCAAGCGAGATATCAATCAACGGCTGTGCGTGGACCTTTGACCCAAGCCTTTACGTCACGCCGATACAGCCGCTATTGTCGGCCCCAACATGAAAGCCAATTGGGCTCGGGGATGGACACTGGGGTGCCTGGTCGCGTGTCTGGGTGTGACCACTGCAGGCTGCAGTGACGGCGGCGACCCACCGCCGCCCACTGATTTGGAGCGCGGGACATTGGCTTCGACTCGCGAAGACGCTTGCGGGGTGGAGAGCTGGAAGCCCTTGGATGTGGGGGAGCACCTTGGGATCTTGCTGTCGGTTTTTCCTGGGGGCCACAAACGCGGGGTCGATTGCACCCTTGCTGCCCACAATTGCCAGGAGGTCGAAGCTTGCATGGCATATTACCTCGCCGACAACGACCAATACGAGGCCGAGCTCGAGCAGTTGCCCAAGTGTGACGGTGAAGGGGACGAGTACTGCGAAGGCAATGTGGCCAAGTTCTGCAAGTCCGACGACAGCAAGACTTGGTACCGGGCGTCGTATGATTGCACGCTCGCCGGCGCCACTTGCGTCGAGCAGCCATCCGAATCGGGGAAGCAATGGGCCAACTGCCAAGCGCCACGCCTCAAGTGCGAAGGTGATCAAATGTCGTACTGCGATGGCACGCGCGCGGTGGTCTGCGAAGACATTGGAAGTGACATCCTCAGCCCCTGGGTTTACGACTGCGCAGACGCCTTCGGCTCGCATTGCGTCGACTTGGGAGCGGAAGTCGAGTGCGAAGGGCCCGCGGTAGGCGAGGAGCAATGCGACGACGGCATTGACGGCGACGGCGACGGCAAGGTCGACTGCATGGACCGTGATTGCGGGTGTGTCGAGAAGCAATGCAACGACGCCATCGATGACGACGGCGACGGCAAGGTCGACTGCGACGACAGCGATTGCTTGCACATTGCCCCTTGCCCGTGATCGTCCACCAGCGTCCAGGCGGACGCTGGCTCGCCCTCTGAGGGGTTTCGCAGTCGGCGAGCCCCGGGGTCGAGACGCTGATTCGTGTCAGCTCAAGGAGCTTTGCTGGCGCTCGTCACGGGCGCGGCCGCGGTGATGCCCTTTGCGTCCTTGGCTTTGCGCCCGCGGTGCTTGGCCTTTTTCGGCGAGTGCTCCTTCTTCGCGACCGAAGCGTGCGCCTGGCCGTGCTTGTCGGTCTTCGTTTCGTGCTTGGTTTTGTCGGCCTTCGGCTCGCCCTTGGCGGAGGCCAGGGCGGATGTAGGCAAAACGACGAGTGTCAGGGCGACCAGGGCACGAGCCAAAACGGTTTTCATGAGGGAGCTCCTTGCCTGCGAGCGTTAGCGCACGCGGCTCGAAATGAGCAAATTCCGAGCGGCGGTCGCGGGTCGTCGCTGCGCTCGCCGTGTGGCGGGCGGTTTCGTGATTTGATGGCTTCGGATGCTCGGGTCTCTTCGCTGCTGGTCGTGCCTGCTGCTGTCGCTGCTCGTGGCCGCTGATTGCAAGCCACCCCGTCCGCACCGTCATCGATCCAGGGCCCAGGCAGCTCTGGGCAAGGCTGCTCCGTCAGCGGCCGCGGCGCCGATCGAAACGATGTTCGTCCCGGCACCGGCGAACCCGGCTGTGCCCGGAGCGCGCGCTCGGAGTGCGCGCGAGCGGCGTGAAGCCTGTGAGTTCACGAAAGGCGCGCTGCCCGAGCAGACCTTGGACGAGGAGCCGACGGGCCAGCGCATCCCGATTGATCACTTCGTGATCGTGATGCAGGAGAATCGCTCGTTCGATCACTACTTTCAAGACCTGCCGAAGTTCGGTCAACCCGATGCAGACGTAACACCTAAGGGTTATAAGAATCCGGACCCGCACGACAAGCAAGACGTTGCGCCGTATCACGCGACCGCGCTGTGCAGCCGGGACACGCGCCACGACTGGAACTCCGCGCACAAGCAGTACAACGAGGGGAAGATGGATGGCTTCATCGCCACCAGTAACCCCAAGGGTACGCGCGCGCTCGCTTACTACGACGCCAGTGACCTCGGCTACTATTACGCTCTCGCCAACACCTTCGCCATTGGCGATCGCTACTTCGCTTCCATGCTCGGTCCGACTTGGCCGAACCGCATGTTTTTTCACTCGGCTTCGAGCTTCGGGCACATCGGCAATACTCCTCCGAAGGCGTTGCCCGAAGAGCAGTCGCTGTTTCATCAGCTTTCGCGAAAGGGGATCGAGTGGGTCGTGTACGCGGCCGGCATGACCTTCGAAGAGAAGATTTTTCGGCATTTGCACGACATCAAGGGCGATCACTTCAAGGACTTGGACGGCTTCTTCGCCGACGCCAAGAACAACACCTTGCCGGCGTACGTTTGGATCGAATCGACGTACGGCGGCCCCGATGCCACGGACGAGCATCCGCCGGCGGACGTGCAGCTCGGACAAAGATTCGTCGCGCGGGTGATTGAGGCCTTGATGACCAGCCCGGCCTGGGCGCACTCGGCGCTGTTCATCATGTACGACGAGCCCGGCGGGTTCTTCGACCATGTGCCGCCGCCTGCGGCGTGCCCGCCCGACGAAATCGAACCCTTGCTCGAGAAGCGGCACGTGCGCGCGCGCTTCGATCGCTTGGGAATGAGGACGCCATTCATCGTGGTCTCACCGTTTGCGAAGGCGCACTACGTCTCGCACCAGGTGTACAGTCACAGCTCGGTGCCGCGACTGGTGCAAGCGCGCTTCGAGCTACCCGCGCTCAGCGCCCGCGACGCCAATGCCAACGCGCCCTACGACATGTTCGATTTCGAGCACCCGCCGTTCCTCACGCCGCCAGCATTGCCGGCTGCGTTCGTCGATGAGATGGCGAGCAAGGTGTGTCACGTGCGCTTCCGCAAAAAGAAGGCACCGGGCACGACGGTGAACGTGCCTGATTACGTCACTCCACTCGTGCCGACAGCAGACCCCGAGGGCCCGACCGACGAAGAGCCCGAGACGGCCCCTGACGGAACGCCCGTCAGCGATTGACGAGCAGTAAGAGCGTTCAGGACGCGCGGCGTGCGCGTTGATCGAGCGCGTCGTGGACAGCGTCACGCAGCTCGTCACAATCGAACGGCTTGTCGAGGACGCGGCTCGCGCCCAGGCGCAAGGCGCGCAGATGCGTGGTCTGATCGCCGAACGCGGTGATCAAGATCACCGGGACTTCCACGAGCGTGCGCTGCAGGGAAGCGAGTACGTCGAACGCGGTCAGGCCCGGCATGCGCACGTCTGAAACCACCAGTGAAAACGGGGCTTTCCCCTGCGCCGTCGCAGAATCCCCGCCGAGCAGCGCCCACAGCTCGTTGCCGTCACAGGCTTCGATCACCTCGTGGCCATCGGCGCGCAGCACGCAGGCCAAGAGCTCGCGCAGCTCGAAGTCGTCTTCGGCGAGCAGCACGCGGGCAGGGGACGGCGCTGTGCTCGGTTCCGTGCTCGCGTTCGCGCTGGATGTGCTCATGGCGAGTCCTTTCGCTGACCGAGGCTAGGGGAGCCGCGTTTCGCGAGATCGACGTGAGTGATTCAGCACGACGCATGCCAGCGCAGATCGGCTTGGGATTGCGCAGCTGGGGCCGCAAATTAGGGGATTTTCGCCCCGCTGTGGGGCAAAAGGGGCCTCGCTCCCCGAGCGCGCGTCAAGTCGTGCTGCGCTCGGAACCGTAGCGGTCGAGCTTTCGATACAGCGTTTTCCGGTCCAAGCCGAGCACCTGTGCGGCCAGAGTCTTGTTCCCGCCGACGGCCTCGAGCACCCTCAAGATATAGCGCTTCTCGACCTCTTCCATGGGCACGAGCTCGGTCGGGTCGGTCGCCGCTACGAGCACGTGTGAGGTGCGATAGCTGCGGATCTTCTCGGGCAAATCGGCGACCCCGATCGACTCGTTCCGGGTCAGGGCTACCGCTCGCTCCATGCAATTGGCCAGCTCGCGCACGTTGCCGGGCCAGGCATAGGCCGAAAGCTTTTCTGCGGCCTCGGCGTCGAGCGAGCGCACGTCCTTGCCGGACTGCGTCGCGAAGTGCTGAAGGTAGTGCGTGGCGAGCAAGATCACGTCCGCACCGCGCGCGCGCAGCGGCGGTAGCTCGACGTGGATCACGTTGATGCGATAGTACAGGTCTTCGCGGAATTTGCGTTCCTCGATCGCGGTCTCGAGATCGCGATTGCTCGCGGCGACCACGCGCACGTCGATCGGTGTCTCCGTGTCGCCGCCGACCGGGCGCACGGTGCGCTCTTGCAGAGCGCGCAGCAACTTCGGCTGCAAGCCGATGGGCATGTCACCGATCTCGTCGAGGAAGATCGTGCCGCCCTTGGCTTGCACGAACAGGCCTGGGCGCGCGCTGCGGGCGTCGGTGAAAGCGCCCTTGGTGTGGCCGAATAGCTCGCTTTCCAGCAATTGTTCGGGCATGGCGGCGCAGTTGATGGCCACGAACGGCCCGGCGCTACGCTTACTGCGGCGATGCAGCGCGCGCGCCACGAGCTCTTTACCCGTGCCGCTCTCGCCGCTGACCAAGACGGTCGATTCCGACTCGCCCACGCGCTCGAGCAGGTCGTACACCTCTTTCATGGCCGGGCTTGCGCCGAGCAACTCGTCGAAGCGACGGGATTCGTCGACCGCGCGCTGCAGGCGCTGCACCTCGCGCGTCAACACGCCGTGCTTGACGGCGCGCTCGATGGCGATCGCGACCACGTCGATGTCGAACGGCTTGGTGATGAAATCGTAGGCGCCCGCGCGGATCGCTTGCACGGCGGTTTCCATGCTGCCAAAGGCGGTGATCACGATCACCGGCAGGTCCGGGTGCATTTCGGTGGCCTTTTGACATAGCTCCAGGCCGCTCATGTCGCGCATGTTGATGTCGGTCAGCACGACGTCGAACTCGCGCTCCGCCAGCAGCGTCAGCGCCTCTGGTGCCGAAGCGCGGAAGCTCGCTTCGTAGCCGTGTTGAACCAGGCCTTCGGCGAGCAGCTCACACATGCTCGTGTCGTCGTCGACGATCAGTACTTTGGCTTTCATTGGGGATCCGGAAGCGGGAGATAAACCTCGAAGCGGCTGCCTTCGCCGAGCTTACTCTCGACGGTGATGAAGCCACCGTGTTCTTGAACGATGCCGTAGGCTACGGCAAGGCCGAGGCCCGTGCCTTCACCGACATCTTTAGTCGTAAAGAATGGCTCGAAAACACGTTCCAGCGTGTCTTCACCCATGCCTGTCCCGTGATCGCAGATGGTGATGCACGCGAATCCTCGCGGCCCGGGCGCTGCCGAGATGTCGCCGGGCTTGAGCGCGTTCGACGCCGCGCGCAGGCTGATCTCGACCACCGACGATGGCGGGCTGGCTTGCACGGCGTTGACCACCAAGTTGGTCAGCACCTGCTGCAGCTGAGCAGAGTCGGCCACGACCTCCCGCACCGGATCCCCGGCCTCGAAGTGCAGCGTGACGCGGCGCTTGTCCGCGATGGGCCGGAGCAAGGACAGGGTGCTCGCCGCCAGATGCTGCAAGTCCACGAGCGCCTTGTTGGGCTTGCCCGCGCGAGCAAAGTCAAGCAGCTGGCGAATGATCTGGGCCATGCGCTCGCTCTGCTCCATCACGATCCGCGCGTTGTTGCGCACGATCTCGGACGCCTCCGGGCTCTGGGTGATCATTTTTGCGCGTCCGGAGACGACGTTCAGCGGAGTTCCGAGCTCGTGAGCGATGCCCGAAGCGAGCTTGCCCACGGTGACCAAACGCTCGGCGTGCCGCAGTTGCTGCATGGCGTGGACGCGCGCCGCTGTCTCGGCCACCAAGCGCGCGTTGGCGTCGGACAGCTTGCTGCTCATTGCGTTCATTTCTCGCGCCAATTCCGCAATTTCATCGCGTTGGCGCAAGTCCAGCCGGATCCCGAGATCGCCTGCGCCGATGCGCCGTGCTTGCTCGACCAAGGCACGCACCGGACGGCCCACGATGCTGCTACCGAGCGCGAACGTCAGCGCGGCACACACGAGCCCCAGGCACAACGCGGTGAGTGCCGCACGTAACACGGTCGTGCGCACGTAGGCGTCGCGCGGCTTCAGCGATTCGGAGATCTCGAGCACTCCGGGAGTTTCCTCGCCGAGGTGCACGGCCGCGTAGCTGTAGAACTTGGGATCTGGCCCTTCCAACTTGTCGTGCAGGGAACCGTCGCCGTGCCGCACTCGCTTCAGCGCGGCCTGATCGATGCGAGGATCTGCAGGCGTGCCGTCTTTGGGCACGAAACGCACATGAACCGCGCCCTCGCCCGCGTCGAGTTGCTCGAGCAGACCGAGCGCGTGCGTTCGGCCGTCCACGCGCCAGACGCGCGCCATCGAGAGCGCCACGGCCCGCGCGAAGGTCTCGTGATCGCGCGCCATGTCGGTCTCGAACAGGCGAATTTCACGGTTGACCGTGAGATAGCTGGAGATCGCCAGAATCGCCACGATCCCGCCGATCATGCCGAGCGTCAGTTTTCCGGAAATTCGCATGTGCCTCGCGGCGGTTCGATGAGCAGCCTAGGCCGCCCTTTTATTCCCCGAGGCCAGGAGCTGCAAAGGCTCTCGCCGGCGGCCGCAGCGCGGCTGTGACGACTCTACCGCGGGCCGGGAGCCTGCCCCGAACAGCCTCAGTACTCGAACTCCAGCGGCGGCGGCTCGTTTTTTACCAAATACTCGAGCTGTGCCTTGAAATTTTCGGGGCTGGTCTTGGCGACCGCCGCATACTTCTGAATTTCGGCCGGGTCCTCGAAGTCGTCCTTGCGCAGGCGCAGCATGTAGCGG
Organism: Polyangiaceae bacterium; assembly: GCA_035688655.1. Lineage (GTDB taxonomy): Bacteria > Myxococcota_A > Polyangia > Polyangiales > Polyangiaceae > PMG-095. Next base: position 12,089 of record DASSMT010000333.1, on the reverse strand, counting down.
CGCGCGATCTTGTAATATTCGGTGTCGATGTCCACCATGCGCACGCGCGTGCGGCCGGTCTCGGGGTCGAGCATGTCCGCGAACCTGATGGGCTTGAACTTGCCTTGCTGGATCGTGACCATCGCCCCCGAGCCACCCTCGAGCAGGAATTTGGCCGCGCAGTAGCCGAGATCTCGGGTGTACTCCATGTCGAACGGGATCGGGTCGGTGCAGCGCAACTCGTAGCCGATGTCCTTCGACACGATGGTGACCTTGATGCCGAACTCCTTCAGACGTTCGCTGACGCGGGCTTTGATGATGCGACCATAGTCGATCTCGGCGATGCGGATGTGATCGTGCTCGTCTCGCTCGACGTCCGCGTATTGCGCGAGCTCTTCCGGGTCGAGGCGCTCGACCAAACCTTCGGCCAGCACCGCCACGCCATCCGGACGGCCATACGCCAAGCGCTTGATGATGGCGCCCGCCAAGGTGTCGACCATCTCGCTGAGCGGGACCAATTTCGAGCGGAATTCCTCGGGGATCAACGTGAGCGTCGCGCCCGCGGCTTTGCCGATCCCGAGCGCTAGGTGACCCGCCTTGCGGCCCATGGCGACCACGAAATACCAACGCGAGGTGGTTTGGGCATCCACGAGCAAGTCTTTGACGATGCCCGTGCCGACGTGGCGCGCGGTTTGATAGCCGAAGGTCGGGACCCAGCCCGGCAAGTCCAAATCGTTGTCGATCGTCTTCGGCACGTGCACGACCTTGAGTGCGCCTTGCGAGTGTTCGGAGATGCGCATGGCCGAAAAGGCCGTGTCGTCACCACCGATGGTGATCAGCTGATTGACCCCCAGGCGTTTCAACGACTCGACGGTTGCCTCGAGCGTGCCACGCTCCTTCGTGGGGTTGGCGCGCGAGGTGCCGAGCGTCGAGCCACCGCGGAAGTGAATGCGCGACACGGCTTCGATGTCGAGCGGCCGTACTTTGCTGACGTCACCGCGCATGATGCCCGAAAAGCCATCACGAATGCCGAGCACCGGAATGCCCTCGACACAGGCCCGAATGGTCGCCGCGCCGATCACGCTGTTGATGCCCGGAGCCGGGCCCCCACCCACGAGGATCGCAATTTTGCTGTCCGTCATGGATCCCAAACCTAGGTGATGTCACGGCGCCCGCCAAGCTTTAGTGCGCAGGCCCGTGACGGCGACGTGACTGTGAACGATCTTCGATCGCCGAAGAGTTGGTTTTGATGGTCACGATTCGCCCCGCGACCGTCCCAGCCTTCGGCGTCCAATTCCGGCTACCGAGCAGGCCACGAGGTGCGCTGCTGGATTGCGAGCGCCCAACCTCTGGCCTCGCAAACCGAGAGGGGGGATTTGACCCAAGACGCCAACTCAGCATTGGTCACAAGTCGCGCGCCTCGCAGTTTGACTTTCACCGACGCTGGGCACGCCTCCCGCTGCCGAAACAATGCTGTGTTCACACAGTATCTTTCGAGCAACGAGCGCGCTCGTCGCGGTCAAACGGTCATCCGACGGCCTGCCAGCGCGGAAACAATGCTGTGTTCACACAGTATCTTTCGAGTAGCGATCGGGCGCGTCGCGGTTAAACGGTCATCCGACGGCCCTGCCAGCGCGGAAACAATGCTGTGTTCACACAGTATCTTTTCGAGCTACGAGTGGCGCCTTCGCCCGAATCGTTGCTGTCAGGTTCGCCGGTGCACTTGCGAGCAATCATCAGAGACGCCAAGACGCCAGAAGAGGAGAAAGAGAGAAGGTTGGGATTCGCGCTGAACGGCGGAGCTCGGACATGCGATGTCGAACTTCGTCACTCCGTCACAGGCCGGCAATCCGGCGCGGGGCTCGGGTGTCCGCTCGAGTGGTTGGGACCGAAGTGCTCTTTCCGAACTACTGGGGAATTGCTGCGTGGGACACGAGGTTTTTGCCGTTTTCAGCGGATTCGAAGAAGTGTACTCGCGACATATCGAAGAACACGGGCAGCGTCTCACCGCGGCGTAGCTCGGCGTGGGAGTCGATTTGAGCCACCGAGCGCGGATGGTGCTCGGTGGCGAGATACACGTCCATTTTGTGGCCGAGCGGCTGCACCAGCGTCACCTGCATGCTGAGCTGATTGTCCTCGGTTTGGAAGCGAGCGTGCTTTTTGTCGGACATGGCTTCCGGGCGGACACCGAGCACTACCGTTCGACCGACGTGCGCGCTGAGCTCGGCGCGCACGTCTTCCGGTACGGGCAATTTACCGCCGCCTTCAGCGAACCAGAGCCGCCCGGTCTCTTCCACGAGCTTGCCACTGAAGAAGTTCATCGGTGGGCTACCGAGAAAGCTGCCGACGAAGCGATTCACGGGCTGATTGTAGATGCTGAGCGCACTGCCGATTTGCTGCGTGACTCCGTCTTTCATCACTACTACGCGGTCGCCGAGCGTCATCGCCTCTTCTTGGTCGTGGGTCACGTACACCGTGGTGGCGTTCAAGCTCATGGTGAGTTGTTTGATTTCAGCGCGCATTTCCACGCGCAGCTTGGCGTCCAAGTTGGACAGCGGCTCGTCGAACAAGAAGCATTTCGGGTCGCGCACGATGGCCCGGCCGAGCGCGACGCGCTGGCGCTGCCCACCGGAGAGCGCCTTCGGTTTGCGCTCGAGCAGATGGGTGATCATGAGCACCTTCGCAGCGTGCTGCACCTTCTCGTCGATGGTCGCCTTCGGCACATTGCGAAGCTTCAGCGCGAAGGCCATGTTGTCGTACACACTCATGTGCGGGTAGAGCGCGTAGCTCTGGAACACCATGGCGATGTCGCGGTCCTTGGGCGGCACATCGTTGACCACGCGACCGCCGATCGAGATTGTCCCCGAGCTGACCTCTTCGAGGCCCGCGATCATGCGCAAAGTGGTGGATTTGCCGCAGCCAGACGGTCCGACCAACACCACGAACTCACGATCGGCGATATCCAAGTTGAAGCGATCGACGACCTTCGCTCCGCCTTCGTAGACCTTCACGACGTCTTTCAGAGTCACAGCAGCCATTGCCCGCGAATATACGCGAATCTGGCAGCGCCGCGCGTGCTCGCGCCTCACAAAAAAAATGCCGCGCGGCAGGCGGCGGACGCGCCGCGCGCTCAACGGCTGAAAGCGTACGACAGCGCCGCGCCCCGAACCTCCGTGCTGAACTGCCGGCCATCGCGGACGGTTACCGAGTGCACGGGCGCGCCTGCGGAGTCCAAAGCCTCGGCGTGCCACGCGCCGCGCGGCAGCGTCAGCGTGACCGGCACGTATTGCGCGAGCGCCACGGTTTCGGGCGGGTTCGACTGCGCGCGCACGCTGTTCTGCGCCAAGCCCGACACGCTGAACAGCACGCGCTGTGCGCTGTCGAGCGGCTGGCCACCGAGCGCAAGCAGGCTCGCGCAGGCAAAGCCAGGCGAAAAGCCGTGGAACTGCAGGCTCACGCTGCCGAACTCGAGCAGGCTGTCACTGACCCAGCCACACACCGCCGCGAGCGAAGGGGCGTTGATGCTGAAGCGCGCATGCCGGCCTTGCGGCTCCCACAAGAGCTCACCGCTTTCGCTGCCGAGCGTGCCGCTCACGCGCGCACCGCGGCTGGCCGTGACCTCACCCCCGCCCGGGCGCAGCGTGATGCCGAGCGGCTCTATCGCCGCCACGCCGAGTGATACGCCGCGCTCGTTCCAAAGGCTCGCAATGGCGTCTTCCGCGTAGGGCAGGCTACTCGGCTCGAGCGGCACGCTGAGCTCGATGCGGTTTTGGCTCGCACCGGCGCTCACCCAGCCACGCCGAAAGGCAGCCGCCGCGCTGCTCGCGAACGCGAGCTTCGCCGGGTTACCCGAGAGCTCGAACGGGCCGTTGATGCGCGCGGACCGATAAGCGCGCGTTTGATCGGTGTACGCGAATGCAAACACCGCGTCCCAATCTTGCAGCCCGGCAATGCCGATCAGCAGCGGAAATAGCTCGGCCGCGTACGCGCTGTGCTCGTAAGCGTATGCGGAGACCACGAATGGCTTGCCGAACACGCGGTGACTGGCAAGCCTGCCCAAAATGCCGGCGTCGAGCGCGTTGATCTGCGCGCCTTGCGCCGCGGTCCAGACACCATGCACGTCGATGAAGTCGCTGAGCTCAGCCTCGCGCAGCAGCCCAGGAAGCCCGCCGAAGCTCGCTTGGCTGTTGATCAACATCGACTTCAAGCCGAGCTCGTCACGCACGAAGGCGAGCAGGGAGCGTACGTTGTCTCGCTCGATCTGACGCAGATATTGGGCGTAATCCTGACGCGCTTGGGCCGAGCCTCGAAACGTCGGAAGCTCGGCTTTGGCCTCTTCGTCGGCGGGGCCCGGCGCGCGCAGGCCTTCGGCCGTGCGCTGCGCGAGAAAGCCGGCGTAGCCTTGGGCGAGCTCCGCGCGGAACTCCGCGGGTAGATCGTCGGGGCTGCCTGCCGGAGAGGGAAAGAGCGTGTCTTCGTCGCTCAGTTCCACGTACAAAAGCGCCGGCTCGGCGTGGTACTCGTGCTCTGTTTCGGCGTTGCGATGACCGAGCAAGCGTCGCGCGAACTCACGCTGAGCATCGAGGAACGGCGGGTGAAACCGATCCAGGACTTTGCCCTGGGGAAAGCGTTGTTTGCTCTCGCCTTCGAGACCCGGATAGCTCCGGCTGGTGTGCAGGCTGAGGCTGAAATAGATGCCTTCGGCCTTGAGCGCGGCCGTGAAGTGGTCGAGCAACTGCAAGCTCTCCGCCAGAAACTGACCGTCCTCTCCCAGCAGCACGCCGGGCGCATCGAGGCCATGCAAGCGCACGGCATTGAAGCCGAGTCTGCGCAGGTGTCGCGCCAATGGTGCCGCGCTCGAGCGCTCCGGCAGGCAGGCAATGCCGCTCAAGTTGACGCCGAAGAAGCGCAGCCGACTGCCGCGATCGTCGACGAAGTGCCCGAGCGAAGGGCGTACGAAGCCGTGCGCACCGGCAGGCTCCGCGTTCAAAGAAGACAGATCCGCGAGCGCGTCTTTCGCGTCGGGCGGGGCGTTCGCGGGTTCGAACAGCTGAAGCTGCGGGGCCGGAGCCGCGGGCTGATGCGTAGCGCCTGGAAAGTTCTGTTGCGCGTGGCATCCGAGCACGAGCGAGACGAGTGAGACAGGAACGAGCGAGCGCGCAAAACCGGCCACGGAGATTGCGTTGCTCGCGTATCGCAGACTATGGTTCGAAACCCGACGCGCCCCGGAGGTCTGGGCGATTTGCGCACGATCATGCTTGAAATTCGCTCGTTCGTTCACGGCCTCACACTGCTCTCGTCCGGCCTCTTGCTGCTCGCCCCGGCGCTTGCGCTGGCCGCTCCCAAGGACAAGGCCGCGCGCCAATTGAAGACGGAGGCGATGCAAACCGACTACGCGGAGACCAACTTCAAGAAGGCTGAACAGAAGCTGAAGAAGGCCATCACGCAATGCGGTGCGTCGAGCTGTTCGAATCAAGTGGTGGGGGAGCTGCATCGCGATCTGGCGACAGTCTACATCGCCGGGATGAAGCAAAACGCGAAAGGCAAGACAGAGCTCAAGCGTGCGCTGCAGGTAAACCCGGATCTGCAGCTGGACGAGGACTTCGCCACCCCGGAGCTGCGCAAGCTCTTCAAAGAGCTGGGCGGCCATGAAGCGAAGGCCGCGGAGGAAGAAGAAGAGGAGAAGCCGGCAAAGCCCAAGGAGAGTAAGGCGAGCTGCGACCCGGACAGCGACACGTGCCTGGAGGAAGAACCTGCAAAAGACTCGGGGGACTCCAGCAAGGGTGCGAAGAACTGGCTCAGCCTGCATTTCGAGCAAGATCTGTTGCTGTACTCGGCTCAAAGCCAGGTCTGCGGCTCGAATGGCAGCGCTGGCGCCGCGAACTACAGCTGTTTTCAGAACGATGCCCCATTCAATGGCACCATCATGCCCGGGCTCGGCAATCAGGTCTCGGGCGGTCTCGGCCGAGGCACGATCCGCTTATTGCTCGGTTTCGAGCGTGTGCTCACTTCGAATCTGACCCTGGGGCTGCGCCTCGGATATGCATTCGGCGGCCGTCCGCCGGGCAGCGACAAATTTTTTCCGCTGCACCTCGAGCTGCGCGGAAACTACTGGTTCGGCTCGGCGCCGTTCGAGGGCTCGGGGGTGCGTCCGTACATTTCAATCTCGGGCGGCCTGGCCGAGGTCGATGGCAAGGTTTCGGTCGAGTACTACGACGAAAACAACCAGAAGAAGACGGTCGACGCCTGGCGCAAGACAGGCAAGGGCTTCGCGGGGCTCGCCTTCGGCGTGATGGTGCCGTTTGCAGGCAACAACGGCATCGTCCCCGAGCTGCGCGCGATGCAATTGTTCGGCGCTTCGGGGACGGTGTTCGATTTGTCGATCGGTTACGCGCGCGGCTTTTGAGACGCTCAGAAAAACGCGAGGTCGTCGATGCTGAAGTCGAACTTCACGCTCTTGGCGACCTGAAACTGCATGGCGATGATCTTCGATTTGTCGAAGGTGGCTACGGTGCCAAAGCCCTCTTGGGCGAACGTGGTCGGAGCTGCAAACGTGATGGTGTATTTCGTCCAGGCCGTGGTCAGCGCCGGTGCGGGCTTCAGCGCAAAATGGTCCTCGCACATGCTGGTCTTGGGGCAGGCGCCGCTCGCTTGGGCAACCGGGGTGGTCGCCGGGATTTTGATCATGGCTTTCAGCGTCATCCCAGTCATGTTGCCCGCATTGCCCTTGGCCCAGAACGTGATGCCCTTGTAGGCGCTCGCGTCGTATGGGCAGGCCTTCGAGGCCGTGTTGTTGAAGTCGAAACCCATGCCCGCGCCGTAGCCCGTGAACCCCGAACCACTGGTCGTCGCGGCGAACATGGGTGAAGTGGTCGAGCCGGGAGACGTTCCTTTGAACAGCACGGACGGAGCCGGGGTTTGCATCCCAGTGGTAGTGCCGTCGTTGAACGTGTACCAATAGCCCGTCCGGTTGCCGATGGGCCGGATCACGTTGTCGCCGTCTTCCAAGTCGTCGATCAGCACCTCGGTGGCGATCCCCATTTTGATCTGACAGCCGTCGGTTGCTGGTGCGCCCGAACTGCCGGTGGCCGTACCGCCCGTGCCCGTACCCGGTCGCCCGGCAAAGCTGGTGGTCGCTCCGCCGACGCCGGTGTTGAATCCGCCGCCTGCGGCAGTCGGGCGGCCTCCACTGCCGGGTGGAACGAAGGGAGAGCCAGCCGCGCCGGTGAACGGGGGCGCGCCGCCACTGGCGTTGTTGCTGCCCGCGCTGCTGCCACTGGTATTGCCGGCGGCGTGCGACACGCTGCTTCCGCCCGGCACGCTGTTGTCTTGGCCCTGCGCACTACAGGCCGAATAAGCAACGGCCAGGGCGCCCAAGACGACCGTAGCCAGAGACAAATCACATGTCTTCATCAACGCGCGCACCTTTCGGAAACCGCAACCAAGCGCGGCTCGCAGAAAGTGCGGCGCGGCTCGATTCGGCCGACAGTCTAGTCCATCAGCTGCACAAAGCAGCTGATATTCGGGGGAAAAATGCGACAAACCGCGCGCAGCAGAGTGCCAATTTTCTAGGTACTCGGGAAAGGAATGGAGTGTTTACGCGCCGTGCGGCATCGAGTTTGGCGGGCCTCGGTGCCAGGCGATCCGCCGGCTGCGAGCGCTCGATCGCCATCCGAATCACCATCACTGCGCGCTGCATTCTTCGTGACGTTCCGGGATGGGACGAGGGGCGTGAGGGCGCGAGGGGCTGGGAGGCATGGGCCCGAGGCTGCGACAGACCACACGAAAGGCCGCAGCCTGCGGAGAGCGCGAGCGTGATCTGCGAGGTTTCGCTGGATATGAAATCGGTTCCAGGTTACTCTGCCGCGCAAATGAACCGAACCTTGCTGACGAACGTTTTGATCGGTGTCCTTTCCGTGTCCGCTGTCACCCTGGGCAGCGGCTGTGTGAAGCGAATCGACCCAACCTCTGCTGAAACCAAGAACTCGCCCGAAGGCAAAGCCTGTCCGCCCAGTGAAGGCTTGATCGCCGACGGCGAGAACAACAGCAATCAGATCGTCACGATCAAGGGTCGCGGCGGCTACTGGTACACGTTCGTCGACAGCAACGGCTCGACGATCAGCCCCACTGCTGGCTCGCAAGGTGGCACCTTCGCGATGTCCGCGGGCGGCGTGAACGGCTCGAAGTACGCGGCTCACATGTGGGGCACGGTTGGCAACGCCGAGACGGTGTACGCCGGCATGGCACTGAATTTCGTCGATCCCAAGGGCACGTACGACGGCACCGCCTACAAGGGCATCTCGTTCTGGGCCAAGAAGGCCGGGAACTCCACGCAAAAGGTGCGGCTGAAGGTGCCGGACATCGCGACCGATCCGGACGGCAAGATCTGCAAGGAGTGCTACAACGACTTCGGCGCGGACCTCGTGCTCACCGACGAGTGGCGCCAGTTCGTGTTCCCGTACCGCTCCTTGAAGCAGCTGAAGGGCTGGGGCTCGCCCCACACCGCGGGTATCGATTCTTCCCAGATGTACGCCATCCAGTTCCAGGTCAACGACAAAGGTCAGCCGTTCGACATCTGGGTCGATGACATCCAGTTCACTGGCTGTCCGTGATTCTTCCGTATCTCTTCTCAATCTCGTTTGCGCGGTCGCGCGAGCTGACGGCCGCCCCAGCGGGCGGCGCCTAGCCGACCGCATGTGAGTTGTGGGGCGATGCGCGTCGCCCCACAACCCGAAAATCAACGTTCTCTGGCCCCGTCTCCTGTTTCGAGGCGCAGGCCGCAAACTCGCGACTCATCGTGGAGCACTCCTGTCATGCGCTTTGGTCACTTCGACGACGCCCGTAAAGAATACGTCATCACGACGCCCAAGACCCCGTACCCGTGGATCAACTACCTGGGTAGCGAGCAGTTCTTCGGCCTCGTTTCCCACCAAGGCGGCGGCTACTGCTTCTACCGTGACGCGAAGATGCGCAGGCTGACGCGCTACCGCTACAACAACGTGCCGACGGATTCCGGCGGTCGCTACTTCTACCTCAACGAGGGTGGCGACACCTGGACGCCCACATTCATGCCGATGAAGAAGGAGCTCACCTTCTTCGAGTGTCGCCACGGCCTCGGCTACACGCAGATCACCGGCACCCGCAACAACCTGCGCGCGGAGATCTTGTACTTCGTGCCCATCGGCGGCCAAACCTGTGAAGTGCACCAGGTCACGCTGAAGAACGAAGGCTCGAGCCCCAAGCAGGTCAAGCTGTTCTCCTTCATCGAGTTCTGCTTGTGGAACGCGGCGGACGACGGCACCAACCTGCAGCGCAATTTCAGCACCGGTGAGGTGGAAGTCGTCGGCAGCACCATCTATCACAAGACCGAATATCGCGAGCGCCGTGATCACTTCGCGTTTTATCACGTGAACGCCAAGGTCTCGGGCTTCGATACCGATCGCGAGTCTTTCATCGGTTTGTACAATGGCTTCGGTGAGGCGGAAGTGCCGATCGCCGGCAAATCGAAGAACACCATCGCCAGCGGCTGGTCGCCGATCGCGTCGCACGGATTGGAGGTGACGCTCGCTCCCGGTGAAGAGAAGAAGTTCGTGTTCGTGCTCGGCTACGTGGAAAACCCGCGCAGCGAGAAGTGGGAAAAGCCGGGCATCATCAACAAGCAGCGCGCCCAGCAGCTGATTGCGGCGTACTCCACCTCCGAGCAGGTGAGCGCGGCGCTCGCCAAACTGCGCGAGCATTGGCAGGGCCTGCTCTCGACCTACGCGGTCGAATCAGGCGACGAGAAGCTGAACCGGATGGTCAACATCTGGAATCCGTACCAGTGCATGGTGACATTCAACATGTCGCGCAGCGCTTCGCTGTTCGAGACGGGCATCGGTCGCGGCATGGGCTTCCGTGATTCCAATCAAGACTTGCTCGGCTTCGTGCACTTGGTGCCGGAGCGCGCGCGCGAACGCATCATCGACATCGCTTCCACGCAGTTTGCCGATGGTAGCGCGTATCACCAGTATCAACCGCTGACCAAGCGCGGCAACAACGACATTGGCAGCGGCTTCAACGATGACCCGCTCTGGTTGATCCTGGGCGTTTCGGCGTACATCAAAGAGACCGGTGACTACGGCATCTTGGACGAGCAAGTGCCGTTCGACAACGACCCGAAGAACACCGCGTCGCTGCTCGAGCACCTGAAGCGCTCGTTCGATCACGTCGAGCACAACCTCGGTCCGCACGGTCTGCCGCTGATCGGCCGCGCCGATTGGAACGACTGCCTGAACTTGAACTGCTTCTCCGAGGACCCGAACGAGTCGTTTCAGACCACGGGCAACCGTACCGGTCGCACGGCAGAGTCGGTGTTCATCGCCGGCATGTTCGTGCACATCGGCCCGGAGTACGCGAAGCTGTGCGAGTACAAGGGCCAGCCGGAAGAGGCCAAACGCGCGCGCGCAGAGGTCGCAAAGATGGAGCGCGCCGTGCTCGAGCACGGCTGGGACGGCGAGTGGTTCCTGCGCGCCTACGACTTCTTCGGCAACAAGGTGGGCAGCAAGGATTGCCCCGAGGGTGACAGCAAGATCCTGATCGAGCCGCAGGGCTATTGCGTGATGGCCGGCATCGGCGTGGCCACGGGTCAGGCAAAGCAAGCGCTCGACGCCGTGAAAGAGCGGCTCGATACGCCGTACGGGATCGTGCTCAACAATCCGCCCTACCGCGACTACCACATCGAGCTCGGCGAGATCTCGTCCTACCCCCCGGGTTACAAGGAGAACGCGGGCATCTTCTGCCACAATAACCCCTGGGTCATGATCGCGGAGACCGTGATCGGTCGCGGCGAGCGTGCCTTCGAGTACTACAAGAAGATCGCGCCCGCGTACCTGGAAGACATCAGCGAAATCCACCGCACCGAGCCGTACGTCTACTCGCAGATGATCGCCGGCAAGGATGCGCCGCGTCAGGGTGAAGCCAAAAACTCCTGGTTGACCGGTACTGGCTCGTGGAACTTCGTGGCCATCTCCCAATACTTGCTCGGCATTCGTCCGGAATGGGACGGCCTGTGCGTCAAACCCTGCATCGGTAAGGACGTGCCGGAATTCACGGTCACGCGTAAGTGTCGGGGCGCCACGTACCGCATCCACGTGAAGAGCTCGGGTGGAACGGGGCAGGTCAAGCTGGTGGTCGACGGCAAGCCGATCGACGGTGTGATCGTGCCGTTTGCCAAGGCAGGCAGCACCGTTCACATCGAGTGCGAGGCGAGCTAGCTCGTTCTCGCGGCTCTGAAAGTTCAGCACAATGCCCCAGTTCTCGGCGCGGCGCTTTTCGGTTTGGTTTGGTTCGAGCGCCGCGCTGGGGGCTGCGGCAGCGTGCAGGCGCCGGCGGCGACCCCGGCCACAACTTCAACTTCCACTGCGACATCGTCGTCAAGTGAGCTGAGCGAAGCGCGCGGCCTCGAGCGCGCTGTGAGCCACCAGCGTGTGCGCGCTGCGAGGCACTCTCGTGTGTGCCTCGCGAGGCACTCACGAGCGCGCGTTGCGACGCACCCAAGCGTGCGCGTTGCGACGCACCCAAGCGTGCGCGTCTTGAAGTAGCGCTATGCGCGCAGTTTACAAATGACGAAAGCCCGGTCGACCCACGCGGGATCGACCGAGCTTCTGCGTGTCGTTCGAGACCGGCTCAGCCGGACTCGGTCACCACCACATGGTGGCTTCGATCTTGAACACGTTCACGTCGGGGCGGGTGGTGGGTGCACCGCGTTGGCCGGAGTTCGCCGGCCAGCCAGAACCGAAGCCATCCGGCGGAACCGGGGAAGACGGTGGCTGAACGCACAGGCTCTCACTGGGCCCAACGTAGTTCACGCCGTCCGCCGGGCTACCTGCGGCATCGTTGTGGTAGCGACCCGACGCGGTGTCGGTATTTTGGGTGACCTGTTGGCATTCGCGTTGGTTGTACATGTAGCGCGAGTACTGCAGGGTGATCGCCTCGTGCGTGTTCCAATTGGACTTGAACGTGATACGCGGCGAGAGGATCGCGAACGACTGCTCGGGAACGCGGCTATTCGGCTGCAAGCGGTCGAAACGAATACCCGCGCTCAGCCAAGGTAGAATCGAGCCCGACAAGTC
>DASSMT010000323.1:0-16203 GCA_035688655.1 Polyangiaceae bacterium | reverse complement strand
AAGTTGATGCTGCACACCCCGCTGATGCACTTGTTGGCCAGGCAATCGATGTTGCCGCTGCACTCGCCGGACGAAATCAGGCAATGACCGGAGCACACCCCGCCGCCCGCGCAGTCGCCGGAGCGAGTGCAGGACTTGGTTTCGCAGCCGGGCAACTTTTGCAGGCAGGCGGACGCGCGATTGCGGCACGTGTCCGGGATTTCCGTGCTCAGGCTGCCGCAGCAATCGGCGGTGGTGGTGCAGTCGATCTGCACGCATTCTTTGCCCGACGACGCGAGGCCGAAGTTGGCGGGCTCACACAGCCCGCGCATGCAGGACAGCCCCGCGGCGCAGTCGTTGCTCACCGTGCAACCGGTGCCGCGCGTCCCGCGCCGGATGGACTTGGGCTTGTTGGCCGCGGGCGCGCCGGCGGTCGTCACGCCGCCCTGTCCCGCGATCCCGCCCAGCCCCCCCCGCCCGGCCTCGGCGGTCGTATTCGGGCCCGCTACCGGGTCATCGCTGTGCCCGGGCCACAGCGAGCAGCCAGCCAGCATGCCCGCTGCGCCGAGCAGCAGCCACGCTTTGCCGCCGCGCGCGCGTGCGCTCGGGGTCATGGCGCGGCGCTGTCCTCGGCCTCACACACCGCGGTCGTCGTCCAGGGACGATCGGGAGTCGGAACAGGCTGGTTGTGTAGGCCGGCGATCGTCGCGCACTCGCGATCGGTCTCGCAGCCGATGTACTTGCACAGACCCTCCACGCAGACCTCGGTCGACGCACATTGCGCGTCGATTTCGCATGGGAATACGCACGTGCCGATGTCCTTTTCGACGTGGCACTTGGCGAGTCGCGGGTCTTGCGCAAGCGGCGTGGTGGAAGAGCGCGCTTGGAGCACGCATTCTCGGTCGGACTGACAGCCCACGTACACGCATTTGCCCGATTGGCAAGCCTCGAACACCGCACATTGCGTGTCGGACTTGCACTCTGGACCGCAGTGACCGGCGATGCATTCCTCGTCTTTGCAATCGTCCGAGGTGCGGCATTGGCTGCACTTGCCGTCGCTGCAATAGGGCGTGGCCGCGGCGCATTGGATGTCCGAGTTGCAGCTGGTATCGACCACGCAGCGATCGTCCGTGCAGGTGTACGCGCACAGGCCCAGACAATCCGGATCGGTGCAAATCGGGTTGGTCGGCTGGTACTCGGGGTTGGTGCAGTTGCAGCGCGGAGAATAGCAAGTGTTGGTGACGCACGTGCTGATCGAGCAATCCGTCGAGGTGAGCGAGCAAGTCTTGGTGGTAGTCGTGCCGCTCGTCGTCGTGTTGCACACGTTCGCCTGACAATCGCTGGCTACGGCGCACTTGGTCGCCGTGCCGTAGTAACAAGTGCCCTCACACTTGCCCGCGCCACAAGTGGCCGAGGAAGTACAGCTGACCACGCTACAGCCCGTCAGTGTGGGACGGTTACAGATGCTCTCGCGATTGGCGCACTTGTCTGGTGCTTTCAGCGGCTTGTCGCCGCAACAATCGCTCTTGGTCTGGCAGTCTTTGATGTGGCAAGTCTTGCCCGTGCCGGTCAGGTCGAAGTTCGAGGGTTGACACGACTTGTTCGCGCACGCGACGCCGCTCGGACAGTCGTGGGTGACCATGCACGACAGGCCTTCTTCGCAGTCGTTGGTCGAATCACACGAGGTCCCGCGCTCGCCTTTTCTCACCGGGATTTCGTCCGGCGCACCCGCAGAGCCGCCGGCATCTGCGCCGCCTGCCATGACCGCGGCCGCGCCGCCGCCCGCGACACTGCCCGCCGCGCCAGAATGCTCGCTGCCGTCGGGGGATTTTTCTTGGCATGCGAGACAGAGCCCGAGTGCCAAAAGCGAAAGACTCAATGTTTTGATGTGCGCCATGATTAAGTGAAGTCCCTTCCCGCCGCGCGTGCTCGCGCTAGTCACCCGTCGACCCGACCTAGCACCTCGTGTAGCTCAGTCGCCCGCGTTCGGCCAGCTGCGACTCGAATTTCACGGTTTTCCAGGTTCGACAGTATCCTACCGCGCTCGGAATGGGAGGCGCGGTCCATTTCGGACTTACGCTATCTAAACCCGCAAGAGTGGTCGAAAAAAACAGCCGAGCCCGGGCTGGGCGCCGCGAGCGCTCGACGAAGACCCGACTAGCTGACAAGCTTGGCTCCGCGTCTTTTGGGAGGTTCGCATGACAAGCACGTTCGCGAGTAGGGGAGCACTGGGTCGCCTCGCCCTGACATCTTTGGGCATCGCCCTGTTGGCAGGCTGTCGCACGGTGAAGGAGGCGCCGAAGCTCGTCCAAGAGAAGCCGATGACTCCGACGACCGAGGACAAGCCCGACGCGGCCACGCCGTGTGAGGTCGTTTTCGGAGCGGCGTGCGGGGTCGAGTGCGCGGGCGATCAAGACTGCGAGTCCGGCCTGCACTGTGAGAACGCGGCCTGTGCCGCCGACTGCATCGAGGACAGCGACTGCCACCAAGGCAGTTGTTCGCCGGCGGGTCGCTGCGTGAAAGCCGACGACATTCGCGTCGATCCAGTCGAGACCGATCCCACCGATCCCACCATGGCGCCGGTGTGCGTCGAGGGGCAGGTAGAGTTCAAAGCCGTCGCTCCCCAAGTGTGGCTCTTGCTCGACCGCTCGGGCAGCATGGCGGACACGCTCAGCGGCTCGACCACGCGCTGGAACGCTTTGGGCAACGTGCTGTTCGGTGATCCGGCCGTGGCCATGGATCGCGGCGTGGTCGGCGACTTCGACAGCCAGGTGGCGTTTGGTGCCGTGTTTTACACCTCGGGCAGCGCTTCCACCGGCTGCGTGTTGGATCTGTCGTCGGTCGCGCTGGCCAACAACAACTACAAGCACATTCGTGAGCGCTACAACAAGCTCGCCCCCTCCGGTGGCACTCCCACGCCCGAGTCGATCGCGGCGACCGTGGCCGTCGCCGCGAGCAGCGATCTCACGGGTGGCCCCAAGCTGCTGGTGTTGGCGACGGATGGAGCCCCGGGTACCTGCAAGCCGGGCTCCGGTGTCGCGACCACGGAGGTAGAAAACCAGGTGAGCCTGGCCTTCCAGAAGCAGATCAAGACCTTCGCCATCGCCATTTCCACGGGCACGGACATCGCCCACATGCAGCGAGTCGCCAATCTCGGCGTCGGGCTGGCCGCGAACGCGACGCCTCCCGCGCCGCTCTACACCGCGACCAGTCAGAACGACCTGAAGAGCGCGTTCAGCACGATTCTGACGACGGTTCCGCGGAGCTGCGTTTTTTCACTCAACGGGACCGTGGACGAAGACAATGCCGATCAGGGCACGGTCGTGCTCGACGACCAAACGCTCGTCTACAACGACCCGGACGGGTGGCGGCTCAAGCAAGCGGACCAGGTCGAGCTCGTCGGCAGCGCGTGCAAACAGATTCAAGATGGTGAGGACAATCTGAAGATCAATTTTCCGTGCGCCGTCTTCACGCCTGTCATCAAGTGACTGCCAACCAGTGAGGGCTCGAGCGCCGAGCCCGCGCGTGCACTCAGCCCGGCGGGTGGCCCGGATTTCTGGGCCTTCACCCGTGAGCGGTCCAGAAATTTACGGACCGTTCCAGTGGGAAGCGGTGTAGATGTTTTGGGGTGAATAGTATCGGCTTCACCGTCTGGCTCACGGGGCTGCCTTGCTCCGGCAAGTCGACTCTGGCACGAGATCTGGCGCGTCGCTTCTTGCGTCGCGGTCGCAAAGTCGAAGTCCTCGACGGCGATTTGGTCAGACAATCCCTTTCCTATGGTCTGGGCTTCAGCCGCGAGGATCGCGACCGCAACATCCAACGCGTGGCGTTCGTCGCGAACCTGCTCGCTCGCAACGACGTGATCGTGATCGTCGCCGTGGTCAGCCCATACCGCGCAGCGCGCGACTCGGCACGCCGCTCGCTGCAAAGGTTCTTCGAGGTCCACGTCGACTGTCCGATCAGCGAGTGCGAGCGCCGCGACGTGAAGGGCATGTACAAGCGCGCGCGGGCCGGTGAGCTGCGCGGGTTCACCGGTGTCGACGACCCGTATGAAGTGCCGCTCGAGCCGGAGCTCACCGTCTCGACGAACCAGCAATCGAGCGACGAAAGCGCCGCGCGCATCGAGCTTGCCTTGGTCGAATCGGGCTGGCTGGGCAAAAATGATCCGGATCTGGGCGAGACTCCGGAGCTCGCGCAGCGCCACGCACAGCTTTTCGTCTGGCGTTAGCGGCGGAGCGGGCGTTAGCGACGGAGACCGAGGCGCTACGAGCAACGCTCAGAAATAGCCGTTCTCGCGAAACCAGGTCACGGAATCGCGGAACGCCTGGCGCAGCGCGGTCGGTGTCAAGCCGAGTTCGCGGCGAGCCTTCGAGTTCGTGCCGTATTTGCCGCTCGTGAGCAGCCGGATCGAATGCTGGTTGAAGCGCGGATACTTGCTCGGAAAGAAGCGCGCCTCGATCATGTCTTTAGGCACGGAGATGGCCAGCATGAGCCCGGGAGGGACGCGCAAACGTGGCCGCGGACGTCCCGTGTCTTCGGCCAGCCAATCCAGGATCTGGTCGAGCGTCGCGACTTCACCCGAGAGCAGGTAGCGCTCGCCGCGGCGGCCCTTTTCCATGGCCAGCAGGTGGCCGGACACCACGTCGCGCATGGGCACCCAGTCGAACGCGCCGGGCACGTAGGCTTTCATTTTGCCCTGCGCGAAATCGACGAACGTGCGACCAACGAGGCTCGGACGAAAATCGAACGGGCCGACGGTCGCGCAAGGATTCACGATGCACGCGTCCAGCCCACGCTCGATCTCGCGTTTGACTTCGACTTCGGAAGCGGCCTTGCTGCGCTCGTAGTCGGTGGCAGGTTCATCGGGATCCAGCGGGTTGTCTTCGCTGCTCGGGCCATTCGGGTTGTTGCCGATGGCGCCGAACGAGCTCGTGTGCACGACGCGCTTCACGCCCGCCGCGCGCGCTGCCGCCAAGAGCCGCGCCGTCCCGGCCACGTTCGCGTCCCACAGGGCCTCGCGATCGCCGCTGCGGATGCTGATCATCGCCGCGACGTGATACAGCAGATCGACGCCGGCCACCGCGCGCGTGAGCGAGGGCGCGTCGCGCAAATCACCTTCGAAGCGCTCCACGTCCAGGCCGGCGAGGGGCTTGTCGCTCGACCCGGGACGGCACAGCACGCGCACGCGTTCGCCCCGCGAAAGCAGCGCGCGCACCAGATTGTTGCCGATGTGCCCGGTGGCTCCGGTGACCAGCGTCAGCATGGCACCGCTAACATGCCCGGCTCACTGGGCAGCGGAGGAATCCGTGCTCGGCAGCTCGTCGAGCAATCGACCTTCCGCGTCGGCCGAAGCGCGCGCAGCTTGTTCCGATTCCGCCTGCCGGCGGCGCAGCGACCGCGACAGCTCACTGTGCTGATATTCACGCGCCTTCTCCAAAGTCAGCTTCTGAAACTCGATCACCACCGGGTTGAGCTCGATCATCGGCCGATCGGCGTGGCGCTCGAAGCCGGTTTGCTCCGCCTCGAGGATGAACTTGTCCTCGGCGAGCAGCGGCGAGACGTACAGCAAATTGGCGAGCCTGAGCGCGATCGGCTTCAAGAGACGGGGAATGGTCCAACGCACGAGGGGGACCTCCATCGGACCGAACAAGAACACGAAGAAGCAACGCGTCGTGCGCTCGTCGATCGGCAGCATGAACAGCCAATGCAGGTATTTGCCGAGGATGTCCGAGCCCTGGTACGGGTACTGATACCAGAGCTTGATGCGATCGAGCCCCTTGCCGCCATTCTCCGAGGCGAGCTTGGCGATCAAGCTCTTCTCGAACGAGGTCTTGTACGTGACGTCGATGCGATCGCCCACGCGCTCGTAGCCGACCAGCTTCGGATCGACGAACGGTTGCTTGTGACGATGCAGGTAGGCGTGATTGAAGTCGCACACGTTCTCCACGATCATGGAGAAGTGTGCGTTGATGGTGACGTCGAGCGGAACCACGGGCCACGGATCCGACCCGCACAGCTCCGGTACCTCGGGCAGTGGTACACTGTCGGCGAGCGCGGGATCGCCCGGGAAAATCCAAACCAGCCCGTAGCGTTCTTTGACCGGATAAGCGCGGATGCCGATCTTCGGCATTTTCTCGCGGCCCTTGCCGAGCTCATGACTGATCTCGACGCAGCG
Source organism: Polyangiaceae bacterium (assembly GCA_035688655.1). Taxonomy (GTDB): domain Bacteria; phylum Myxococcota_A; class Polyangia; order Polyangiales; family Polyangiaceae; genus PMG-095. The sequence goes on along the minus strand of DASSMT010000323.1, from coordinate 10,049 downwards.
CCCGCCGCCGTCGTACTTCCAGCCGTGATATTGGCAAACCAGCCGTTTGCCTTCGACGCGGCCGCACGAAAGCGGCAATTGACGATGCGCGCAGCGATTCTCGAGCGCGCTCACCGCCCCGGCTTGGTCGCGAAAGAGCGCAATCGAGCTCTTCCACCACACGACCTCGAGCACCTGGCCGCGCGCGAGCTTGTTCGAGTACTCGACCGCGTACCAAAAATTGCCGCTCGGACCCGAGCGACGGACCTCCGCGACTCGAGATTCTCTGCGCCCGGAGGCGGCGCTGGGGGTCCCGGTCTCCGTCTCGGTCAGCATTTCCAAGGCCCTGAACATTCCGCCACCCGCGCCAAAGGTCAAGGCTCGAACACGAGTTCCCCGGTTTCCGAGCGCTAGTCGAGCGCCAGCGCCCGCTCTGCCAGATCAGGACCTGTCACACTTTCCCAGTGCGGGCCGAGCGCTGAACGCAGATCATTTTCCGTGAGGCCGAAGCGATTGAGATCGTAGTCGTGTCGGCTCTTGAAGCGCCGCCCGTCGGCGGCCGCTTTCCCGAGGCGCTCGAGGAACTGCGGGCTCACCGGCAGCCCGAGAGCCTCGTAAATTTGGCTGACCGTCCCGACCGGGTCGGCCACGAGCGATTCGAAGCGGACCGTGACCCAGCTCTCCGGGGGCCGCTTCTGGCCTTCGTCACAAAGGAGGCGGTAATGCTTCAAGAACATGTCCGCCAGCGCACGCGTCGCCGGAGAGCTTGGGGCGATCTGTGGCGAATGTGTCTGCCACATCGCGTAGAAGAGACTGACCGCGGACGGAATGGCCTCCCGCGGATCGCGCACGATGTGCACGTAGCGGGCATTCGGAAACGCGAGCTCAGCCACCGGCAACCGACTGGGCAGCAGGACGTTCTTGATCAACGGGGTGCGTTCCCCACCGCTCACGTACAGCAGCCGGCGCACGGTCTCGCGATAGTCGCGGGCGAGACGGCGCAAACTGTGCGGGGTGAAGCCGCTCAGATCCGTGAGCTCCGGGCTCACGCCGATCGCGGGAAACAGCATGTAAAGCGCCGGGCTGACCAGGCTGTACACGAATAGATTCTCGTCTTCTTCGGCAGCGCGTAGGCCCACGCGGTGGATGCCATTCCAGGCGGTGAAGAGCCGGCGATCGATTGCATCGAGCAGCCGGCCGAGACCGAGCCCAGCTTCGGTGTCGAACTCGCGCAGGCGTCCGAGCGCGCGATCGAGCAGAACGGACGGCGCGAGCGTTTGATACAACTTGAAGCTGACGAAGCGCTCGTCGTCGAGAGCGAGCAAGTGATGCAAGAAGGTCGTCCCCGAGCGCGGTGTGGCGATGACGAACACCGGAGCGGGCACGTCCGTGCGCTCGAAAGCGGGATAAAAGATGGGATCGAGCCAACGGGCGATCGAAACGCCACTGTACAAGAGCGCATGCGCAAGCGCGAAACCGCTCGTATAGAGGCCTCTTCGCAGCGTCAGGCCGCCGGCACCCGCTCCGCGACGGGTGAGCCAAGCGACCGTCTTGGCGTGAATGTACATGGGTTACCCAGCTTAGTCCCCGACTATGCTTGTTGCGTCGTTGTCGATCAAGAGCTGGAAACCTTTGCGCGGGTGCGCAGGCGCGAGAACCGTCACTCGCCCACGGCGTCCGGTCAGCCAGAGTGAGGATTTGTTTCAGCAAAGCTGGACGCAAATAGATCGCCTTTTCACGTGTTCGCGTGCTTTTGCGAGCGAGTTCACGGTGACGCTGGGTCCGACCTGCGATATTGACGGTAGGTCCACTCGGACCCAGGGGTTCTTCACCAGTGACACGGAGGCGCAAGACGATTGTGATTGGCGCAGGTCCTGCCGGCTGTGCCTCTGCGCTTTCGCTTGCAGCCTCGCCGGGGAGTGAGTGCGTGTTGCTCGAGCGCAAAACGCTGCCGCGCACCAAAGCCTGCGGCAGTGGCTTGTCCCCGTGGACGCTCAAATTTCTCGATCGCCTGGGGGTCGGCCCGGAGGTGCGGCGGCGCGCATTTCGGATCGACGGCGCGATCATCGCTGGGGTCGATGGCCGCGGGGTGGAGCTCCGCGGGGACCACGAAACCGCGGTGATGTTGCGCAGCGACTTCGATGAATTGCTCGCACGCGAGGCCCAGCGGCGCGGCGCCGAGCTGCGCGAAGGCTGTACCGTGCGGCGCATCGAGAGCCACCGGGGCCAGGTCGCTGTCGAGACGAGTCAAGGCACGCTCGAAGCGGACGCGGTGATCGACTGTAGTGGCGCCACGGGCGGGTTCGATCGCGAGCGGCGGCGCGCGCCGAAGAGCGCGGGTCAATCCACGTTGCACACGATCATGGCCTGGTACGAGGGCCTGCAGGGCACCTCGGACGTGGTCGAATTGTTTTTCGATCGCGAGCTCAAGCCCCACTACGGCTGGGTATTTCCGGAGTCCGGCAGACGCGTGAACGTGGGCCTCTGCTTCGAGCCCGACAAAACGAAGCCGAACGCGCGCGAGCGCTTCGAGCAGTTCTTGGAGAGACGTCTCGCGCGGCGCCTGCAGGGGGCGGAGCAGCTCGGTAGCTGGATCGGTCATCCGGTCAACGTCAGCAGCGTGCCGATGCAACTGACGGCACCCGGTGTCTTGCGCGCCGGAGAAGCCGGCTGGCTCGCGGATTTCGCGACCGCCGAAGGCATTTACCACGCGCTCCTCAGCGGCCATCTCGCCGGCACCCACCTGGGGCAGCTCGCGGAGCGTGGCTGGCGCGACGATCTCGACGGCGTTCGCTATCAAGCCAGCGTGCTCAAGGCCCTGGCGCCGCGCATGCTGGGTGGCCGCTTGTTGATGAGCGCGCTGAAAAGCCCTGCGCTCGACATGGCGCTGCGCTTCAGCTCGGCGCGCGCCACGCGCGAAGTGCTGAAGCGAGCCTTCAGCGGGCTCTATCACGGATGATGAAGCCATGCTGACGCCCGTTCATACTCAGCCCAAGCCGACCGACGTCGCGATCGTGGGCGCGGGCCCGGCCGGCGCGGCGGCGGCGATCGCCTTCGCCAAGCAAGGGGCGCGCGTCACGCTGATCGAAGGCTATCCGGCTGCTGCCGGGCGCTTTGCGGGTGAGTGGATCCACCCTCCCGGCGTGCGCACGCTGCGCGAGCTGGGCGTGGATGTTCCGGCGCTGGGCAAGTGCCAAGGGCGTGGGTTCGCGATTTTGGGCGACGATTCTGCCGATCCGGTGTGCCTCCCTTACGCCGAAGGCGAGAGCATCGCCCGCGTGCACGAAGAGCTGGTCGCGCACCTGCGCACGCACGCCACGGATCTCGAGAGCGTGACCTATCTGCCGAACCACGTGTTCGCCGCACTGGACGGCAACCAGCTGGAACTCGAAGATCGCGTGCACTGTCGAAGACTGAGCCTCCGCGCCGACCGCATCATCGGCGCGGATGGTCGCGCGTCGAAGGTTCGAGCCGCACTCGGCGGACCGAGCGCGAGCGAGTCCCTTTCATTCATGGCCGGGCTCGAGCTCGTCGACGCCTCGCTTCCGTTCGAAGGCCTGGGGCACGTCTTCTTGGGTGGCCCCGGCCCCGCGTTGCTCTACCGCATCGACGAACGACGCATCCGGGCCTGTCTGGATTTTCCAGGGACTAGCTCGCACGCCGAGCGAAAGCCGTCAGCCGTGTATGAAGCGTTCCGCGCGAGTTTGCCGCCGCAGCTCGAGCCGGCGCTGCGAGCGGCCGTGCAAAAACCACTGGCTTGGGCCGCGACCGGTACTCGCAGGCGCACGTTTTACGGTGAGCGGAATGTCTGGCTGATCGGCGACGCGGTCGGGCACGTGCACCCGCTGAGCGGCGTGGGCATGACATTTGCTGTCATGGACGCCGCGCTTGCTGCGCGAGCGGACAGCCTCGCTGCCTATCGCAAGGAACGCGACGTGCAGGTCGCCGAGCGGTTGGCGAGCGTGCTGTATCTCGCTTTCGCACGCAAAGACGCGAGCGCGACGCGAGTTCGACACGGACTCTTGCGCATGCTGCGGGCGAGCCCCAGCGAGCGCGCGCGCACGATGCAACTATTGACCAGCGAGGATCGAGCCGGTACGAGCTTTGCGGATGCTTTTTTGCGCGCCTCCGGTCACGTCGTCTTGCGCGGGGCCGGCCAGAGCGCGGCTCGCCGTCAATCTTGGACGGATTGGGCACGGCAGTTACGTGAAGATTTAGGATGGCTCGAATGGCCGCTCGGCGCTTGCGTGCCAGCTCGTGCGGCGTGGTCGGGCGCTGGATTGAGTCTTTGGGGGGGAAAATCAAAGTTGGCTTCAACTGAGCGGAGTACACCTTCATGAGCGCGATCACCGAAGCAGACTGGGCGTTCTGTGAACAGGCATTGGTCGACGTCTCGCGGACGTTCTCGAAGCCAATCCAGTTGCTCCCGGAGCCACTGCGAGTAGCGCTCACCTGCGGCTATCTCCTGTGTCGCGTGGTCGACACGGTAGAAGATCACGATCAGCTCGATTTCCAAGAGCGCGACGAGCTGTTCTCGGCCTTCATCGCGGTGCTCGATGGCGCACAGACGGCCGCCAGCTTCAGCGAGCGCTTTGCGCGCTTTGCCGACGATGATCCGGAGATTCGTTTGGCGCAATCACTCCCGCGAGTGATGAACGTGTTCCTGACCCAAGACAGCGCGATCCGCGAGGCGTCGATCACTTGGCTGTCGGAGATGGCCAACGGCATGCGGCTCTACTGTCGAAGGGATCGTCCGGGGGTGCTCAACGCGATCGATTCGCTCGCCGATCTCGAGCGTTATTGCTACTTCGTGGCCGGAACGGTGGGACATCTGATCACCGATCTGTTCTCGATTTGGATGGGCAACAGCGGCGGCGCCCTGGAGCTCGAGCTGCGCGCTCGCTGTGAGTCGTTCGGCATCGGGCTGCAGATGGTGAACATCTTGAAAGACGTCACCGACGACTTCGCGCGCAACCGCTGTTATGTGCCGCGCCAGCTCTGTCGCAGCGAGGGCTTCATGCTCGAGGATTTGCTGGCCGTCGAGCACCGGCACCAGGCGCAGCGGACGCTCGCGCTGGTCTTCGAGCGGGCGAGCGAGCACTTGGGCAAAGCCTTCGAATACGTGCTCTTGATCCCGGCGCAACAGGTTCAGCTGCGTTTGTTCTGTCTCTTGCCGCTGTGGATGGCGCTCGAGACCCTGGTCATCGGCATTGGCAACGAGGCCGTCTTGATCGCGGATCGCCCGGTCAAGATCTCGCGCGACGCGGTGCACGACATCATCGAAGACTGTTTGCGACACGCCAGCGACGACGCCAGCTTGCGACGCCGCTATGCGAGCTCGATGAGCAAGTTCAAAGAGCGCTTGAGCAAGCTCACTCCGCCGTCGCGCGCGAAGGCGACCACCCGGGAAGGCTATGCTCGAGTCTGAAGCGAGCACGCGGGTCGATACCCGCGAAGGCTCGAGAACTGGTGCCGGCAACAGTCAGGCGGTCGACCGCGGCCTCGAGCACCTGCAGCAGACGCAGCACCCGGACGGCTCTTGGCACGGCGACTACGGCGGCCCCCTGTTCTTGCAGCCGCTGTACATCGCGGCCTGCCACGTGGCTGGTCTCCCCATCGACCCGTCCGTTCAAAAGGAGATGCTGCGCTACCAAAAGGCGCATCAGAATCCGGACGGCGGCTTCGGACTCCACGTCGAAGCCAGCAGCTCGGTTTTTCCGAGCGTGCTGAACTACGTCGCGGCCCGGCTGCTCGGTGAAGCGCCCGACGCAAGCTGGCTCAGCCGCACGCGCGCGTGGCTCGAGGACAATGGCGGCCCCACCCACTCGGCCGCGTGGGGCAAGTACTTCTTGGCCGTGCTGAATTTGTACGATTATCGCGGGCTCGCGCCGGTGTTGCCGGAGCTGTGGCTGCTGCCGACTCGCCTGCCCTTTCACCCGAGCCGGCTGTGGTGCCATTGCCGAATGGTGTATCTGCCGCTCTCGTATTTGTACGGCGGTAAACGTGCCGCGACGCTGAGCCCGATCCTGCGGGAGTTGCGCCGCGAGCTGTACCCGCAAGGCTACGATCAGGTCGACTGGGACCGCGCCCGCGACCAAGTCGCGCCGGCCGACTCGCTTTCGCCTCGCTCGCCGCTGCTGGACGTGGCGACGCGCTGGCTGCGTGCAATCGAAGCGCGTTGCCCGCGCCCGCTGCGCGCGAAAGCACTGGATTACGTGCTCGATCAGATCCGGCGTGAGGATGAAAACACGCACTACATTTGCATCGGACCGATCAACAAATTGCTGCACGTCATGGTCTGGTACTTCGAGCGCCCCGGGGGCCCGGAGCTCGAGCAGCATGCGCAGCAGATGAGCGACTACCTGTACGCCGCGGCCGATGGCGTGAAGATGAACGGCTACGACAGCTCACGCCTGTGGGACACGGCGTTCGCGGCGCAAGTCATCGCGCGAGCGCGTCCAAACGACGAATCGCGCGCGCTCCTCGGAGCCGCCTTCACGTATTTGGAAGCCCACCAGGTCTTGGAAGACGTTCCCGAGAAGGAGCGCTGTTTCCGGCATGCCTCGAAGGGCGGTTGGCCATTTTCGAGCCGCGCGCACGGTTGGCCCATCAGCGACTGCACGGCGGAGGGGCTCAAGGCTTGTCTTGCGATTTCTGCCGTCACGGGTCAGTCCCTGCCGCGCTGGCGCTTGGACGCGGCCGTCGAGCTCATGCTTTCGCTGCAAAACGAAGACGGCGGCTGGGCGACGTACGAGCTGACGCGCGGCCCGGCCTGGCTCGAGGCTCTGAACGCCTCCGACTGCTTCCGCGAGATCATGATCGATTACTCGTACGTGGAGTGCACGTCGGCCTGCATGCAAGCGCTCGCCGCGTATCGTCGCCAGTTCGGCCACGCCTACGCCGAGCCGATTGAGTCCGCACTCGCGCGCGGCCGGCGCTTCCTCGAGTCCGTGCAGCGCGTGGATGGCTCGTTCGAGGGCTCTTGGGGGGTCTGCTTCACGTACGGGACGTGGTTCGGGGTTTTGGGGCTAAAAGCCGCAGGCGTCCCCGACGGCGCAGCCGAGCTGGAGAAAGCTTGCGCTTTCCTGCGCGCGCATCAACGCGCCGATGGCTCGTGGGGTGAGTCGCCCGAAAGCTGTGTGCGACGTCACTACGTACCGACTGAAGCGGGTCAAGCCGTGATGACCGCCTGGGCCACACTGGCGCTGATCGCCGCAGGGCAGGGCCAAAGCAGCGCGGTCTCGCGCGGCGCGGACTTCTTACGCAAACGCCAGCGCGCGGACGGCAGTTTTCCGCCCGAGGGCATCGCCGGCGTATTCAACAAGACCTGCGCCATCCACTACGACAATTACCTCAAGATTTTTCCGCTCTGGGCGCTGATCGAGGCCGAACGGTGTCGCGAACCCGCACTCGGCGAGGCGCGAAAGTTGCTAGCCTTGGAACTCTCATGAGCTCTCTGCGCTCGGCCACCCCAAAACCTCGCCGTCTGCTGACTCTGGGCGCAATCGCGCTGTGCGCGTCTCTTTCGCTCGCCGCGGCTAGGCCAGCGCAGGCGCACTCGTTCGTGGTGTTGCGCGAGTTCGGCTCGGGAACCGCGAGCCGCGCTCAGCCTTATTTGGACGAGCTGCTGCGGGTGGTCGCCGAGCAAAATCATTGGCCCAAGGCTTCGGGACGATACTTCTCCGAGCGCGCGCCGGCGCTCGCCTTCGTCCGCGAGCAAAAGCCTGATTTCGGCATCCTTTCTCTGTCCGGCTACCTCGCGCTCAAGGAGACGCTCCAGGCGACCGTGATCGGAGAGGTCACGGCCGCGCAAGCCGGCGGGCGACAGTACTTCTTGGTCTCGAAGCAGGCGCAAGCACTGGCCGGTTGCGTCGGTCACCGGCTCTCCACCATCTATGCGTCGGACGCGCGCTTCATCGAGCGCGTGGTGGCCGACGGCGCGTTCCGGCTGGCGGATTTCAACTTGGTCGCGGCGCAGCGCCCGCTCGAGCCGATCAAACAAGTGCTGCGCGACGAAGCAGATTGTGCGCTGATCGACGACGCTCAGCTGGCAGCCACGGGCCACATCGAGCACGGCTCCGAGCTGCACAGCGTGTGGCGCAGTGCGGAGCTGCCGAGCATGGCGGTCGTCGCCTTTCCGCGCACGGACGCGGCCGCGGTCAAGAGCTTCAAACAATCGCTGGCCGGCCTGTGCCTGAAGGCGAAGCAGGCGTGCGCGAGCGTGGGCATCGACGTCATTCAGCCGAGCAGCGACGAGCACTACCGCAGCGTGCTCGCCCGCTATTCCAAGCCCTAGTCGTGCGGCGAGCTCGAAGGCGGATCGGGCTGCTCGCCCTGCTCGCGGCGCTGGCAGCGGGCTGTACGCCGTCGAGCGCTCCGGTGCGAGAACCGGTGGACGCCACGCTGCGCGGCTCGAACACGACGATCCTCGCGCTCGCGGACGCGCTCGAAGCGCTGGTCGCGCGCGGTGTGGACACCCACGCGGACCGACAATTCGCTTATCAGCAGGTCCGCTCACGGTCGCCGCAGAGCGCACAAGATCATTTCGGCCGCGCGGTGATCGCCGGTCGCTTGGCACAGATTTCCGGACTCTCGGCGCCGAGCTTGGTTGCCGAAGTGGAGCGCTACGCGCGGCGCAGCGCCGAGCTCGACCCTGGGTTTCGCGCCGCTGCGGCTCAGCGCCTGCTGGGCACGCTGTACGTGATGGCTCCGCCCCAGCTCCTTTCACATGGGGACTCCGAGACGGGGCTCGAGCTGCTGCAAGGGGTGGTGCGGCGGTTTCCCGAGCAACCGAGCAATCAATTGCGGCTCGGTGAAGGCTATGTGGCGCTCGGTGATCCCGGTCCGGCACGCGCGCACCTGTGCTACTCCCTCGCGCATCGAGCCGCGCTCCGGCCCGACGAGCAGAAGCTGCTGCAAGAACTGCTCGAGCAGGCGCACGTCGAGCACTGCCCATGAACGGCACTCAACGTAGCTCGGACTCGTGCTAGTCAGCGGTGGGGAGAGCCTCCGTGATTCAGTTTCTGCTTACCGTTGGGCTGAGGTGGCCACGTGCGGCGCTTGCCAGCCTCGTGCTCTTGGTCGTCGCCTCGGGCGCGCTGGTTCTGTTCGGTCCACTGCGCGTGAGTACGTCGCGCACCGGCTTGGTCACGAGCCCGCACCAAGCGCGTCTCGCCAACTACTACGAGCATTTTGGGCGTTCGGACTTGGCGGTGCTGGTCGTCTCGGGCGAGACGCCCGAGGTGCGCCGCAAGTTCGTCGACCAATTCGAAGTCGAGCTTTCGCACGTGCCCGAGCTCGAGCAGCGCGTGCTCGGCAAAGTGACGCTCGATACCGTGGCCGAGACGCTGCTCGTGTGGCGTCCGGAGCTCGCGCAGCTCATGCTGAAAGCGAAGTCGGCGCTCGAGCCGGGGGCCGACCCCTGGCTGAGCTTCGCCAACGCTGCCGAGCGCCGACTCTCGAGCGAGCTCGACGCAGCCAAAGAGCCCGGAACCGAGCAGCCGAACCCGAGCCAGGCGGCCGGCGACGCGAGCACGGCTGGGCTCGGACGGCTCGCCGACGCGCTGAAAGCGTTGCGCCAGGCGCTGGCTGCCGGAGGCCAGCTTTCGCTCGGCGAGCTCAGCGGGTCGAGCCAGGGCAGCTCGGCGTTCGATGATCACGGCTACCTCGTCGGCGGCAAGGGCGCCTATCACCTGGTCCTGATCTTCCCGGCGCTGCAGAGCGACGAAGGGCGGGTGCTCGCGCCCGCCATCGGGCGCATTCGTGGCGCTCGCGATCGCGTGCTTTCCGCGCTGTCCAAACCAGGGCTGCACGCCGATCTCACCGGCGCGCCCGCGCTCGCGGTGGATGAGCTCAAGAGCTTGCAGGACAGCTCGCGCATCACCTCGCTCTGGTCGACGGTCGGCATCTTTTTGTTGCTGATGCTGGTGTTTCGCTCGCTGCGGCACGTGGGCGTGCTGCTCTTGCCGCTCTTGGCCGGCATGGTCATCTCGCTCGGCTTCGTCGTCCTTGCGTACGGCGGGTTGAACCTCGTCACCTCGAGCTTCATGAGTGTGCTGCTCGGTTTGGGC
>DASSMT010000291.1:0-7310 GCA_035688655.1 Polyangiaceae bacterium | reverse complement strand
ACAGCAGCGAACAGCCCCGCTTTGTCAGCAAAGTGGTGATGCAAGGCACCGCGCGTCCGGCGCGCTCGCTCGCTCAGCGCGTCCGCCGAGATCGCCGTGAAGCCGTGCTTGCCGAAGAGCGCTCGACCCGCCTGGATCAGCGCCTTCTTCGTGTGCGCGCTCAGCTCTTCATTGGTGCGCGGCGCGCGGCTCGGCTGCCGAACGCCCGGCGAGCGCGCCGGCTTCGCCGTTTGTCGAGTCGATTTCGCGGGCCGAGCCGATTTCACCGGCTGACGTATAGCAACAGTTCAGGAACCGTCGCAATTCTCGAGCACGAACGTGGTGCTGGAGCCGACGGCACGGTTGGCCACTGGGGAGCTAGTTCGTGTACACCACTTGACGTGCTCCAGGCCATTGTTGCTGCGCCCACTCCTTCCACCGTTGCGCGTCGCGCGAGCTCCCCTCGGGCAAATACAGGGTTGCCACGCCGTCGCGAAGGGTGGCGGCACACACGGTTTCAGAAAAAGGATCGATGAAGAATGCGCCCTCACGCGTGCCGCATTCGTGGGGAGCACAACCGGAGCCCGTCAACCACCCGTCGAGTACTTGCGTATCCGAGGCTACCGTCAGCGACGCGGCGAAATCTTCGAGCTGTGCGCCGAGCAGTTTGCGGAAGCGTGCCCCGATCTCCGCGTCGACCAGTAACTCTGCAGGGTGTTGCCCGGTGCGCAGGAGCAGCGTCGGGCTTGCCCAGGAAAGCGCGGCGCCGTTTTCGTTGGCAAGGTTACCAGCGCGTAGCGTTACCCTCGTCAATTTGCCCAGCAGATCGCCACCAAAGAGGAAATCTAACCCGCCGGCAACGTGGTCGACGCGCACGAAGCTTCTACAGCCAGCAAAGCCGTCCGACCAGGTTTCGACGCGGTCGCTTCGCACGCGGAGCAAGCGATACTGCCCAACGCAGGCGTTTCCGGCTGAAGCATCGAGCACCAGCGCTCGGTAGCTGCCGTCCGTGTCGAGATCGAACCATTCGACGGAACCGCCCGCGGTCGGCGGGCTGTAGCCGTACACATCCTTGTCGCCGAGCCGCAGCCAGCTCTTTTTCTCCATGGGATTGCCGTCCGAGACGAAGTGGAGACGGCCGACCGGCAGAGTCAGCTCTCCGTCGTCGAGCTTCGCCGCGGGAGTCGCATTTCCGCTCGCGGCAGCGGAGGCACTGACGGTAGCGAGCGAATTGGGTGCCTCGGCCGTGAGTGCGTCGGCACGCCCCCGGAGCAAGCCGACCACGAGCGCAATGAGCGCCACGACCCCTGCGCCGATCGCGATGAGCTGAGCGCGCAGGGGCACCTTTCGCCCCGGACTTGCCGAAACGTAGGCTGGAGGCAGTGACGTCGAGCGCGAGAAGAAGTTTCGCACGTCTGCTTGAAATTCGGCTTCGGTTTGCTCGTACTTTCGGATCGCTTGTGTCTGGCTGAGGCGAAGCATGAGACCCGCAGGCAACTCAGTCTCGGTCAGATGGATCGCGAGCACTGGCTTCCGATTATCGACCGCCAACCCGATTTCGTTTCTGACGTGCAGCGAGCGCACCGACTCGGGCGAAATGAAGACGACGAAGCGTGCGGCGCGCATCACGGCTTCGCCGATCGCTTGCGGCCACTCTCGACCGGGCTCGATTCCCTCATCGTACCAAATGGCAACGCCTGCCCGGTGCCACTCGGCAAGTATCGGATAGACGATGGCCGAGTCGCGATGTGCGTAGCTCGCGAAGACGAATTCGCCTTGTCCGCGGTATGCCGGAAATGGCGCAGTATTGGCCATCGATTCCTATCCCGGAGCCTGAGTTTACCGCCAAGTCCGGAGCCGTCGAACAACGCGAAAAATTGACTAGCGTCAGCACTGGCGCGCCGCGGCCTCCTAGGCGGCGCCGACCGCCATTGCTCGCTCTTCCGCGCTCACCACTCGTACCAATCCGGGGTGCGACCGAGCAGCGCGTCGACTTCGGGCACGAAGGTCCGCTCCAGATGATCGACGAGGACTGCGACGTTCTCCACCACTTGCCGCCACACGTCGTCGCTTCCGATGTCGTATGATTGGTATTTCTGCAATGGATGCGCGGGAAGCGGCGCATAGCAGCGGCCGTGCATCCAGGCTTCGAGCTTTGAACCGAACCCTGCTCGCCTCGCCCGCTTGCCCCCCAAGAAAATCCTAGACTCGTGCGGTAGGCTGGTTTTTTGGTTAGCGGGCGCGGCGCGCGCGGTCCGACGCGTAGCTCGCTGTGCGTCGCGCCCTCGCCGAGAGCGATGGCTGGCGCTGGCTTGTGTGCGCCAAGACCCGACACGGTGATCGCACTTGTCCCGTTCCCGCCGCGGTCGCCGAAGGACGAACGCGGTAATTGCGGTATGCTCGAGCGCGATGGCTGAGTGGAAAGAGTTGGCAGCGCTGCTCGCCCCTTGGCTGGTTGCATGCGGGCGAGTCGCTGACTCCACGCTGGAGACCGGTGGTGCGGGGGCATCGGCTGGCGGGCAGAGCGGAACCGCCGGAGCACCGACGGTGAGTCTGGTTTCGCCCAGCGAGGGTGGGCAAGCGGGGAGCTATCCGCCGCCTTTCGACGCGCTCAGTTGTCCACACCCGGTGCCGCCACACTTGCAGGGCGTCACTCGTTGCGTCACTCGTTCCGAGCTGAGCGACGCGCAGTTCCCCAACGTCACGCTCGATGGCGGCGTGGACGCCTTGGGTCCGGCGGATGCGTGGCGCTGCCCGCGAGCGAGCGAGGTCACGTTCGCTCCTGAGCGCTGCGGGGGCGAGGGTGGACCTTGTTGTGAATCGATCGTGTGCGGGCCGCTCACGCAACGCAGCTCCATTGCCGGCGCGCAGACGACTGACGCGGGAGCGGCGGGTGCAGGCGGCGCGAGCGAAGGCGAGCAAACTTGTTGCTACTACCTTCTGGAGCAGTGCGGCGTGTAGGGTCGGGGCAGGGGCGTGCCATCGCTCGGGCCCGAATTGGCGGCGATGCTCATTTCTTTCGCTCCGCTGCGGCAGCTAGCGGCCCGGGCACGTTCCCCGGGCCGTTCGCTGCGCCACAGGACTTCCGCCCTTGTCGTCGCGGGCTGCTTCGATATCCTGGCGGGAGTAGTGCGGCACGATGTGCTGTCGCTTCGAACACCATGTTTGAAGACTCGCGTTTACTATTGATTAACATGACGTAATTTCTATCGCCGAAAGCCGGCTGTCGAAAACCACCTGTCTGGGCTTTTCGAATCGGCATCTCAGGCTTCGGGCGGGCGGCTAAAGAACCTGCCATTGGCGGCAGGTCGATTTCGCCATTTGCAGTTTCACCCGTTTGTATTACTTACGCTCGGCATCGGTAGATCAGGGAGGCGCAGTGACGAAAATTTCAAGGGGCTCGATGGGCGACCGAGTCGGCGGTTCTACGTGTTCGGCGAACCGAGGGACGGTGCAAGGTTGGTTCACATGGCTGTCGTGGCTCGCGCTCGCAGCGTGGTTGTCGCTCGGGCTGCTCGGCTGCTCCAATCAGAGTTCGCCCGCCGAAGAGCGAGTCGTCGGCTCTTCGCAAAACCTTCGGAATGACTTCTTTCCGGGCCAGCTCGTGCGCAAGTCTGGCAGCGCCGCGCCGGCTGCTGCTCCCACTGTCGCCTCGGCTCCCGGGGGCGCCAAGCTCATCTACCGCGGGGGTCGCGTCGTTTCGAATGTGCAGGTGGTCCAGGTCATTTGGGGTTCGGGTAGCTACATTCCCGAGGTCACGAACGTGGCTGGCCCCAGCATGGCGAGCTTCTACCAAGGTGTTCTGAACAGCTCGCACGTCGACTGGCTTTCGGAATACAACACCGTCGGGCTTGCCGCGCCGGCCAGCAATCAAATCATCGGCCGCGGCAGCTTCGCGACGCAGGTCGTGATCACGCCGTCTGCCGCAAACAACGGCTCGACCATCGACGACTCCAACATCAAAGCCGAGCTTTCCGCGCAAATTCAGGCCGGCACGCTGCCTGCCCCGACGCACGACAGCGCTGGCAACAACAACACGTATTACGCGGTGTTCTTCCCGCATGGCAAAGTGATCACGATGCAGGGGAGCGCGTCGTGCTCGATCTTCTGCGCGTACCACGGCACGATCGCGAATGCCGGCGGCGCTGGCGAGATCTACTACGGCGTGCACCCGGATTTTCAAGCAGGTTCCGGGTGTGAGAGTGGTTGCGGAGCCGCGCCGACCGTGTTTGGCAACTACACTCAAGTTGCGTCGCACGAGCTGATCGAGACCGTCACCGATCCCGAGGTCGGTCTGGCCCAAGTCGTTGGTCCGCCCCTCGCCTGGTACGACGCCAGCTTCGGCGAAATCGGCGACATCTGCAACAATCAGCACGGTACCGTGGTGGGCGGGGACGGCGTCACCTACGACGTGCAGACCGAGTATTCGAATCTATCGCAAGACTGCGTGGTGAGCCGCACGCTCACGAGCTCAGTCACGGTTTCCCCGAGCACGTTCGAGGGTGGCACGTCGGCGACGGGCTTTCTCCAGCTCGCCAGCGCGGCGCCAGCAGGCGGCGTCAGTGTTGCGCTGAGCAGCAGCGCTCCCGGGCTGGTGATCGTTCCCACCAGTGTGTTGGTCCCCGCGGGCGCCACGGGTGCATCATTCCCGATCACGTCCGTCGCGACCGACACCGAGACCAGCGCGACGCTCACGGCCACGTTCCCGACCGGCAGCGCCACGACCACGGTCACCGTGCTCGCATCGCCCACGGTGACTTCGTTGACGCTCAATCCCACGACGGTCACCGGCGGTACCCCCGCAACCGGAACCGTACTCTTGAGCGGCGCGGCCCCAGCAGGTGGCGCGAACGTCACACTCTCGAGCAACAACACTGCCGCGGCCACCGTGCCTGCGACCGTGCAGATCCCGGCCGGTGCTTCGAGCGGCACGTTTGCGATCACCACCCTCACGCAATCGTCGACTACGGCGGCAACGATTTCCGCCTCGTATCACAACACGGCGCGAACCGCGGTGCTGAGCGTCACACGCGTGCCATCGATCGTCTCCATCAGCGCGTCGCCTTCCCTGCTAGAAGGCGGGGGCATCGTCACGGGTACGGTGACCTTGAGCGATCCGGCAGCCGCGGGAGGCTCAGTCGTCGCGTTGACGAGCACGAGCGCGGTGGCACCGGTGCCCGCGAGCGTGACGGTGCCTGCGGGCCAGCTCAGCGCGTCGTTCTCGATTCCGACCACGCCGACGTCGACCACGACGACCGTCACTTTGAGCGGAACCTTCCCCTCGACGCTGACGGTGTCCACGACACTCACCGTCGTCCCCTCACCGACCCCTTCGTCGATCACGTTGAACCCCAGCTCGATTCAGGGCGGGGGCACCAGCACAGCCACCGTGTTGCTGAGCGGCCCGGCACCGAGCGGTGGGTCGGTGGTTGCACTGTCGAGCAGCTCGACCTTGGCCCAGGTCCCCGCGACCTTGGCCATTCCCGCCGGGGCATCGAGCGGCACCTTTTCAGTCGTGACGAGCACCACGACCACGAATGCCGCAGCCACCATCTCGGCTACTCTGAACAGCATTTCGAGGACCGCTTCCCTCACCATCACGCGAGTATTGCCGGTTGGCAACGCCGTCTACGACTCTACGTTGAAGGCGCCGCGTTGCACCGCCGTCGGCAGCTATTGCGACAGCGGCGGTTTGATCGATGGCCGCGGCACCATGGCCAATGGTGCGGAGTCGAATCGGCCGAACACGCTCAACGGGTCGTGCACGGACGGGAATTTCGGCACGTATCACCTCGATGAATCGATCGATCAACTGCGCATCTCGACCCTCGACAATTCGAACCTCGCGCCAGGAAAAACCGTTCGCATCGACACGACCGTCTGGGTGTTCAGCGGGAGCGATCGCCTCGATCTCTATTTGACGACCGACGCGACTGCGGCAAACCCGGTCTGGACGCAGCTCACCGCGAGCTCACTCATTTCGACCGTGGCTGGGACGACGGTCTTGAGTTTCACGACGACCCTGCCAGCGGCGACGGACAGCTCGGTTTGGGCGATTCGCGCCAACTACCAGTACGCAAATACTCCGGCGATCTGCTCGATCGGCGGCTACGACGACCACGACGACGTCATCTTCGCCGTAGATAGCGGTGGCGTGCCGGTGAACGAGCCGCCCATCGTCAACGCGGGACCGGATCAGAGCCTCACGCTACCCGCGCTGGCGAACCTGAGCGGCACGGCGAGCGACGATGGTCTGCCCAATCCGCCGGCCACGCTCACGACCACCTGGTCCAAGCTGAGCGGCCCGGGCACCGTGACCTTCGCCGATGCCTCGGCAAAGGTGACCACCGCCACGTTCTCGGTCGCTGGCAGCTATACCCTGCGCCTCACGGCGAGCGACAGCGCACTATCGTCCACGGACGATATCGTGGTGACCGTCAATCCCGCGGTGGTGAACCAACCCCCGAGCGTGAACGCCGGACCGGATCAGACCATCACGCTGCCTGGAGCCGCAAACCTCAGCGGGACCGCGAGCGATGATGGCTTGCCCAATCCGCCCGCCACGCTCACGACCACCTGGTCCAAGGTGAGCGGTCCGGGCACCGTCAGCTTCGGCAATGCTTCGGCCAAGGTGACGACGGCGACCTTCTCGGTTGCTGGCAGCTATACGCTGCGCCTCACCGCAAGCGACAGCGCCTTGTCATCCACGGACGACATCGTAGTGACCGTCAATCCGGCACCGGTGAACCAAGCGCCCGTCGTCAATGCCGGCCCCGATCAGGCCGTCACGTTGCCGGCAGTGGCCAACCTCAGCGGAACTGCGAGCGACGACGGCTTGCCCAATCCGCCGGCCACGCTCACGACCACCTGGTCCAAGGTGACCGGCCCAGGCACGGTCACGTTCGGCAATGCTTCGGCGAAGGTGACCACGGCGACCTTCTCGGCTGCCGGCAGCTACACGCTGCGTCTCAGCGCGAGCGACAGTGCCCTCACCTCGACTGACGATATCGTAGTCACGGTGAGTGCAGCGGGCGGCACGGGACCCTGCGCCAACTTGTGCACCAATCCGACGAGCTTCTCCATCAATGGCAGCTTCCAATCGGGGAACCTCGGAACAGGCGCGGTCTGCTACCAAACGACCTCGGTGGTTCACGGCGGCAATTGCGGCAACTTCGTGAGCCCGCGCACCTTGAAAGTGAACGGCGTCACCGAAAGCTGCAACGGCGGAAACTGGGCTTCGATACCCGCGCCAGTCAACGGCGGCTACTGCATCCAAACCACGGCCGGCAACCAGCCGTGGGCCTACTTCACCGCCTGGTGATGGCAAGTCA
>DASSMT010000280.1:0-13353 GCA_035688655.1 Polyangiaceae bacterium | reverse complement strand
CCGACCGTGGCGCAGAACAGCTGATCGTCCGCGTCTTGAAACATCACTCCCACCTGGCGGCGTACCCAGGGCGCCTGCTGCGCGTCCACCACGCGGCCGTGGACGCGCACCACGCCACTTTTGAACGCAGCGGTGCGCTCGGGCAAAATCCCGTTCAGGTGCAGGAGCAGCGTGGATTTGCCAGCGCCATTCGGGCCGATCAGCGCGACACACTCGCCGGCTTCCACGGAGAACGACAGCGAGCGCAGCGCGGGCAGACCGCGCGTGAATTCGAAGCTCAGCTCTTCGACCGAGAGCGCTCGGGTCACACGCCTCCGCGCGAGCGCATCGCGATTTGTACGCGTTCGGCCCGGGACACGGTACGGATGAACAAGAGCCCCAGCGAGTCAGCGAGTGCTCGCCACAGCTGCCAGCGCGACGCGCGCAGGGTTCGACCCGCCCGGGCTCGGCGCATGCGCCGCGCTTCCTCGACGAGCAGCGACGAGTAGCGCGCCAAGAGCGCAAGCGTTTCGCACAATGGCTCGGGCACATGCATGCGCCGCAGACTGCGCACGAGCTCGGGAAGCGGCGTGGTGCTGGCCAAGAGCTGCAGCGAAAACAGGCAAATTGCGGCCTTCAACGCCGAAGCCAGGGCAATGCCGAGCCCGTGCGGCTGAAACAGCGCAAGGCTCGCCGCGCCGAACGAGAACGGCAGCCCGAGCGCCAAGCGCCGCAGCACAGTGGCGAGCGAAAGACGCGCCAGCGCGGTCACGAGCAGCAGCACGGGGAGCAGAACGAGCGCCCACAGTGCGTCCCGAACCGGCAGAGCAGCCACTCCCCCCACCCAGACCAGGCAAATGGCGAGTTTGAGCCCGGCAGGGGCGCGATGAATGCAGCTCATCCCGACGATTCGGCGACGGCACGCGACGGCTCGGCCGCGCGTGCCGAGCGCGGGACGAGGGAAAGCGCGAGCAGCCAACACAGACCGAACAGCAGCAGCGTACCGATGCACCCGGCGAGCACCGTCGCGAGCACGCCCGAAACGACGCCCGGGATGCCATACTCGGCCAGTGGTGCGAGCACCGGCGACGCAGCGCTCGCGCTCACGCCCAGCGCTTGGGTGACGCGGGAAAAGCCGTCCGGTGCGGCATCGGCGAGCGGTGCGAGCACGATTGCCACTGCCACGGACAGTCCGAGTCCGGCTTGCACGGCCGTCGCTCGAGCGCGCGGACAGGGCGCGAAAGCTCCGCCGTTTTCCAGCAATTCCGGACGAAATCGCAGCACAGTGGCGACCACGAGCGCACTGATCACTGCTTCACCCACGCCCACCAAGGCGTGTACTCCAAGCATGCTGGGGATGAGCACGAACAGCGGCGCCGTCCCCGAGAGGGCCAGTTGGCCGGCACAGCTCGAGGCACTGGCGAGGGTGGCACACCAACCGGCGAAGGCCACCGAGGCGACCCGCCGAGTCGGGCTCGGTGCACGGCCGCACAGGAGTCGGTAGCAGCAATAGCCGACGACGCAGCCCACCAGCCCCAGGTTGAACACGTTGGCACCGAGCGCGAACACACCGCCGTCCGCGAGCACGAAGCATTGCATGATGGTGACTGCGCTCATCGCCAGCAGAGCGCCGGGCAGCCCGAGCAAGGCACTGGCCAGCGCGCTGCCGATCAAATGCCCCGAGGTACCGGCGCCGATCGGAAAGTTCACCATCTGCGCCGCGAACACGAACGCGGCCGACACGCCCAAGAGCGCGCTCGCTCCGCGGTCGCGCTGCGCGCGCAAGCGAAAGCAAGCCGCAGCCAGCCCGAGCGCCGAAACGGCGCCGTAGCCAAGGGCCACGCGAGCGCTCAAAAAACCGTCCGGGATATGCATGGCCGATGCCGGGCCCGTTGGCCTCGGGCCGAGGATGCCACGATCTGAAGAACGGTGCTACCGCTGGCTCGGCCCGCACGAACGCCCCAGAAACATGCGGGTGTGCCCGCGCCTCCCCGCGCCTTACGAGCGAGGAACCGGGGTCGAACGACCCACCAGGCCGGCGACCAATTCCACGAGCAGCAGTGGATCGACTGGTTTTGCGACATGCCGTTGGTAGCCCGCCTCGAAGGCGCGCTCGGCGTCGGCCGTGCGGGCATAAGCGGTGAGCGCGAGTGCGGGGATCTCGCCGCCCTGGTCCGCGGGCAACGAGCGAACCCGGCGCATCAACGCGTAGCCATCCTCGTGCGGCATACCGATGTCGCTCACGAGCACGTCGGGCCGAGCGGAAGTGAGCACACTCAGGGCATCTTGCGCAGAAGCCGCCGGGTACACGACCGCGCCCACACTCTTGAATGCTTCGGCCACGAGCTCGCGGGCATCGAGCTCGTCGTCGACGACCAACACGCTCACGCCTGAAAGCAAGCCGAGAGCGCTCGAACCCAAGGACGCGACCTTGCGCCCGGAGCGCGCCGGTTTGACCGCGTCGGTCGCGGCGCGAGCGGGTAAGCGCAATAGGAAGGTCGCGCCGAGCCCGGGACCAGCGCTCGTGGCTTCCACCGTCCCACCGTGCGCGACAGCGATTTGGCGCACCAGCGACAAACCCAAGCCGAGGCCACCGTGAAGACGCGTCGTCGAGCTATCGGCTTGACGAAAAGGCTCGAATACGAAGGGTAAGACCGCCTCGGCGATGCCTTCACCGCTATCGCTCACTCGGACCTGGACCTCCGAGCCCTCGCGGCTCACAGCCATCGATACCGAGCCCGCCTTGGGCGTGAACTTGAGCGCGTTGGTCAGCAGATTCCACAAGATCTGCTGCAAGCGATCCGCGTCCGCGCTGATGGTCAAGAGCGCATCGTCGGGCGGGTGGGCGACCGTCAGCACGATACCCTTGGCCTCCGCGGCGGGACGCAGCGCCAGGGCCGCCGCGCGCGCCGCTTCCCCGACGTTTACCGCGGTCAACGTCAAGGACAGCTTTCCGCTGCTGATGCGCGACAAATCGAGCACGTCTTCGATCAAACGCGCTTGAGTCCGGGCGTTGCGTTCGATCACCGAAAGCGCGCGTTGCAGCTCGGGCTCGAGCTCGCGTTCACGCAGCACCACGGCCCAGCCCAGGATCACATTCAGTGGCGTACGCAGCTCGTGCGAAACCGTCGCCAAGAAGTGATCCTTGGTCATGCTGGCCTGTTCTGCACGTTCGCGCATGGCCTGCTCGCGAGCGCGCGCGGCCTCGACCTCCGACGCAGCACGCGCGTTCTCGATCGCCAGCGCGGCGCGGTGCGCGAAGTCCTCGGCGAAGCTCAAATCATCTTCACCATAACGACGCCCGGAATCTGCGTAGATGAAGGTCAGCGCGCCGAGCGTTTGGCCGGCCTCGCTGCGCAGCGCGACGATCATGGCCGATTCGAGCTTCAGCTCGCGTAGAATGCGCAAGTGCTCGGCATCTCTGGCCGCGCTCTCCAGGAGCTCGACCGGGATCTCGGGGTACAGCTCGGACTTGCCGCTGCGGATCACCTGCGGCGCGCCCGTCGGGGCATCGCGATCGGACGGGTAGCGCTGGCCGACTTCGCGCGCAAAAGCGACCTTCTTCGGATCGACGTGTGCCACGGCCAGCTGCTGCGAGGCGCGCGCTCCCGGCTGCAAGATGTCGACCGTGCACCAATCCGCCAGCTCGGGCACCGCCAACTCCGCCACGCGCGTGAGCGTGATGTGGTAGTCGAGCGACGAGGCCAACGTTTCCATCGCGCGAGCCAGGAAAGCGCGCCGCTTTTCGGCGCGCTTTTCGAGCGTGACATCGCGAAAAACCAGCACCACGCCGTAAATCACCCCGCTCTCGTCGCGGATCGGGGCGCCGCTGTCGTCGATCGGGATCTCGGCGCCCTGCTTCGTGCGGAGCAGCGTGTGATTGGCGAGACCGACGACCGTTCCTTCGCGCAGCACTTTGGTCACCGGACTTTCCACGGGCTCGCGGGTCTTCTCGGAAAAGATTTGAAATACTTCCGGCAATGGTCGGCCGCGTGCTTCGCCGTCGGTCCAGCCGGTCAGGCGCTCGGCGACGCCATTCATGAATGTGACCAAGCCCGCGTTGTCCGTGGCGATCACCGCGTCTCCGATGCTTTGCAGGGTCGTGGACAGCCAACGCCGCGCAACGAGCTCTCGGTCGCGTCGTACGGCGCGCAGCAGCGCCTGCCCGCACAGCTTGGCGAAGGTCTCGGCGAAGCGTCGATCCGCGGGCGAGAAGCGTTGCTCGGAGAAGAAACCCATGCCCAACAGGCCCACCGGGCGCCCTTCGACCACCAGCGGCACCGACCAGAACGCCTTCGCTCGTCGCCCCGTGGCGGGCATCAGCGCCAACTCGGGAAAGATTGCCGCGTATTCCTGCTCGGTCTCCGCCCAAACCGACACGCCCGTAGCCAGCGTCGCGAGCACGCGCGGATTGCCTTCGGTCCTCGTGATGCGCAGGATCCGTTGCAATACTTCGGGTGACACCGCGCGCTGCGCAAGCAGATCCAGCGCTTCCCCGCTCTCGTCCAGCACGTACAGCGTGGCGATGTCCGCGCCGGCCTGACGCATGCCCTGCTCGACGACCAAGTCGGCGACCTCGCTCTTGGTCACCGCGCCGGACAGCGCGAACGCGAGCTCGGTCAGGCTCTCCAGCCGCGCCAGGGTCATCCGCCATTGCTCGGCGTCCGGGGCGCTGTCTCGAGTCGTGCTGTCGCGTCTTTCTGCCAAGCTGTCGAGATTACATCGTATGCAGCGAGCGGAGTCACCCCCTGGCCCGGGGCGCCAAGAAAGCGTACAAGATGTCCGTGACTTCCCCGCTCGCCAGCAATTACGCCCCAACCTCAGGCTCTGAAGTCCACGTGCTCGTGGGTGAGAAGCTCGTGCCGTTGCCCAAGTTGGCCACCGGCGACCGCATCGTGCCGTTGGCTGAGTTCGGGGAATTGGTAGTAATTTCGCAGGCTGCGGCCGACGCTGCACACGCCGCCGTGGCGCGCGCGGCGGCCGCGCTCAGCCCGCTCGCGGAGGCCAGCGACGAGTCGATCTTGAATTTTTTCGAGGGCTTCGCGGCGCGCCTGGAAGACGAGCGCGCGTTCGCGGAGATCGCGCGCGCCAATGCCTTGGATGTGGAGAGCGCGCGGGCGCGCGGGCGCAGCACCGGCCGCCTCGAGCTCTCCGCACGCATGCGGCAGGACATGGTTTCCGGCTTGCGCGTTTGGCGCGGCGCGAAAGCGCGCGTTGGTGAAGTGCTCGAACGCAGACAGGCCGAGGGTTTCGCGATCGAGCGTCGACGCTCACCCCTGGGGGTAATTGCCTTCGTCTTCGAGGGACGCCCCAACGTGTTCGCTGACGCAGCCGGCGTGCTGCGCAACCGCAACACCGCGGTGTTCCGCATCGGCGGCGACGCGCTCGGAACCGCCATCGCCATCGAAGAGCATGCTTTGCGCCCCGCGTTGCTCGAAGCTTCCCTGCCCGAGGGAGCGCTCGGGTTGGTACGAAGCAAAGAGCACGCCGCTGCCCACGCGCTGTTCTCGGAGCGCGCGGTGCGCTTGGCCGTGGCACGCGGTTCGGGCCACACCGTGGCCTTGCTCGGCGCGATCGCCAAACAGCATGGGATCCCGGCTTCCCTGCATGGCACGGGCGGCGCCTGGATGTTCGTGGAAGCGAGCGCCAGCGCGGAGGCCGTGCACAACGCGGTTCGCTTCAGCCTCGACCGCAAAGTGTGCAACACGCTCAACGTGCTGGTTCTGGAGCGCGCCGCGATCGAAAGACTGGGACCCGTGGTCGAGCGCGCGCTGCGCGAAGTCAACGCCCGCGTGGCGGTGGTGCCCGGGTCCGAGGGCGTCGTCAGCGCCGAACGCACGATCGCCGAGAACGCGCTCGGTCAAGAGTGGGAGTGGGATCGCGTCCCGGAGCTGTCGTTCGTCGTGGCGGAAGATTTTGCGCATGCGGTGTCACTGATCAACCGCTACAGCCCCAAGTTCGTCGCCTCGATCCTGTCCGAGCGCCCTGGCGCGTTCGAAGCGTTCTACGCGGCGGTGGAGGCGCCGTACGTGAGCAACGGCTTCACACGCTGGGTCGACGGGCAGTGGGCTTGGCAGCGCCCCGAGCTCGGCCTGACCAACTGGGAGACCGGGCGCCTGCTCGGGCGCAGCGGATTCCTGTCGGGAGATGATCTGACCAGCGTTCGCGACGTGTTCATCGATGAGACCGGCCGCGCCCCGCAAAAGCGCTGAAGGACCGGCGGCGAAGGTCAACGTCCCACGCGCCAGGCTTCTGCGCCCGTCGCAAGCTCGTAGGCGCGAAGCGCGCCCCAATTCACGGCCAGCACGTACTTGCCGTTGAATTTGAAGAAATCGGGGCTGTCACTGGAGGTATCGGGAATGGCAATTTCGAACGCTTGATTGCCCGTGGCTTCGTCGAGCCCGATCAAGAGGCCCTTGCTTCGCTCAGAAGGCTGAGCGGCCCAGAGCAAGATCCTGCCCGGACCGACCGCGATCGCGGCTCCGAACGTGCACGTCGCGTACGGCAGCTCTTTGCTCCAAATTTGCTTCGGACCTTCCGTCACGTGCACGGTCAGGATCTCGGTGCCCGAAGGGCGCACGGTCATGCTGTACTTGCGCGCGCCGAAGCTGAGCTCCGTGCGCTTGTCGGTCAAGCCCATCAGCCCTGGCTCGTCGCGACCGTAGTAGCGGCGCAGGTTCGGCACCGAACAAGTCGTCGTGACGCCGCTCGGCAATTGTACGCCCATGGTCGTGCCATCGTCGGTGCGCAATTGCACGCAACCCTGGCCCACTCCGTACGCGTCGACTTTGTCGCGCGCCATCACCGCCGTCTTGCCCCAGGGGCTGCGCGCGGTGAAGAAGTCCAACTGAAAATTACCTTCCGTGACGAAGAAGCCGCTCTCGCCCAGGCAACCGAGCTGCACCGCTTTGCCGACTGCAGGCGCCATGAACAGCACCTTGCCACTGCTGCCGTCGACGACCGTCGCCTGATTGGGCTCTCTTTCGCCGGTCAAACCGGCGATGTCGAACACGCCGTCGCCATTGGCATCGATCAGGCAACCGGGATCGGCGGCGCTCCAGCTGCCGAGGCCCGGAATGGACAAGGCCGTCGGCAGCGCAGGCAATTTCCCGCCTCCGACCTCATTGAGTGCCTTTTGGAGGGCAGGGCTGCCTGCGCTGTTCAAGAGCCGTGGGATGATCCCCGCGGAAAAACTGATCATGAGCGTCAATATCGTGCCGACGAGCCAGAGGCCGACGCCGTGCTGCCGATGCTGCGGCTTGGCTACCGGAAGCGGCGGCTGCGGTGGATGCATCCCGGGCCCGCCGTAACCATGGCCGGGCGGCATCACGGGGGCAGGCGGCGCGGGCGCAGCGGTGGTCGTCCCACAGTAGAAGCAGCGCACGGATCCACCGGCAGGCACTTCGAGTGGCGCGCCACAGCGCTCGCATTTCAAATGCATCGCGCTCACGATAGCGCGTTTTCGTTTGCGCTATAAAGAGCCACGATGCAGCCCTTTCCGAGACGACGTTTTCTCGAGCTGACACTGGTTTCGGCTGGAGCGCTACTCGGCCCGACCGCCTGCAGCTCGGCCGAGAGCGCGCCTGATTTGGACTCGGCTCGAGTATTTCCGCAGTCGCTCGCGTCGGGCGACCCGCGTGCCACGAGTGTCGTGCTCTGGACGCGGGTGGTCGACAGCGAGCACCCGAACAGCGACTTGCAAGTGAGCCTCGAGCTCGCGCTGAACGCAGACTTCACTCAGCGCGTCAGCCTGGACGGCGCGCAGAGCCGCAAGTTGCTCGCATCCGCAGCCTTCGATCATTGCGTCAAGACTCGCGTCGAAGGGCTCACTCCGGGCACCGAATATTACTATCGCTTCAGCTACGAGCGCGATGGCGCTCGGGCCACGACCCGAATCGGACGCACCAAAACTGCTCCGAGCGAAGGCGCCGACGTGAGCGTGCGCTTCGCAGTCGTGTCCTGCCAAGACTATGCAGGAAAATACTTTCATGCGTACCGAATGCTCGCCACGCTCGACTTGGACGTGGTCGTGCATCTGGGCGACTACGTGTACGAGACTACGGCGGACCCGTCTTTCCAAGTCGCGGACGCCGCGCGAAAAGTAAGCTTCGGTAAGCCGGAGCAAGCGCTCAGTCTGGGCAGCGGCAATGGCGCCTATCAGGCCGCGCAATCACTGGACAACTACCGGGACTTGTATCGCCTGTATCGCACGGACCCCGATCTGCAGGCCGTGCACGAGCGCTTCGCCATGATCGCGATTCAGGATGATCACGAGTTTTCCGACGACTGTCACGGCGCGGTCTCGGCCTATGAAGACGGCCGCGTGGACGAGACGAATCTCGAGCGCCGCCTGGCGGCCGATCAAGCGTGGTTCGAGTACATGCCGGCCGATCTTTCCCAAGCCCCCACTCGAGATTGGGACGCGAGCCAGCCCTTTCCCGACCAGCTCAGCTATTATCGGAGCTTCCTGTTCGGTCGACATCTCGAGCTGGTGATGACCGATCTGCGCCGCTACCGACCCGATCACTTGGTGCCCGAAGACGCATTTCCCGGCGCGGTGTTCTTGGAACAGCCCGAGTTGCTGGACATTTCAGGAGGCGAACTGCCACCGGACGCGGTCGCGTATGTCGACATCGGCAGCTATGCAGGTGGCGTCTACCAGCGCGCACTCAGCGCCGGCGCCGAGCAGCTGGGGTTCCAGGAGAGCAGCATCCGCGGTCTGCTCAGCGTGCCGTTCATCAACGGCGCGCTCGACGCGCTCGCGCTCTCTCGGCCCGCGGCCATCGTTCCGGAGGAGAGCGAGCTCGCGCGCGGCTATGCGTACCATCAGCTCTTGAAGAGCGATGAGTTCTCGCGCATCGGCTCGCGCTACGTGCTGGCATTGAAACCGTTCGAGGCTCTGGCCAAAGCGCGCTTTCGAGACACCAAGGGTCAGAGCGAGCGCCTGATGGGCGAGACGCAGCGCGCTTGGTTCTTGGACACGATGAAAGCCTCCACACGCACCTTCAAAATCTGGGGTAGCGAAGTGTGTCTGATGTCGCGGCACATCGATCTGACACCGGTGACACTGGCGCCGGAAACGCTGCGCCAGAAGATCGCCATTTCGGCGGAAGACTGGGATGGCTTTCCCAATGAACGCGCGGCGCTGCTGGGCGAGCTCAGCCAGCTCGATAACGTCGTGATCGTCTCGGGCGACTTGCATTGCTTCTTTGCCGGCACGCCGTACTCGAATGACGACCCGCAGCAACGCGTCGTGGAGTTCGTCACCGGCAGCTTGAGCTCGACGACCTGGCTCGATGGCTTGAGCGCGCTCGCCGAAGAGAACCCCTCCCTGCCCCCGGAAACCAAGTTCATCGCCGCTTCGATCCCAAGCCTGCTGGTCGATCCGGACACGCGGCCCAATCCGCACCTCGCCTGGCAGAATCTCGCCGACAACGGCTTTGCGGTATTCGAAGCGAATGGCGAGCGATTGAGCGCAAAATTACTCAGTCTCTCGTCTGCTGCCGTTGCCACTGCACCGGGGGAGCTCGGCGTGGATTTGAGCAGCCTGTTCAGCGAGCAGAATTTCGAGGTGCGCGCGGGTTCTGCCGATCTTTTCCGTGAACGCGACGGCGTGCGGGAACGCTGGGACATCGAAACCATGACCTGGGTCGGTGTCGGCTGAGTGGCATTTTTGCTGGGTCCCACACAAGCCATCGACACGCCGCGCATTCGCACATATGACGCTGCCACCAATAAGGAGGACCCGTGAAGACTTCGTCATTCGCTGCGATTCTGGTGTTCGGAACCCTAGGCTTACTGGTTGCGTGCGGAGGTGGAGCGACAGAACCGCCCGCCACTCCGCCACCCCCCCCGCCGCCGCCCGCGGTCGAACCGGCCGCCGCCGAGAAGCCCGAGCCGAAGCCCGAAGCCGAGGCGCCCAAGGCCGAACCGCGCATGCTGCAGGTGAAGATCGAACCCAAGAGTGGCTCCAAGCTCAGTGGCAATGCTTCGCTGATGGAGGTCGATGGCGGTGTGAAAGTGACGCTCTCGGTCGAAGGCGTCACCCCGAACGGCGATCATGGCGCCCACATCCACGAGAAGGGCGACTGCAGCTCGCCCGACGGCAAGAGCGCGGGTGGGCATTTCAACCCCCAAGGCAACGACCACGCGCTGCCCACGACGCCCAAGCGCCACCTCGGCGATCTCGGTAACCTGACGATCGGCAAAGACGGCAAGGGCTCGCTCGAGATCACCATTCCGGGCGCGAATCTGAAAGCGGGTGATCCGAACTCCTTCGCCGGCAAGGCGATCATCGTGCACGCCAAGAAGGACGACGGGGGTCAGCCCGTTGGCAACGCCGGCGATCGCATCGGTTGCGGCGTGATCGGCGCGTAATCACCGCCGAGTCGCGGGGGATTTCCCCGTCGCACAATGGAGCGGCAGCCTCGCTACCGTTCCATTGTGCCGGCTCCCGGATGCGAGTGCGTTCCCAATTCAACCCGCGCGTTCGATCAGCCGAGGTTCACCATGGTGCTCGAGCCGCGACGTCGCTTGAACCAACTTGGATACGAGCGCACCGCGGCCCGAAACACCGAGGCGACGGAACGCAGAAGAGACTTGATTCGCACCGTGCGCACCGCGGTTCCCCGGCGCAATGCGATGTCTGCATGGCTTGCGCCTGCGCTCAGCAAATGAATGACCTCGAGCTCGCTCGGCGAGAATCGATGCGCACCGGCGCGCTCCGGGCAACCCACGACCACGACCTCGTACTCGACGGTATCCACCGAAAATCGGCCGATGCGCGCAACCAGGGCGGGGTCCTGCTTCCCGGCTGCAAATGCCGCGAGCGCGAGCATTGACGGGGCCCGCGAGGGAAGGCCGAGGCCATGAAGTCACGATCCATGACGTAGGGGCTCTCGGAAGGGCGCGCTCCCTGCCGCCTGGGGCGAAAGCGCTAACTTGCCGAGCAGGTGCGAAGTGGCCGGACGCGCCTTTCGCTTTTCTTGCCCCGACAGCATTTTCAAGACGTCCATTGCGGGCGATGCGATCGATTTCGATGTGCAACACCTATCGCTGAAGTTCGCCATCTCGCGCGACGAGGAACACGTGGAATTGCGCGCTTCGTGTGGTGCCCGCACGTTCGACCTGGGCGCCCGCAGTCACAATTACCTGCTCTTGACGCTGGCCCGCCGCCGGCTCGCCGATGCTGCCGAAGGGCTGAGCGAGACGAGTTGCGGTTGGGTCTACGTGGAGGACTTGGCCCACGACCCCTCGATGGCGCCCCCACAGCTCAACATCGACGTCTTTCGTATTCGTCGCCACTTTGCGGTGATCGGCGTAATCGACCCGGCCGGAGTCATCGAGCGTCGTCCGCGCACGCAGCAGATACGAATCGGCGTGAGCCAGATTTCCATCGTGACTCTCTAGCGTCCAGCTCCCGAGCTCGTGTTTGCCCATCACTCCAGCAGCGCCGATTTGCCTCAGCTGTTCAGCCCGCAGCCGAGTGCACTCTCGTCACAGCAGCAGTCGAAGCGAGCGAAGCGCTCAGCGCGGATGCACGAGCACGCAGCGGCACGCTCACCTCGCACGCCGCCATGCTCGGTTGCAGCGAGAGCATCGTCGGGCAGCTCTACGAGAGGACGCGCATTCGGTTTTTGCCATCGGCGCGCGCTGACCCCCTCCGGTCAACCGTCGAATATTCGACGCGAATCGCGATTTTCCCGCTGGATCTGGGCCAAACAAAAATCTAGTCACGTGGTAAGCAGCTTGCTATTGTAGTGTCACTGCAACCCCCTGAGAACAGCCCGAGGAGCGAGCCTTGCCCATCGAAGTACCGAGCGTCCGAATCCTGATAGTGGATGATGACAAAGCGATCTGCGACTTCATGCAGTCGCTCCTCGAGAAGGACGGTTTCATCGTCAAAACCCTGAGCGATCCGACACTCGTCGAAGACGAGGTTCGGCAGGGTGATTACCATGTGCTGATCCTCGACTTGATGATGCCCAAGATGGACGGCATCGAAGTGCTCAAGAAGATCCGCACCGTCGACAGCGACATCGCGGTCGTGATCTTCACCGCGCACCCGAACCTCGATTCCGCAGTGGCCTCGATGAAGCTCGACGCGGTCGACTACATCAAGAAGCCATTCAACGTGGACGAGTTCCGCGAGGTGCTCGCGCGCGTGATGAAGAAGAAGGGCTTGGCCCGCACGCCCGAAGAGCAGCTGCACAAGATCATCGGCGACACCATCCGCACCATGCGCAAGGACAAGGAGCTCACGCTCAAGCAGATGAGCCGCCGCACCGGGCTCAGCATCTCACTGCTTTCGCAGATCGAACGCGCCGAATCGAGCCCCTCGATCTCGAGCTTGTACAAGATCGCGATCGCACTCGATTCGAAGATTCAGGATTTGTTCGGGAACAACTGAGCGGCAGCGCCGGGCGAGTGTCTTCCGTGTGGAAGGCACTCGCCGCGCTCGAGCGCTCGGAACCGCGAAGTGTGGCGACGCGGGCGCCGCGTTACTTGATCGGCGGCTCGTCGATGACCGTGCCGCAGTTGGTGAACGCCAGATTGGTGTCGACGCGGAAGTTCGACTGGTCGGTGTGCCGTTCGGCGTGGAACAAGTCCAAGTCGTAGGTCCCGCCGACCTTGATGCCGAGCTTGTCCGCTTCGGCATCCAAGAAGATCTTGTCCGAAGTCTGCGGGTGCAGGCCGCCCAAGTCGATCGCCAGCTTGTGATTGATGAACACCCACAGATCATCGTCGCCGGTGAACGAGAAGGTTTCCCCACCCTTGTAACTGAATTGAGTGTGGACCTCGGTCGAGAAACCGTAGTTGTGCTTCTGACCCGGGGTGTTGCCCCAGCCCTTACCATCGAGCGGGAAGAACGCCGAGCTATCGAAGGTGAGCACGGCACCGTTCGGCTCGAAGTAGAAGTAGACCAGGTACGGCTTGTTCACGTCCTGCGTGGCGCGATACCACTGATCGAAGTCCATCTTGCTCGTCGTCTGCTGCCCGTTCTTGGCATCGATGATCGGCCCAGTGCCGTTGTAGACCGGCTTCTGGTCGGCACCCAAGTCTGCTTTGACGATGCCCTTGGACGCGCCCCTGCCCGAGTAGGCCTCGTAGTCTGGATGTCCGCCCGGCTCGTTCTTGCCCTTGAAGTCACGGACCACGCCCAAGATCGAAGTACCACAACCCGTGCTCGAGGCCCCGGCCGCGCCAGTCGAGCCAGCCGCGCCGACGTCCACTGGGGCTCCGAGCTTGAACCCGCCCTTCGTCGCCTTGGTGTAGTCGGGCGGCAGCACGTATGGCCCCGCGCCCGCGGTGCCGCTCCCGGTTCCACCAGTGCCGTTGGCCGTACCGCCGTCACCGCCGGGCATGATGAATTCC
>DASSMT010000115.1:0-9089 GCA_035688655.1 Polyangiaceae bacterium | reverse complement strand
TTCGAGCTCTGGTACGACGACAGCTCGGGCGTACGCGCCAGGCCGGCCATGTTGCACCGCGCGATGGTCGGCAGCTTGGAGCGCTTCCTCGGCATTTTGCTGGAGCATCACGAGGGCCGGCTGCCTGCGTGGCTGGCACCGGAACAGCTGCGCGTGCTGCCCGTCCACCCCGAGCAGCGTTCCTACGCCGAGGAGATCGTAGCCCGCTTACGCCAACATGGCTTGCGAGCTGGGCTCGACGCCACGGGCGAGACTCTCGCGCGTCGAGTCGCGGAGGCGCACGGCCTGCGCGTGCCGCTGTTGTGGGTGGTGGGCGCGCGCGAGCTGGCGGAGCGCAGCGTGAGCGAACGCGGCTCGAGCGAGGAACGCCGAGCATTGCCCTTGCTCGAAGCGATCGACCGCGCTCGGCGTGCGTGCGCTGCGCCTGTATCGAGCCGGGACGGCGACAATGCGGCCTGGGAAGCGGCACGTGACTGACGACGGGCCAACGCGAAACGCTGAACGCGCGGCGCGTAGCCGGAAGCGCCGCGCGTAACGGCTTGACCCACCCGAGGCTGATAGCTAGGTTCCCCCGGCCTTGCGCGGCCGTATCCCGTTCGTCGCTGGCTAGATTCAGCATGGGCACCCTCGACGGCATCCGCACGATTGACGATCTTCGCTTGGACAATCAGCGCGTGTTCATCCGCGTCGATTTCAATGTGCCGCTGGCAAAATCCGGTGAGGTAGCGAACGACGAACGCATCCGTGCCTCGCTGCCGACGATCAAGAAGGCGATCAGCGCCGGCGCGCGGGTCCTGCTCGGCTCTCACCTGGGTCGACCGAACGGAGAGCCGAACCCGAAGTTCAGCCTGGAGCCAGTCGCGCTGCGCTTGAGCGAGCTGCTCGGTCAAGACGTGTACTTGCCCGACGATTGCATCGGCGATGCCGCCAAGAAGCTCGTCAGTGATCTGCGCCCCGGCCAGCTGGTGATGCTCGAGAACCTGCGCTTTCACCCAGAGGAAGAGGACAACGAAGAGGGCTTCGCGCGGCAAATCGCCGCCCTGTGCGACGTGTACGTGAACGACGCCTTCGGAACCTCCCACCGCGCGCACGCTTCCGTTTCGGGCCTACCGCGCATCATGCGCGACAAGGGCATGGGCTACCTGCTGCGCGATGAAGTGACTGCGCTTTCGCGCATCACGGAAAATCCAGCCAAACCGTTCGTGGCGATCTTGGGCGGCGCCAAGGTCTCGGACAAGCTCAAGGTGATCGGCGCGCTGCTGAAGAAGTGCGACGCGATCTGCATCGGCGGCGCGATGGCCAACACGTTCTTGGCGGCAGCCGGCAACGACCTGAAAGATTCCAAGCTCGAACCCGTGCAACTGCCGCTCGCGCGCACGCTGCTCGCGCAGGCGCGGGATCGCGGGGTGCGCTTCGTGCTACCGACCGACGTGGTGGTGGCCGAGGACAAGGAAGCCAGCGCGGGTGAGGTCGTCAATGTGCGCTCGATCCCCGATCGGCAGATGGCGCTCGACATCGGCCCGGCCTCGGTGCAGGCGATCGCAAAAGAGGTCGCCAAGGCCAAAACCGTGTTCTGGAACGGTCCGCTGGGCTTGTTCGAAAACGCCGCCTTCGCAGCGGGCAGCATCGGGGTCGCGCAAGCTCTGGCCGACAGCGCCGCGTTCACCGTCGTGGGCGGCGGGGACAGCGTGGGCGCAGTGGCCGCGGCCGGCCCGGGCGTGACCGAAAAAATCAGCTTCATCTCCACGGGCGGCGGAGCGTCGCTCGAATTGATCGAAGGTCTCAAGTTGCCGGGCGTCGAAGCCCTGCGAGGAAACCCATAAAATGGCACGAAAATATCTGATCGCTGGCAACTGGAAATTGAACAATGGTGGCTTGAAGGGCGTCGAGCTCGCGGCGGGCGTCGCCAAAGCTTCGAAAGAAGTCGCCGGCGTGGTGGAAGTCGTCGTCTCGCCACCGTTCACCGCGCTGGCCGCCGTATCGAGCGAGCTGGAAGGCAGCCACGTGGAGGTAGCGGCTCAGAATTTCTATCCGAAAGACAGCGGCGCCTTCACCGGTGAAATCAGCGCACCGATGCTGAAAGAGTCCGGCGCATCTTGGGTGATCATCGGTCACAGCGAACGCCGCCAATACTTCGGTGAGACCGACGCGCAGGTGGGTGAGAAAGTGGCGGCGGCGATCGCTGCCGGCATCAAGCCCATCGCCTGCATCGGCGAGACGCTGGCCGAGCGTGAAGCGGGCAAGACGCTCGAGGTCGTGTTCCGCCAGCTCGAGAGCATCGTGCCCGAGCTGAACAAGAAGCCGGGCTTCGGCGTGATCGCTTACGAGCCGGTCTGGGCAATCGGCACGGGCAAAGTCGCGACCAATGAACAAGCGCAAGAAGTGCACGCGGCGATCCGCGCACAATTGAAGAAGACCAGCCCCGAGCTCGCGGACGTGACCCGCGTGCTGTACGGCGGCAGCGTGAAAGCCGACAACGCCGCGGGCCTCCTGGCCTGCGCCGACATCGACGGCGCGTTGGTCGGCGGCGCCTCTCTGGATGCCGAGGGCTTCGCGAAAATCGCCAAAGCAGCGCCGATCAAGAACTGAGACCTGGCCGAGCGCCGATCCCCCGATTAGACTCGCCCCGACCCGGAGCACAGCATGGCTGAATTTCTGCACACCCCGTTCACCGTCTTGCACATCATGGCCTGCGCCTTCCTGATCCTGGTGATCCTGATCCAACCGGGAAAGAGCGGTGGGCTCGGAGCGCTCGGCGGCGGCGGAGCACAGCAGGTGTTCGGCGGCAGCGGCGCCGGCAATTTTCTGACCAAGACGACCTGGGTCACCGCCGGCATCTTCTTCTTCACCAGCATTGCGCTCGCTTACCTGTCGTCGTCCACGGACGAATCGATGCGTAAGCACTCGCAAGCGCTGCAGAAGCAGCACGAGCAGAACTCCCCGCTCGGTCCGACCGCGCCCACGAAGTCTGCCCCGCCCGCCAGCTCCAAGTAGGCAATCTTTTGATGGAGCCGCGTGGCGATGCCCGAGACGCGGCTCCGTGAACTCGTGCCCGACGCTCGCGAGCTCGCGCTGCTTTTTGCGGCGCGGGGGCTCGCTTGCGTCGCAGCCTGGCGCTCCGGTTTCCGCGCGCTGAGTGACGACGACTACGCCCGGCTGACGATCGCTCAGCGCTTCGCGCAGGAGCCGCACTTCGACGCCAGCGGCACGAGTTGGTTGCCGGCACCGTTCTGGGCGTATGGCGCGGCGTTTCGCGGCTTCGGGACCGAGCTCGCGGTCGCGCGCACGGTGGCGATCCTGCTCTCCTTGGCCGCCACGGTTCTGGTTTATGTCGCCGCGCGCTTGCTCGGAACGAGTCGCTTGGCGGCGCTCGTCGCGGCCGTGCTCAGCTGCGTGCTCGTTCCCTATTCGGCGTTACTGGGCGTCGCGGCGCTGCCCGAGGTCCCCTGCGCCGCGCTCTCGCTGTTTTCCGCAGCGACACTCGCGGTCAATGCCCCGGCGCTGCGCGCGCTCGGCGCAGGCTCGCTGATCCTGGCTTGCTTGTCGCGTTACGAGGCCTGGCCCATCGCCGTCGCGTACGCCGCGTTTTGCCTGTGGGATGCGCTTCGGCTGCGGCGCGCCGTTTACCTCGCGTGCGCCGTGCTGGCGCTGAGCGGACCCGCGTCGTGGCTTTGGCTCGGCCAACAGAACCATGGAGATGCTTGGTTTTTCGTGGCGCGCGTCACCGCGTACCGTCGCGCGCTCGGCGGCAACGTGGCTCCGCTTTGGCGACGGCTGCTCGAGTACCCGTGGGCGCTGATCTGGAACGCGCTCGGACTGTGCATTCTGTTCCCGATTTTCGCGGTCATGGCACGCCGCACGCGAACGCTCGACAGTCCGCGTTACGCGCGCGCCGGCCTAGCCCTGGCGGCGATGCTCGCGTTCTTGATGCTGGGCAGCGTGCGCGACGGGGTTCCGACTCATCACGCGGCACGCGTCCTTTTGCCGCTCTGGTTTTTTGGGTGTTTGGTCGCGGGTCGCGAATTCACGCGGCGCGCGAACGACCAGACCGGGCGGCGGCGGGTCGGCGTGGTGGTCGCCGCGATCAGCTGTCTGCCGTTGCTCGAAGGCGTGCACCTGCCGAGCAACGAGGGGTTCGCGGAGCGCACGCTGGAGCTCGAAGCCGGCAAGGCGGCGCGTCGAGAAACGACGCACGGCCTCGCCATCGACACCTCGGATTACGGCTACTTCGCCGTCCAGGCGGGCTTTGGCTCGCCGCGCGGAACCAGCGTGCTCGATGACCACGATCCGCGGCGGCCGAAGTCACCGAGCGCGAGAGCGTTCGGCTCGACCGAAGCCTTGCAACGGGCGCTGCTCGAGCGGAATGCGCGCTTCGCGCTCCTGACCAGCTCGCACGCGCCGTTGCTCGCCCAGCATTGCGCCGAATTGTGGCGAAATACCGGCTTCGTGCTGTACCGCTGCCCAGCGAACACCGTGGGCGAGAGCTGAGTGCCCGACAATTTGGCCGTCGTCATCGGTCTGTGCCTACGATGCGGCGGTGCTCGGAGTACTCGGTCGGCGCGGCGTGGAAGCCGGCATCAGCTTGTTCGCGGTGCTCGGTTTCTGCTACGTCCCGCTCGGCGGCCACACTGGGTTCGAACACGCGAAAGCGGTGCTCAGCACCCCCGCGGCGAAACGCGCCGGCGCGGAGCTGCTCGACGCCTTGATTCGAGTCCGCGCACGCTTGGCCCTCGAGGTCGAGCAGTTCGCCACAAGCGCCGGCCCGCTCGCGACGCCGCCGAGTTTGCCTGCCCCGAAGCAGGTCGGGAGCTCTCACTCCGGACCACATCGTGTGGGTAGTCCGTAGCTTTCGGCAGCAACTCCGACCCACAAAGGACCGAACCACCGGGGCTCGCTACGGAGCGCCGGTGGTTCGTGTGTGTAGGGAAGGATAGTTGTCTCTGCGTTAATGTGTCAATGCAATGTCGCCACAATGACGCCGACGTTTCAGAAATGTGCCTTGGCCAGTCACCCGGAAGGGTTGCCCCGACCGCGGGCGGTAGGCCGTTTTAACCCCGGAGCGCCTCGGCACCGCCAATGATTTCCATCAGTTCGGTGGTGATCGCCGCTTGGCGGGCACGGTTATAGAGGAGCGTGTACTTGCCGATCATCTCCGCGGCCTTCTTGGTCGCCGATTCCATCGCGGTCATGCGCGAGCCGAGCTCGGAGGCCTGGGACTCGAGCAGCGCGCGCAAAATCGAGACCTCGATGTAAATCGGGACCAGGCGATCGAGCAGCGCGCTGCGATCGGGCTCGAACAAGAATTCCTGATTCGCCGCCCATTCCGGGGCGTCCGAGGCGGCTTTGGGCTCACTCTTTTGCAGCGGCAAGAGCGGCTCGGCCACGACGCGCTGGCTCATTGCGCTCTTGAACTCGTTGTACACGACGTAAATCGCGTCGACGTCGCCCTGGACGAACGGCGTCAGCACCTTGCGAGCGACCACGCGCGCTTGCTCGATGTCGAGCCTTTCCCAAATGCCGCTCAGCACCTCGAGCACGGGCGCTTTGCGACGACGGAAATGATCCCGCGCCTTGCGACCGATGGTCACGATCTTGACGGTCTGGCCGGCAGCTTCGCGCTCTTTCCAGATGCGCGTCGCCGCGCGCAAGATGTTGGTGTTGAACGCGCCGCACAGCCCGCGATCACTGGTGATCACCAGGAGCAGCACGGTATTTTCGGGGCGCCGCGCGAGCAGCGGATGATCGCCGTCTTGGGCGACGCTGTCTTCGTCGCCATCACGCCCAACGACATCGGCCAGCACTTGCGCCGTCTTCTGAGCGAAGGGGCGCAGCGCTTGGATCCGTTGTTGAGCGCGGGTGAGCCGAGCACCCGCCACCATCTTCTGCGCGCGCGTGATTTTCTGCGTCGATTTAACGCTGGAGATCCGCTTTCGGATAGCCTTGAGATTCGCCAATTCGGCTCACTCCTTGCTCGAGACGAACTGCTTGCCGAACGCCTTGAGGATATCGACGAGCTTGGTCTTGATCTCGTCGGTAACCTCTTTCTTGGTGCGGATGTCTTCCCAGAGATCCGGGTGCTTCTCGTCGATGAAGCGATACAGCTCGGTCTCGTAGCTGCGCAGCGATTCGACCGGCAATTTGTCGACGTAACCCTGCGTACCGGCGAAGATGATCACGACCTGCTTCTCGACCGCCAGCGGCACGTACTGCCCTTGCTTGAGCAGCTCGACCAAGCGCTGACCGCGATCCAGCTGGGCGCGGGTCGCAGCGTCCAGATCGCTCGCGAACTGGGCGAAGGCTTCCATCGCGCGGTATTGCGCCAGATCCAAGCGCATCGTACCGGCGAACTTCTTCATCGCCTTGATTTGCGCGTTGCCACCGACGCGGCTCACGGAGATACCGACGTTGATCGCCGGGCGAACACCGGAATAGAACAAGTCGCTCTCGAGGAACATCTGACCGTCGGTGATCGAGATCACGTTGGTGGGGATGTATGCGGAGACGTCACCGGCCTGGGTCTCGATGATGGGCAGGGCCGTGAGTGAACCACCCGAGTGGGGATCCTTCTGGATCTCGAGCTCGGCCTTGTCCGGGCGCGCTTCGAGCGCCTTGCTGGCGCTGTGCTTGGCCTCTTCACCGAGGTACGCCTGGCCGTCGACCCCGCGGAACTTGAAGTCGCCGGCGGGCACGGTCTGACCCTTCTTCACGACGTAGTAGCGTTCGGCGAGCTTGCACGCGCGCTCGAGCAGGCGTGAGTGAATGTAGAACACGTCGCCTGGGTAGGCTTCGCGGCCCGGCGGACGGCGCAAGAGCAGCGACATCTGGCGATAAGCCACGGCTTGCTTGGACAAATCATCGTACACCACGAGCGCGTGGCGCCCGGTGTCGCGGAAGTACTCCGCGATGGTGACGCCGGTGTACGGCGCCAAGTACTGCAGGGGTGCGGTCTCCGACGCGGACGCCAGCACGACCGTCGTGTACTCCATCGCGCCGTGCTGGGTCAGCTTGTCCACGACCTGTGCGACCGTCGACGCCTTCTGGCCGATCGCGATGTACACGCAGAAGACGCCTTTGCCCTTCTGATTGATGATGGCGTCGATGGCGATCGCGGTCTTGCCAGTCTGACGGTCGCCGATGATCAGCTCGCGCTGACCACGGCCGATCGGGATCATGGCGTCGATCGCCTTGATGCCGGTCTGCATCGGTTCCTTGACCGGCTGGCGCTCCATGATGCCGGGCGCCTTGAGCTCGATGCGGCGGCGCTGTTTCGACTCGATCGGGCCTTTGCCGTCCACGGGCTGACCGAGCGAATTGACGATGCGGCCGAGCATCTCTTCGCCCACGGGCACGTCGGCGATGCGGCCGGTGCGCTTGACGACATCGCCTTCCTTCACGCCGTTGGCTTCGCCCAAGACGGCGACACCCACGTTGTCGGACTCGAGATTCAGCACCAGGCCGGTCACGCCGCCCGAGAACTCCACGAGCTCACCGGCCTGCGCGCCTTCCAAACCGTAGACGCGCGCGATGCCGTCACCGCTGGTCAGAACCGTGCCGGTCTCGCTGACCAGAGCGGCGCGGTCGAAGTTCTGGATCTGCTTCTTGATGATGGATGAGATCTCGTCGGCGCTGAGCTGCATGGTTTTCTCGAAAGCTTTAGGGTCTAGTTACGGGAAATCTTGAAGGCGATTGTTTTGGGGTTGGGGCCCCAAAACTCGGGGGAGGGGCCCCGCTGAATTCACTTCAGCGGGGCGGGGGTGAAACCCCCGAAGAGGGCGGTGAAACCCCCGAAGAGGGCGGTGAAACCCCCGCTAAAGAGAGGAGAGTTGGCGCTCGATTTCGGCGAGGCGGCCTTTGACGGAACCATCGATCGTGTTGTCGCCGATGCGGGTGACGACGCCGGCGATCAGCGAAGGGTCATGCTGGCGGTCGATCGCGACCTTGCGCGAGGTCGCACTCTCCAGCTCTCGCATCAGCCGCTCGTAAAACGATTCCGGCAAGGGACCAGCCGAGGTGACGACCGCGCGCACGACGCCCGCTTTTTCGTCGGCCAGGGAGGCCAGGCGGCGCGCAATCTGCGGCAGTGAAGCAAGCCGAGTGCGCTCGGCGAGCAGGCGAATCGCGTTCAAGCCCACGCCGCTGAGGCCGACTTTGGCGGCGATCTCCGCCAGGATGGCCGCGCGCTTTTCCGGCTGGACCATGGGATTGTCGAGCACGGCGCGCAGCTCGCGGCTGCTCGCGTACGTATCGGCAAAACTGCGGATTTGCTCGGAAAGGGCGACGACCTGCCCGGCTTCCACGCCGAGCTCGAAAATCGCGCGAGCGTAACGCTCGGCAACCGTACCTTCGCTCATAGTTTCCCTCGCAGTGCCGTGGCAGCGCTCTTGATCCCGGACAGGTAGTCTTCCGCGAGCCGCACTTGGTCGGCCGCGGTGATCTTGGAGCGCAGGGTGTGCTCGGCCGAGCGCAGCGCGGCGCGCGACATCTCGGCCAACAAGCTCTCGCGCGCGAACTTCAGCTCTTGACTGATCAAGGTCCGCGCATCCCGCTCCATGCGCGCGCGCTTTTCCTTGGCCTCGGCCAGAATGCGCTTGCGCTCGCTTTGACCAGCCTCGCGCATGTCGTGCCGGACGCGCTCGATCTCTTGGTCGAGCGTGGCGAGCTTTTGCTCGTAGTCGGCGAGGCGCGCCTCGGCGTCTTTCTTCATTTGGCCGGCTTCCTCCATGCCGCGCAAGATGTTGGCCTTGCGGGTCTTGAGGGCAGCCGCGATCGGCTTCTTGGCGAAGCGGACCAGGAGCCAGTACAGCACGGCGCTGTTCAGCAGCATTGCGCCGAAGGGCACGGGCGTACCGGTGGGACGCCACAGGATGCTCGGCTCGACGTCGTCTTTTTCGCCCAAAAAGCCGTAGAAGAAGTTGTATTCTTCGAACTTCGGCACGTGGTGCTCGTGGTCTTCGGCGCCTTCTTCGTCCGCTTCGGGCGTCGTCCCCGAAGCGGCCACCTGGGCGTGCTCCGGGGCTGGCTCGTTGGCGTGCGCCGATGTCACGACGGTGCCCGTGGCCAGAGCGGCCAGAGCAACCCCCAAAAACCAA
>DASSMT010000172.1:0-6494 GCA_035688655.1 Polyangiaceae bacterium | reverse complement strand
ACCACGGGTAAGCAGACGCATTGGATTTGGTACGTCTTCCCGCAACTCGCTGGGCTCGGGCACTCCGCCGCAGCGCGACGCTACGGCCTAGCGGGGCGAGCCGAAGCCCAGGCGTACCTCGAGGACTCCGTGCTGAGAGCGCGCTTGCTCGAGATCACCCGTGCGCTGTCGGAGCGGCTTGCCACAGGCTCGCCGCTGCTCGAGCTCATGGGTTCGACGATCGATGCACAAAAGCTGGTTTCCTCGCTGACACTGTTCGAGCAAGTCAGCCGTGAGCTCGCGAGCGCGGGCTCGGGGCCCGAATTTTCGGCCCTGTCGGCGGTCGCCCAGCGCGTGCTCGCGGCTGCGGCGGCGCAAGGCTATCCGCGTTGTTCGTTCACCACGCAAACGCTCGGTGCATAGCTCGCCTTGGGCTCACAGGCCCGGCAAGCGGAACTGCACGATCGTGAAATAGGTGAACGCCATATGCGAGATCACGACCGGCGTGAGACGGCCGAGCTGCGCCGCCAGGAAACTCCACACCAAGCCGCAACCCACGCCCGCGGTGACCAAGAGCGGGTTGATGCCCGCGACCGGATCGCGCAGCAACCAAAGCGTCGGGAGCATGGCAAATCCGTAAGCCAGGGCGGAAAGTGGCAGGGCGGCGCGCCGTCCGAAGCGTTGCGTCAACTCGCTCAAGACCATTCCCCGCCAGACGATCTCTTCAGCGGCGCAGATCAGTAAAATCAGCAGTGTGTAAGCGGTCGAGCGCTGCAAGTGTTCGGGGTTTCCGAGTTGCAGGTAAATGCGAAATAGCCAAGCTTGCCGAGGGCTGCCGAGCGGCGAGAGGATTTTGCGTGCGGCCCACGACGCGAACAATAGGACCATCATCGACACGGCGCCGATCGACAGATCTCCCCAGCGCGGCGTGAGCAAATCGAGCAGCGTTCCCTCGTCCCACATCTTGTGCAGCGCGAGTGTGCTGAGCAGCAGATAGGGCAAGCTCACGCCCAGCCAAAACGAGGGCTCACCGGCGCGCGCTTCACTGAAGCTGTAGGTCATGCCGGCAAAGGTCAAGGCCAGCGCTAGAAGAATGCGCATCACGCGAGTTCCTGCAGGCGTGTGGCGAGCCAACTCAGGATGCGGTCGGCGGCCTGTTCTTTGCTGAGCAAACCGAGCGGACTACAGTCGGTGGGGGTCACGAGCATGGCGCGAATGTCGTCTTTGGCCAGTGACTCCGAGGCGTGATTGGCGACCACCAGATCGACGTGCTTGGCGGCCAGCTTGCCGCGCGCCAATTGAATCACTCTTTCGTCCACGTCGGTCTCCAGCGCGAAGCCGATCAGCACGGGTTTCTGACCTTTGCGCGCATGGCCGATTTCTGCCAGCAAGTCCGGGTTGGGCAAGAGCTCGAGCGAGAGCGGCTCGGGCCCGCGCTTCAGCTTGGTCGAGTGACTCTCGGCGGGGCGATAGTCGGCCACGGCGGCGGTCATGATCAAGGCATCGGCGCTCGAAAGATCGGGTGACATCGCTTGCCACAGCGCGCTGCGCATCGAAAGTGCGCTGCGCACGTCCACGCGCTGCACGTCCACCGGGGTCGGCAAGCTGACCGGACCCGCCACGAGGGTGACCTTTGCGCCCAAGACTCTGGCGCGCTCGGCCAGCGCGAAGCCCATCTTACCCGACGAGCGATTGCCCACGAAGCGCACCGGATCGAGATCTTCGATCGTGGGGCCCGCGCTGATCACGATGTGCTTGCCGGTCAGCGAGATTCCCGAAAATTGTGCGGAGGCGACTTGAACGATGTGCTCCGGCTCCGCCATTCGCCCGAGGCCGGTGTCACCGGAGGCGACCTCGCCGAAGATCGGACCCACGAAGCCGATGCGGCGATCGGCGGCCAAGGTGGCCACGTTGCGCTGAGTTGCGGGATGGCTCCACATGCTCGGGTGCATGGCGGGCGCGACCAGCACGGGGCAGGTCGCGCACAGCACCAGCGCCGTGACCAGATCATCGGCGCGACCACCGGCAAAGCGTGCCAGCACGTCCGCAGTCGCCGGCACGACCAAGATCATGTCCGAGCGCGCGGCCAGGCTGACGTGGAGCTCGCCTGGTTGAGCGGGGTCGAAAGCGTCCAGGTACACCGCGCGCCCGGTGAGGCCGGAAAACGTGGCGGCGCCCACGAACTCTCGCGCGGCGCGCGTCAGGACCACCTCGACGAACGCGCCGTCTTTCTGCAGCGCGCGTACGAGCAAGACCGCCTTGTAGGCAGCCACGCTGCCCGTGACGCAAACCGTGATCCGCTTGCCCATGAAGCGCTGAGGGGCGCTCGACGGGCCTGGCTGTGGGGTCGACACGCGCGGGCCGACGGCGGTGAAAGCAGGGCGAGATTGGCTGCGAGGCGGGAGGGGACGCTCGGTCATCGACCCGAGGGTTTTATCAGGGACCCGCGCGCGACACGTACCGGCTTTTCGGATCGTAGAAACGCCAGGGCTTTTCGGCCCATTCTCCGGCGTAGTCGATGCCGACGCGTTTGGCGCTCACGCTGCGAACGGGAGGCCCTTCGGCCAAAAAAAGCGTGGGCCCGCACAGGTCGACACCGTAGCTCTCGCGCCCGATACCGAGCGCTTGACACAGCTTGCCCGGACCGTTCGACAACTCGCGTGCACTTGCCGGTAGATTGCGGCGCTTGGCCATCAGCTCGACGCCCACGACGGGTTCGATGGCGCGAATCAAGACGGCGTGGGGTGCGCCCTGCTTGGTGGTCACCAAGTTGAACTGATGATGCATGCCGTACACGAAGAATACGTATGCGTAGCCGGGCGGTCCGAACATGACCTCGGTGCGCGCCGTGCGCCGCCCGGCATAGGAATGCGCAGCGCGATCCTCGGGTCCGCGATACGCCTCGCTCTCGACGATGCGACCGGCGCACAAGCCCTGCGCGCTGCGATGCACCAGCAATTTGCCGATGCAGGCTTTGGCCACGCTGAGCACCGGCCGGGCGTAGAACTCTCGCGGCAAGGGCAAGAACTCGGGCATCTTGGTCTAGAAACCGAGCAAACGC
This sequence comes from Polyangiaceae bacterium, assembly GCA_035688655.1. Taxonomy (GTDB): domain Bacteria; phylum Myxococcota_A; class Polyangia; order Polyangiales; family Polyangiaceae; genus PMG-095. Next base: position 3,454 of record DASSMT010000172.1, on the reverse strand, counting down.
CCGCCTTGATACACGATGAGACTGGCGGCATACGCGAGCGTAGTCATGTAGCCGAACATGAACAGCGGCCAACGTAGCGTGCGCGTCTCGCGATACACGACCATCAAGGTGCTCATGCATTGGCAAGAGAGCGCGAAGAAGACCATCAAGGAAAGCCCCATCAATGGTGAGTACGCAGCCGCGCCGTCGGCTCTACGCTCGCCACGGATCTTGTCGCGGAGCGGAGTCGTGTTCTCGTCTGCGTCGCCAATGCCGTACACCAAGCCGAGCGTCGAGACGAACACTTCACGGGCCGCGAAGGCGCCGATCAAGCCCACGCCGATCTTCCAATCGAAGCCGAGCGGTCGGAGCAACGGCTCGATGGCTTTGCCCAGGCGTCCGCCGTAACTCTGCTCGATCGCCGTTGGCATGGGGCTCGGCGTTTGGCCCGCGTCGGCCAGCGCCGCGGGCGCATTCGGCGCGGGTTGGTGGATCGCGGCGGAGGGCAGCGGTTCTGCGACGTGCGCGGGGCGCGGGAAGGACAACAACGCCCAGAGCAAGATGGTGAAGATCAAGATGCCCGAGCCAGCGTCCCGCAGGAACTGCTTGGCTCGCCGCCACATCATCGACAGCGTGCCGGTCAGGCTGGGCAAGCGATAGGGCGGCAGCTCCAAGATCAGGGGAATGCGCCGCCCCTTCACGGCCGTACGACCGAGCACTCCGGCAGAGATCAGCGTGATGCAGGTGGAGAACAAGTACATCGCGACCATCAGCAGCCCCTGCACGGGGAGCCAGCCGAATACACGCGCCGGCGGGAACAGCGCACCGATGATCAGCGTGTACACCGGCAGCCGCGCCGAGCAGGTCATGAGCGGCACGACCAGCATCGTGAGCAGCCGGTCGCGTTGGCGCTCCATGGTTCGCGTGGCCAAGATCGCTGGCACGGCACAGGCAAAGCCCGAGAGCATGGGCACGAAGGCACGCCCGTGCAGGCCCAGCGACTTCATGATGCGGTCCATCAAGAACGCCACACGCGCCATGTAGCCGGAGTCTTCCAAGATCCCGATGCTGAAGAAGAGCAGCAAAATTTGCGGCAAAAATACCACGACGTTGCCCACGCCGCCGATCACGCCGCGCGTCACCAGGTCGCGCAGGATCGACTCCGGAACATGCGCTTCGACGAAGTTCGCGCTCTGGCTGGTCAGGCTCTCGATCAGTCGAATCGCCGGGTCCGACCAGGAGAACAGCGATTGGAACATGACCAGCATCAAGCCGATGAAGATCGCGAAGCCGAACACGGGGTGCAAGAGCACGCGGTCCACGCGCTCCGAAGTGCGGCGCTTCTTCGGGTGTGCTTCCAGTCGTGGGTAGAGCTTGGGCAGCTGGGCATCGATGCGCGCGTAGCGCGTCGCAATGACTTCCTGATCGATGTCACGCGCTTTGGCTCGGGCGCGCACTTCCAGGCAACGCGCGCGCAGGGCGGGGTCTATGCCCTGCAATTCGTCGTCGGCCTCGATGCTGGTCAGGGCCCACAGCGAAAGAGCGCGTGCTCGGGGTTCGCTCTTGCGCCACTCGCTCGGCAGTGCAGCCGCCACTCGCTCCAGATCGCGCTCGAGCGCCTCGGGGTAGGTGATGCTGAGTGGGCTGCGCGCCGGCGCGGCCAGCGCGGCGCGGATCGCGCGCTCGAGCTCGACCATCCCGGTGCCGTGACGGGCGTCGGTCGCGACGCAGGGCACCCCGAGAAAACGGCTGAGTTCGCCGGCGTTCGGCGGATTGTCCCGCACCTCGTCGATCATGTTCAGCGCCAGCACGACCTTCACGTCGAGCTCCAAGAGCTGCAGAACGAGGTACAAATTACGCGCCAGCTGACCCGCGTCCACGACCACCACGCACAGATCGGGGCGCGGGTTCTCGGCCCAGCCCAGCACCGCAGAGAGCGCAATTTGCTCTTCCGCCGAGCGCGCGCTGAGCGAGTATGCGCCGGGTACGTCCACCACCTCTACCAGCTCTGGCGGACCATCGGCGCGCAGCGTCAGCTCGCCCGCGCGCCGTTCGACCGTGATTCCGGCATAGTTGCCGATGCGCGCGTTTTGCCCGGTGAGTCGGTTGAAAAGCGTGGTTTTGCCGGTGTTCGGGTTGCCGATCAGGAGCAAGAGCGGCGTCCGCTTCGCGTCGTTTGCGGCGGTCGCTTCACGCGCCGAGAGCGAAGTGGGCTCGTGCTGAGTCACGGCGCGCTGCGAGCGAGGCCAGGCGCAGCAAGGGCTTCGTTGCTGTCGCGCCGACCGGCAATCTCTGGCGCGCGTTCGGCGCTCGAGGCCTCACCCAAACTGACCGCCACGCCTTGGGCTTCGGCGTGTCGAATCGACAAATTGCTGCCGCGCACGAGCAGCTCGAGCGGATCACCGAGCGGAGCCACACCGATGACTTCGACGCGTGTGCCCGGGACTAGTCCGAGCTCCATCAACCGTCGTCGAAATGAGCTGTCCCCAGCGACATGAGCAACGGTCACGATTTGTCCGATCCGGGTCTGCGCGAGGTTCATCGAAACGTCGTCAGAACTGTAGCGGATTGAAAACGATTTTCAAATTCAATCTCGCGCGGCTACGGTCGCGGCAGAAAATCGCGGGTTCTGTCATGCCCGGCCCTCCGTTTGCTCCAGCCGTGCCCGGGCTGCCTGCACGCTGGGCGCGAGCGCTCGGCTGTCGACACTCTCCGGCAACACCCGCAGAACGGAGGTGAGTACGTCCAGCATCTGCCGGGCCGATTGGAAGCGCTGGGCGGGGTCGCGCTCCAAGGCGCGATGCACCGCGGAGGTAATGGCGATGGGCAGGTTCGGGCGCTTCATGCTCAAGAGCGGGATCTTGCCGTCGCGAATGCAGGCGACGACGTCTGCGTCGGTCGCGGCGTCGAACAAGCGCTCGCCCGCGAGTGCCTCCCACATCACGACACCCAGGCTGAACAGATCACAGCGCACGCTCGGCGCAAGTCCCATGAGCAGCTCTGGTGCGAGATACGACAGCTTGCCCTTGACGATGTTCGGCCGTGTCATGCGACCGCGATCCATGGCACGAGCCAGGCCGAAATCGGCGAGCTTCACTTGCCCGGTTTCGGCGAGCAGGATGTTCCCCGGTGTGACGTCGCGATGCAAGATGGGAGACACCACGCGTTGCTCGTCCAAGCGCGTGTGAGCGCCTTCGAGCCCGCGCAGCACTTCGATCATCATCGCCGTCACGAGCTGCCACGGCGTTTCCAGCTGCTGCTCACGGAAGCTCGCCAAATAACGGCCGAGGTGGATGCCCGCCACGAGCTCGGTCACGAGGTAGAGCTGTCCTTGTTCGTCTTCACCAAAGTCGTGAACCTGAACGATGTTCGGATGCTGCAGCGCGGCGCCGACTCGCGCCTCTTCCACGAACATCTCGGTCACTTCATCAAAACCACGAACGGACGCTTCGATGCGCTTCAGGGCGACGTCGCG
>DASSMT010000170.1:0-6939 GCA_035688655.1 Polyangiaceae bacterium | reverse complement strand
CACAAACAACATTTTCAGCGCAGTGACCTGCTGCACGGAGAACGAAACGTTGTTCGCACACGAACAACGTTTTGGCCCCCGCCGCAGAGGCTCGTTGCGCAGCGAAAGTTGTTCACGAACAACGCGATCGGCCCCCGCAGTGGCCTCGCTGCGAACAAAAGTGGTTCGTGCACGAACAACATCTTGTGTCCCCTGAGGGCTGTGCAAAAAAAAGGAATGTTGTTCGTACACGAACAACATTTTCGCTCTCGCGGGTCTTGCTGCGCGGCGAACCAAAGTTGTTCGTGTGCGTCGTGCACATGATTCCCTGCTTCGCGAGATTTTATGCTCCGCGAGCCGCCTCGTCCGAGGCCATCGTGTTCTGTTATTTGGCGGCACGCGCTGACTGCAGCTCCGCGTTCCGACGGCGCCCGTCCGCGTGTCTCGCGTGCTCCGCGCGCGCCTAACTCACGAGCAGCTCGCGGGCGCGGGCGAGCAGCTTCTCGCGGCTGTTGAGGCTGGGCTCCTCGACCACTTCTTCGAGCAGCGCGCGCAGCACGCGACCGATTTCGGGGCCTTGTTTGACGCGCAGAGTTTTGATCAGCGTGCCGCCGTCGATGGCCAGGTCTTTGACGCTGAGCGCGGCACCTTGCGCGATGACCTTTTCGACATGGGCCTTGAGTTGCGCGATGTGCTCCAGATCGAGCGTGGCATCGCGGCCTTTGGCGCGCACGTCGGCTTCGCTCAGGGCGTACAGGTCATCGGCCAATTCGGGCGAAACGCGGCGCAGCCAGCGGCGGACCGCGGCGTCGCTCCAGGTGCCGTCGTAGCAAATCAGATGATGGCGCACGAGCGCGACGATGCGGCTGCGTTCTTCGTTCGAAAAGCGCAGCCGCTCGAGCAGGGGGTCCGCCATCTCCGCGCCGATGCGTTCGTGCTCGTAAAAAGTATAGTCTGCCGTTTTTTCGCTGAAAGCACGGGTGCGCGGCTTGCCGACGTCGTGCAGCAAGCCGGCTATGCGCAAAATCGGCTGATTCGGGCAATTGTCGAGGCAGTGCATGGCATGGCCCCACACGTCATAAGCGTGGTGCCGATTTTGCTCGCAGCCCACGGACTCGAGCAGCTCCGGCGCGCTGATGGTCAAGAGCCCGTGGTCCTTCATGATCTCGAAGGCGCGGCTCGGCTGTCTGGCCTTGGTGGTCTTCAACCATTCATCGCGCACGCGCTCTGCGCTCACTTTGCGATAGCTGTCGAGCGAGGGCAGGATGGCACTGGCCGTCTTCGGCTCGAGCGTCACCTCGAGCGTGGCCACGAAGCGCGCAGCGCGCAGCACGCGCAAACCATCTTCGGCAAAGCGCTGCGCCGGATCGCCGACCGCGCGCAGCACCCGCGCGCGCAGATCCACGATGCCGTCGAACGGATCGATCAGACGACCTGCGAGCGGGTCGTAGGCGATGGCGTTGATCGTGAAATCACGCCGCGCCAGGTCGTCTTTGATGTCGTCGACGAAGTACACCGAGTCCGGGCGCCGACCGTCGCTGTAGGCGGTTTCACCGCGCAGCGTCGTCACCTCGTAGCCGGTGTTCTTCACCATCACCGTCACGGTGCCGTGCTGAATGCCGGTGGGAATGACGCGGCGAAACAGCCGCTGCACCTGCTCCGGACGCGCTGACGTCGCGATGTCCCAATCGCCGCGCACCGCGGCCTCGCTGCTGCCTTCGAGTTGCGACAAGAGCTCGTCTCGCACGCAGCCGCCGACGATCCACGAACGAAAGCCGCCCTCGCGCAGGCGCGCGCACAGCTCCCTGACGTCCTGCGGAATGTTGCGATCGAGGCGCTCGGTGTCTGACACCGAACTCGTTTAGCCTAGTTGCCCCAGGGATTCACGATTTCGCTGCCACCGATCGAGGACTTGGGCTTTTTTGTGGACGCGCTCGACTCGGGCTTCTTGGCCGTCGCGGGGTGAAGGCCCGCGCCCGCGCGCGTGAGCTTGTCGAGCTTCACGACCTCGCGCGTCTTGCTGCCGTCGAGGGTGATCTTGCCGGTCTTGTAGCCCTCACGCCGAATTTCGAGCTCGACCGAGCGGCCCTCTTCCAGCGCGACCAGCACCGGGCTCTGTCCCAGGTCCTCGGCGTCGCGGAAGACGTGCGCGTCGATCGGCACTGCTGCCAGCAAGACCTGCTTGCTGCTCTGCGCAGGCGCGCTGGTCGTCGCAGAGGAGGCGAGCGCTGTGCTCGAATCGAGGGATTTTCCGGGCGCGGCCTCCGCAGCGAGCGCCGTTGGCGGTGTCTGCAGCGCGGCGCTGCTTTGACTTTTGGCGAAGATGCCGACCACGATCCCAATCGCGGCCAGCACGCCGGCGACGCCTGCGTACAATGGCCAGCGGCTGCGGACGCGCGGCGCACGCGAGGGCATCGCCGGCACCGGCTGCGGCATCTGCCCCTTCATGAAATAGTCGACGGGGACGTTGAAGCCGCCCGAGCGTGACATCATTTCCGGCACAGCGTCCGGAACGCCACCCGCGCTCATCGTGTCGAACTCGTGGATCAGCTCTTGCATCGTTTGATAGCGATGCTCGGGGCGCTTCGAAAGACACTTCAGGATGATGGCTTCGAGCCCGGGCGGCACGTCCTGCGGCACTGGCACCAGCGCGCGGATCGGCACCGGCGCCTTGTACATGTGCTGCGTCAGAATGCCCATGAAGTTGTCGGCATCGAACGGCAGGCGACCGCTCGCCAGCTCGTACAAAATCACCCCGAAGGAGTAAATGTCGCCGCGGTGATCGACGGGCTGCCCCGCGGCTTGCTCGGGCGACATATAGTGCGGCGTACCGAACACCGCGCCTGCGCGCGTGAGCTTCGCGCCTTCCGCCGAAGACGAGACCTTGGCGATGCCGAAGTCCAAGATCTTCACGAAATCACGCTGGCCACCGCGGTTCACCAGGAAGATGTTGTCCGGCTTCAGATCGCGGTGAACGATGTTGGCGGCGTGCGCGGCGGACAGACCCTCGGCAATTTGCCGAGCCAGAGGCAAGATGCGCTGCACTGCCAAGGGTTGCGAACCCTCGACCAGCTTGGACATCGGCTGCCCATTCAGGTACTCCATGACGAAGTACGCCGCACCATCGGGGAACTGGCCGAAATCACTGATGTCGATGATGTGCGCGTTGCCGATCGAAGATGCGGCTTTGGCTTCGTTCAAGAAGCGTTCGGTGACTTCCGCGTCACGAGCCAGGTCGGCGCGCAAAACCTTCATCGCGACTTTCTTGCCGATGATGGTGTGGACGCAGCGATAAACCACGCCCATCCCGCCTTCGCCCAGCACCGCCTCCACCTTGTAGCGACCATCGATGGTGGCCCCCAAATACGGGTCCTGCCGCATGCGAGCGACTTGGCTGTTCGTGACCTCCGCGTCCGAATAAGAAATGCTACCCGGAGCGATGGTGACTACCTTGAGACCAACGAGCTCTTCGGAGGTCAGGGCGCGCGTGGCCTCCAACTGCTCATCCTTCACCGCCGAGCCGCCAACGCTGACGAGCGGCGGGCGAGGTCGCGGCGGAGGGGGGCGCTTGTTGTTCGGCTCGGTCATCGCGCAGGGCTCATCGAGTGCAGACGTCACAACTGGTCATTCAGTCTAGTGACTTAACCACATAATCTAAGGCAAAGGGTTCACTCGCCCGGTTAGCCGATTCACGGGTTTCCGCAAGTCGTCCCACTGCTCAAAAGTTCAACCGGCGTCATCGCTCGCCCCCCAACGTGCAAGGGGCAGGCCCGCGCCTCGTTCCGCCTGCGCCATCCTCGCCTGCGCTCGGTTTCTCTCGATCTGGGCTCGGTCTTCCCTATTGCCCCGCCCGAGCCTTGGGTCTGGGCGGACACTGGGGGCGGCTGCCCGTGACCACTGCTGGAGGGGGGTCTGCAAACGGTGCGTAGTGCTGCGAGGGCTCGAGGGAGTTTCGGTCGGGCTGGACGCTTCCGGTGTCGTGCTCGCTTGCCGTCTGCTAAATGGCGGGCCGGATGGGATTTCCGCTCGAACTTGCGCTCCGTTACATGCGATCCAAGAAGCGCGCGTTCGTTTCCGTGGGAACGATGTTCGCGGTGCTGGGCGTGGCTCTGGGTGTCGGCGCCTTGGCGACCGTCATCAGCGTGACCGGGGGTTTTCGCGCGCAATTTCGGGAGAAGGTGCTCGGGGTCAACGCTCACGTCCTGATACTCAAGTATTCCAGCGACTTCCGCGAATACCGCAAGCTCATGGATCAGATGAAGGCGGTTCCGGGTGTGATTGGCATCGCGCCCTTCGTGATCAGCCCGATGATGATCACCCACGGGGAACACACGGCGACCGGCGTGTTGCTCAAGGGTGTCGATCCCGCGCGCGTGAAAGACGTGCTCGATCTGCCCCGCCATATCGTGCAAGGCAATATGGATGGCCTGCGCTTGGCCGGGGCGAAGCCGCCGGAGCGACGCCGAACGGGCCTGCTCGACGACTTCGATTCCGCGCGCGACGGCGACCCGCTCGAGCCGTTGGTCCCGCTGCCGACGCGCAAGGCTGCGGCAGCCGCTGCGAGCGGATCCGCGAGTGCGAGTGGCGGCGCAGGGGCGAGCAGCGCAGGGGCGAGCAGCGCAGGGGCGAGCGCCGCGGCCAGCGCCAGCGCTGCACCACCGAGCGATTCGGCGCCGCTGCCCGACCGTAGTTCGGTGCTGCATGACATCGGGGAAATCATCCGCGACGAAGCGCTGCGAGAGCCCGATCTCCACAGCCACGCGAGCTCCTGGCACACGAGCGCCGCCGGAGCGGCGGCCCAGAGCAAGGACACCGAACCTGCGCTGGATCCGAGCGCACCGGTGGGCAGCATCGTGCCCGAGGGCGGTTACAAGAGCGAGCTTCCCGAAGATGACGTCTTGCCTCCGGATCTCGATCCGGATCCGTGTCGCGATGCGGAATCGATCAAGCGCCTGCCGGGCATCATCATCGGCATCACCCTGCAGCGCAACCTGGAGGTCAACCTCGGGGATTGCCTGCAAGTCACGAGTCCCACCATCGGTTTCACGTACAACCGTGGGGCGATGCGCGCGCCGGTCGCCAAGCAGTTCCGGGTCACTGGCGTGTTCGATGCCGGCTTCGATCAATACGATTCGAAGTTGGTGTACACGGATTTGTATCAGGCGCAGCCGTTCTACGATACCGGCGACAGCGTGACCGGCATCGAGATGAAGGTGAACGACATCGAGAAAGCCCGCGCCATCGCGCGCGATATCGATGCACGCCTGCAAAACGGCATCTATCACACGATGGACTGGGAAGAGCTGAATCACGGCTTATTCACCGCGCTGCGCATTCAGCAACTGTTGATGAGCCTGGTTCTGGCGCTGATCATCGTCGTGGCCGCCTTCACCGTGATTGCCACGTTGATCATGGTCGTGCTCGACAAGAAGAAAGAAATCGCCGTGCTCAAAGCCATGGGCGCGAGCAACAGCGCGCTACTGCGTGCGTTCTTGTATCAAGGAGCGATCATCGGCTTGCTGGGGACCGCCATCGGGCTCGCGCTCGGCGTTCTGCTGTGCAAGGTGCTGCTCGTGCATGCGCTGCCGCTGGACCCGAAAGTGTACTTCATCTCGCATCTTCCAGTGCAGGTGCGCCCGATGGAGTTCGTGATGGTCGGCGTGTTTGCGGTGTTGGTCTGCCTGGGCGCGACCGTCTGGCCCGCCCTCCACGCCGCGCGCTTACGCCCCGCGGAAGCGTTCCGCGAGCAGCAATAGCCGCGCCGCGTTTCCGCTCACCGTCGGAAACCGCCCGCGCGCCGCCGTTCGCGAAGTCACGCTTGCGTGGCGTGGCGCGTGGCGCGTGGCGCGGTGCGCCATGTGCGGCGATCGCCCGGCATCACCGCTTGCTGACGCGGGAGAAAGCAGATAAAAATCGGGCCACGCTTAGCTCGAGGATCGAATGATAAACCGCCAGAGTGTAGTGCGTGTGGGGTTGGGGTTGGGATTGGCTGTGCTTTCGGGCTGCGGAAGCGACGATCCCAGTGGCGTGTTTCTGCCCGACGGGAGCAGCGGGGCCTCAGCCACGGGCAATCGCACCGGCGCGGGCGGGCGTGCTGGCGCAGGCGGGCGCGCTGGTGCGGGCGGAACGAGCGGAGCCGCTGGGCGCGGCGGAGCGGGCGGAACGAGCGGAGCCGCTGGAGCCAGTGGCAAGTCCGGAGCGAGCAACGCGGGCGCCGGTGGGGGGATCGAAAACGGCCCACTCGCTCCGACGATAGAGATTACGACGCCGAGCGCCGTCGCCGATCCGAACCAGGGCGACGTCATCGCCGAGTCTCAAGTAGTCGTTACTTGCCAGGCTGCGGCCTCCCCGAAGCCGGGCGCCAAGAAAGTGTTGGCGTCCTCGGTTCGAATTCAGATGCTCGATGCCGACGGCCAGCAAATCGGCGCGAATGGCAATGTGCATTCGACGCAAACCCCCGATGAGTACGCGGCCTCCTTCGCGCTCACGGATGTTCCGAACGGCGCGCTCTCCTTCAAGTGCTCTGCGAACGACGAGAGCATCCCACCGAACACGGGCAGCGCGACGCTATCGACGTTCGTCGACCATGGCCCGAAAATCACGCTCGAAACTCCCGAGCCGAGCTCGGCCTACCCGATCACTCCGGCGATCTTGTTCCAGTTTTCTGCGGTCGATGCGCCACTCTCGAAGAAGGACAAAAAAGCGGGCGTCGTCAGCGTCACTTTGAACGTGAACGGCGTCAGCCTCGGTGACGTGACGGGACATGAACTGGCCGGTACGCCGGGCGAGTATCGGCTCCCGGTCGACCTCGCGGACCCAGCGCTCTTCACGCCGCCCCCGACCGGTTCGGTCCCCGTACGCATCGTGGCCACGAACCAACGCGGCGTCGCGCGCATGAGCGATTTTTCGTTCAATGTCGACAACCTGGGGCCGGTGATCCAGATCGTTTCGCCGCCCACG
>DASSMT010000111.1:0-5060 GCA_035688655.1 Polyangiaceae bacterium | reverse complement strand
GCCGTCGTTCGTGCACGAACGACGGATCTTCTCTGGCACGAGCCAATTGCGGGGTCTGTCGCGGCGCGGGCCTAGCGCGCGTCGCTGCAGCAGCGGAAGCCGGTCTCCGTCCCGTTGTAATACATGTCGTGGGCGGTCTGGGCGGCGCGACAGAAGTTTCGCCCGGGTTGCCAATAGGAACCCTTCATTGCGGGCCGCGCGGGAGTCGTGCGATCGATGGTCACGAACTCTTCGAGATTGCCCGCCAGATCCGAGATGCCGAACGGGCTGTTGCAGCGCTCGTACGAACCGCTCGGTGCCCGCAAATCGCGGAGCACGCCGGCCGGGCTCACCACGTCGTCGCGGTCGGCATTGCAGGCGGTGGCGTCGCGCGTAAAGCCGTACGGGTACGGCTGCATGTTCTCGCCCTCGCAAGCGAAGTTGTATTCGCTCTCCATGCACATGCGCTTGCCGAGCTTGCGGCAGGTGCGATCGCCGTCGCGCCAGCTGCGGTGATTGGCCGGCAGCGTCTCACCCGTCTCAGTGAACTCGTGCTTGTCCATACAGAAGCGCATGGCTTTGCGCTCCTTGGACAGGCACGTCGACGGACCGTACTCAGCGCAACGGAAGTATTCGTAGGCCCCTTTGGGGTCGAGGTACTTCTTACAGTTCAGACGGACGTTCGGACAGTACTTGCCCTCGACCAGCGCCATGCCTTCGCCGCAGGCGCTCGGCTCCGGGTTGGCGACACGAGCTGGAGCACGGCTGACCGCGACCAGCGCCTCGGTCGCTGCGGGCGAAGCCGCCAGCGCTTGCTCCTCAATCAGGGCTCGGAGCGCCGGACCGGGGTCCGCGTTGCGACAGCCGCCTGCCGCGCCAGCCACGAGTCCGAGTACCGTTCCGATGAGCCATTGACTTCTCATGGGGCGACTCGGACTTTTCGGTGACTGGGCGGTGCGGTCAAGCTCATTTGGTGGGCCGGGCGGCCGGAAATGACCGAACAAACCAGCACTTAGCCAATTCGGTCAATTATTCCAATCAATTATGACGCACCTTGCCAGCGAATCTTTAGCCTGAAGAAGCAGCTGAACAGCAGCGAGTCCCGACCTGGATGTCCTTGTAGTAGTCATCGTGCGCCGTGGTCGAGGGCCGGCAGCGGTTGCGAGCAGCCATCCACCACCCGCCCTTCAATGCATTCCGGAACGGCTCGATGTGCTCCTTGCCCTCCCGCAGCACGGACTCGTCCATGTTCCCCGCCATGTTGACGACACCGAACGGGCTCACGCACTCGGGACGCGCGTCGGCGCGCTCGCGCCGATCCGCCAGAATCTGCCGGTGCGGATTCGACTCGTACAGGTCGACCCGATCCTGATTGCACTTCGAGGCTCGAATGAACCCGTAGGGGTACGGGCGCATTTCTTCCCCCTCGCAGGCAAAGGTCCATTCATCGTCGGTGCAGATCCGCTTACCGAGACTGATGCATAGGGCCGCGGATTTCTGGAAGCTTTGATAGTTGAGCGGCAAGTCCTCACCCGGCGGGGTGTACTCGTAGCGATCGATGCAAAAGCGCTGCTTGACCCGCTTGCCAATGCAGCGCGAAGGGCTCTGAAACTCACTGCAGCGCGCGAACGGCAGCTTCTCGTCGTCGAGCCAGCGCACGCAGGGCTGGAACACCTGCGTGCAGTAGTCCCCTTCGACCAGCACCATGTCCCTTGGACACGCTTTGCTGAGTTCTGTTTCTGCTGGAACCGCGAGCGGCGCCCCCACTGGCGGCCGATCCGTCACGAGCGGAACGCTGGGCTTGGGTGCCTGATCGACGGGAGCCACGCGCTGCAACGCTTCGCCCGTTGCGGTAGTGGGCGTCACTCCATCGGCCTCGAAGCCCTTGCGGCGTTGCCAGCGACGCGATCCCTCACTCGCGATTTGGGCCAGGATGTCGCCAAAGGTGAATTGCGCCAGCAGGACGCCGAGGATCGCCGCCAACGCTTTGCGCTTCATGGGCTTGGACGCCGCTTGATGCTCACGCGAGCAGCGCCCAATCCGCAAGTTTTTGGCTCATTCACGGACGACCACGCCCGTTCCCTCGCCCATGTCGGAGCCCACGTTGATGCCGTGCCAGCCTTTGGGTACCGGAGGATCGGTCCACTGAAAGACGTAGCGCGCGTCGATCGGGGCCAGGTTGATGCAGCCGTGGCTGCGCGCAATGCCGAACACGTCGTGCCAATAAGCGCCGTGCAGGGCGAAGCCTGCCGCAAAGTATTGAATCCAAGGCACGTCGCGCAGCTCGAAGTCCGACGAGCCGCGGCGCATCGTGATGCCGTATTCGGGGTCGCGCCCCTTGTTGATGTTGGCGAGCCGGCGCTTGTCTTCGTCGTTCAGTGACTTGCCGGCGGCCTCGGCCTTCTTCAGCCGTTCGGTCGTCTCGGCCGCGTTCGCGCTCAGCTTGGCGCCGTGCCCGCGCGAGCCGCCGGAGACGCTCGAGTTTTCCTCGGAGTCCATGGCGGCCGCGATGTGCTTGCTCTGGAGCCGGAACGTGCCGCGGATCGTGGAGAGTGTCTCCTTCGGATCGCCCAGCTTGTCGCGGCCCGTCGAAACCAAGGTCGCGTAGACCGGCTTCTTTCCTTCGTACAACACCAGCACTTGAGCGGTGATCGAGACGTCGATCCACTTCTCGCCTTTTTCGGCGAACTCTGGCCAAGTGGGCGGCTTCTCGACCACGCCCAGATCTTCGGCCCGGATCCAAACGGTCTTGTCGCGCGCGGTCTGGTAGAAGCGTGCGCCCGCTTTCATGCGCACGTTGCCGCTGAGCGGCACCAGCGCGCGCTTCGGGATGGGCTCGGAGGCGCGCACCTCGTCTTTGCCCTTGATCAACTTGTAGGTGGTGACGTCGCTCTTGTTCACCCAGGCAAACGGGAGCGGCATCTTGTCGTTGATTTCGAGACCATGGAAAGGCGACGCGGAGTCCGGTTTGAGCTTGCTGATCGGCAAAAGCCGCAGGTCCACGCTGACCGCAAAGTGGCGATGCACGCCTTCGTCTTCGGTGTCGAATGCCTCGACGAACGACAGCCCGGTCTTACGCCGCACGCGATCGGCGAAATAAGCATACTCGGGCACGGCAAAGCCGGAGACATTGGGGATCTTGCGCCCGCCCTCGAGCCAAAACGGGATCGGATCATTGGCCGTCTTGCCACCGAAGAGCTCGTTCTCACTGAACTCGGTCGAGGGCCTGAAGCCCGGTTTGGGCTTGAGTCCCGGTACGGCCACTCCACGCGCATCGAGTGGCACATCGTTGGCACCGAACGCCACCTGCTGCACCTCTTTGCGGTTCTGTTCGAACCAGCTCAGGTGCTCGTCCAACTTGAACTCACTCTTGAGTTGTTCCTGGCGGGTCGGCACGCGCAGGTATTGTGGCGCCGTCGCGCGCACGAACCCATAGCGATAGGGCATCGGCTTGTCGATCTCCGGCCTTCGGCTGGCCGCGCGGACGAGCGCTGTTTCGAGATCGATCGTGGCGTCGTCGGTGCACACGTAGCCCATCGGGAACACGCGGTACCATTGGCCTTTGCAGCCCTTGCCCCGCGTCGGCTCCGGCTCTCGATCCACGATGCCACCCAGCCGAATGTATCCGAGCCGGCGGGACCCGGTATCGGCCAGCTTGTACACGGTAGTTGCGATCGTGGTCGCAGCCAGCTTCGGCGCGTCGCTCGGCGCTTGCGTGTCGAGCTCCCCATGGTCGACATGATCGAATGGCGCCGGCGCGGCCGATGCTGCGAGTGCGGCGCTCGCCGACGCCGCAGGGCTCGCCTCGAGCGCGGCGCCCGCTTTGGCCTTGCAGCCCACGAGCGCCAAGCCGAGCACGACGTTGCTCAATGCCGAGCCCGAGCTGATCCGAAAAGTCGCCCGCAAACGCGCGTTCACGGCGGGGTTTTATGGCAAAAGGTCGCGTGACGCAAAGCCGCGCCGAGCAGACGAGCGCTAACCCGACGGGCCTTTGTCGGGGGCTCCGAATTCCACCCCGTGTGCGCCTTCGGGTAAGGGCGGCAGGGTGCTCGGATCGGTGCCCGCGCCGACCCAATATACCTCCGGCACCGGGTAATAAGTGCTGGTGTAGGAGCGATAGCTGCGCTGACCGTCAGGATAGGTGGTGCGCACGGTGCTCACCACGTCGTAGCCCCAGATCCCCTTTTGGTGGCGTTTGCTTTGGTTGGGTTCGAAGCCGGGTTCGACCACGACGCGGCGCACGAACTCGTGCTTCTCCTTGACGCGATAGAAGTGTTCGACTTTGCCCGGGGCATCGCGGCCGAGCAGCTCGATGCGCAGCGTGGTCGGCGTGGGTAAGAAGGCATGGATGATCAACGCTGATTCGTAGGGGTTGCGCAGCTTCAGATCGAGCTCGCCATCGATCACCGTGGCATCCAGGCCGAGTGGCGCGTAGCCGCTCGGCCGGCTGTGGCTGCGCCGCTGTAGAATTTCGAAGCCCCCATAGACCGCAGCCGCGTGCAGCGTGCTCGCGACTTGGCACACGCCGCCGCCAACCCCGGGTTCGAGCTCATCGGCCACGATCTGCGGCGCTTCGGTAAAGCCGCGCTCCACGGTGCGCGGACCGACGGCCCGGTTGAAACTGAAGGTTTCACCCGGGCCGATCACGCTGCCGTTCAGGTAGCGCGCAGCCGTCGCGATGTTGATCGCACGCGGCCCCGCGTGGTGCGCGAAATCGGTCTCGAAGCTCGATAGCACGCGCGATACGTCGACCGCGAGCAACAAGTCACTGGTGATGCGCGGCGCGATCGCGAACGTGACGAGCGGAACGATCGCGCCGTCTTCGCGTTCGCCTTGCTGGAGCTGCGCGAGCGAAGCGGCCAGATCCAGCTCGCGGCCCGGTACGTCCTCGATCCGAGCGTGCGCCTTCAGATCGAGGCGCGCGTCGACCGGTTCACGATGCACGCTGCGAGCAAAGGCCGCCAAGCATCGACCCGCGCGCGCGGCATCGAAGTGAAACGAGAGCGGCACGTCGGGGAGCTCCGGACTCGGCGCGATGCGTCGTCGGAGCGCGCCGAGCCAGTTGCCTCGCGGTACGGCCA
>DASSMT010000105.1:0-4055 GCA_035688655.1 Polyangiaceae bacterium | reverse complement strand
GCAGCTCGTGCGCAAGGACGCCTCCGGGGCCACCCTGCCCGTCGACGTCGCAGCGCTCGTGCGGGAGGTTTCGCAGATGTGCCGCCGCACCTTCGAGCCCGGCATCGACATGCAGTGTGACGCGCCCGCGGCGCCGTGCTTCGTGCTCGCGCGGCGCGCGGAGCTGCAGCAGGTCGTGGTCAATCTGTGCATCAACGCGCGCGACGCGCTCGTGGGGCGCCCGTCGCCGCGGCTCGAGCTCGCCGTGTCCGCCGGCCCGGAGCAGATCCTGGTCACGGTGACCGACAACGGCGCCGGCATGCCGCCCGAGGTGCTGCGCCGCCTCGGCGAGCCGTTCTTCTCGACGAAGCCCCCGGGGCGCGGGACGGGTCTCGGCCTCGCCACTGCGTACGGCATCGTGGCCGAGTTCTCGGGCTCGATCCGCTGCTCTTCGGCGGCGGGGCAGGGGACTCGCTTCGAGCTGAGGCTGCCCCGCCACCGCGTAGCGGTCGGTAGCACGGGAACGGACGTCGCGGTGCGGCCCACGGCGCGCGGCCTCCGCGTGCTCATCGTCGACGACGAGGAGCTGGTGCAGAACACGCTCCGCCGCGCCGTCGAGCGGTTCGGCGCCGAGGTGCTCTCCGCGACGCGGGGCAGCGAAGCGTTGGCGCTCTTGCAGGCGAACCCCGACCTCGACCTCGTGCTGCTCGATCTGGCGATGCCGGAAATGGACGGCGTGGAGGTGCTGCGCGGGCTGCGCGCCATGAACACGACGGTGCCAGTCTACCTCATGACCGGCTTCTTGAGCTCGGACGTGGAGATGACCGGCGCGACGGGTGTGTTCACGAAGCCCATCGACATTACGCAGGTGAGCGCGCTGCTCGCGCGCGTGGCCGGGCCGCGCGGGCACGGCGGAACGCGGGCGTCGGCAGGGTGAGCGAGGTCAGTTGTTCGGCGCGCCCTTGCAAATTGACTCGCATTTGCGCCTTCGACTTCCCGCGGCTTCGAGCCCGGTCAACGCTTGCCGCGCACCGTGTGGAATCAAGGCTTCATCAGCGGCACCTCTCGCCTGGCGTTGAGCCTGTGGCTCACGCTCGAAGCATGCTCACGCTCGCCCGTCGAGACTCGCCCGAACCCCAGCGCAACCGCGAGCGAGCGGGTGCCGCCCGCTGAACACTCGGTGAGGCGCGCGCTCGCGCTGGGCTTTACCGGATTTGCAACGCTCGCGTTCGATGCGAGCCGGTTAGCCGGCGACCACACGTTGGTCGTGCGCTTCATGCCGATCTACGAAGGCGCGTATCGCGGGGTTTTGGTTTCGGACGAGAGCGGTGGCTACCGCGTGGGCATGGCGCCCTATTCGTCGCTCGGGCAACCCGCGCTCGAGGTGAGTCTGGGGGGCGTCACCTCGACCAGCCCGCTCCCAGCGCCCATTTTGTCCAATCATGATTTCCGTTACGGGGCGCCGCCACAGCCGAGCCCGCGCTGGCTTTCGCTCGTCGTCAGCGTGCGCGCCTCGCAGGCACAGGTGTTCCTGAACGGCGAGCCCCTCGGCACGTTGGCTCTTTCGGAGCGCGCGTTTTCGGGTCAGCTGTATCTGGGCCGTCTCGCGCACCCGCTTGGCGTCCAAGATCAATTCTATGGCTACATCGACGACGTGGTGCTCTTCGATCGCGCCCTCGATGCGCCCGAAGTGCGCGCGCTGGCGCACACGGAGCGCATCGATGCAAAACTCGCCGGGCTCGTCGGGCTGGCCGATTTCGACGAGCACGAGCACGACGAACGCGATGAGCGCGAGCTTGCTGGCGTGACGCTCGCGCGTAGTCTGCGCGGCGCGGCGGAGGTCGTGGCGCTCGGCAGCGAGCGCGATCCGCGCGCGGACAGCGCCCGCTTTCCTCGACCGAGCGGCGTGCCGAGCTTGACGTTGCCGTTTGCTCGCGGGCAGGTGTGGATGCTGATTCAGGGCATGAACAGCGCTCGCTCGCACCACGACAGCGCGGCGTTCGCGCTCGATTTCCAACGCATGGATCCAACGCTCGCTACGCCGGCCGAGCACCAGGCGGGCGCAGCGGCCCGCCGCAGCGCGGGTCAGCCGTTCTTCGCGGCTGCAGCCGGAAAGGTGGTGTCGCGTGTGGACTGTTTCGGCGACGACAATCGTGGGCTCTGCCCGGGGATGAAGCGCCGCCCCGAGGGCGACCCGGAGCACGCCAATCGCAACCTGATTTGCGTCGAACATGCGCCGAGCGTCGTCACTTGCTATCTGCACTCGCAGGCCCGGAGCGCGCGGGTGCAGGTTGGAGACAGTGTGCCGGCCGGCGCACTGCTCGGCCTGGTCGGGCAGACTGGGGCCCGCGAAGCCCACCTGCACTTCGCGCTGAGCGACCGCGCCGAACCGAACGAGCCGGGCGCATTCGATGAGCTGACGACTTTGCCGTTCGAATTTCAGGACTACGAGGCTTCGAGCGACTTCGGGCGAACCTTCGAGTACGTGAGGTCCGGAACACCGAGCCCCGGACAATGGCTTCGCCGCTCCGATCGGTAAGAGTCCACCGCGCCGAAAGCTCGGGCGCACGTTGGCACGCGGTGTGCTTTGGGTGAGCTGTCGCTCAGCCGAAGTAACCGACCATGTTGAGAGTCACGCCGCTCCAAAGTTTCGTGCCCATCCGAGTGCAGGGGGCCGACGCCCGCACATTCATGCAGGGACAGCTATCTTGCGATGTGCGAAAGCTGACAGCGGAGAGGGCGGTCTTTGGAGCGCACTGCACGGGTCAAGGTCGTGTGCAGCTGATCATGACCCTGCTCGAGCGCGAAGAAGGCATCATTGCACTCTGCGACTCGAGCTCGGCGAACGAGCTCTTGGCTAGCCTTCGGGCACGCATCTTCAGCTCGAAAGTTTCCTTCGAGCCCCTGCCGCTGGCCCTCGCGGCTGTTTCTGCAGGCGACGTGCTGGGCTTGCTGAGCCGCTTACCGCAGGCTCCTGGTGAGTGTGCGAACGCGGCCCAAATCACGGTGTTACGCTGGTGGGGCGCGGAGCCGCGCTTTCTTCTGCTCGCACCGCACGCACAGATCGACCCCGTACCCGATGAAGGCGGGCGAGAGGCGCTCGCCTGGCGCGCGGGCGATGTCAAAGACGGCCTGCCGCGCATCTTCCCGGAAACCGAGCGAGCCTTCGTGCCGCAGATGTTGAATTTGGATCTACTGGCGGGCATCAGCTACGAGAAAGGCTGCTACATCGGCCAGGAAGTCGTCGCGCGGGCCCGCCGCGGCGGCGTACCACGGCGCATGTTCGGCTTTTCGGCAGGCTGCGTGGCCCCGCAGCCGGGGACCGTGGTCGTGCACCAAGAAACCGAAGTCGGCTTGGTCGTCGATGCGGTTGCGTCCGCCACGGGGTGTGAGCTGCTTGCCGTGGTGGATCTGGCAGAGCTTTCCGCGGGGTTGAGCCTGCGCGGCATCCAAGGCTCGGAGCTCGCGCTCAGCACCTTGCCCTACGACGTTCCACGAGAGCGGCGCTGACTGAACGCGGTGGGGAGGCGACATTGCTTCGTCGGAATGCCGACACGGCGTCGCTTTCGCGCCACGAGTGTGAGTCGGAGGTCAGGCGACCAGGTCGTGCTCTTCCCATAGTCATTTCGTTGTTGAGCGCGCTGCCCGGGCGAACCTCAGCGCACAAGTACTATGGCCTCCGAGCCGAGACCGATTCACTCTTGCCGAGTACCTAGGTGCCTCGGGACGGCGCCTCTGGGGTCGATCATTCAAGGAGGTCGAAGAAATGGCGCTCAACGAGTACGGCGTCTTGAAGGGGACGGCGATCGATCGCCGTCTCGGCTCGGGCGCGAACCCGCACTACCAGGTTCACATCGTCGATAACGAAAAAGACTATCGAATCGCGGTGAACGTCCAGTCGCAGGACAAGTCCGAGGTCCAATACGTAGTGGACTCGAACTTCTCGCACCCGCTATTGGAAGCGCTGCACGAGTTACCGCCAGGCTTCCGGAAAGTGAAGAGCGAGGCGAACGGGCTGGCTCTCGATCTGATTCGAGGCAATCTGGTGGATCCGACCCAGTTCATCCCGCTCCCCA
>DASSMT010000505.1:0-34386 GCA_035688655.1 Polyangiaceae bacterium | reverse complement strand
GTCGTCGATCGATACACGGCATCAGCCGAATCGCTGAGCTCCTGCCCAATGCAGCCGCTGCAACTTGGAGAATTGGGGGCGTCCGCAGGGCGCGCCACGCACCTCGCAGCGCGCAAAGCTGCTCGCGGTCGTTTGCCGTCTCGATACGGCTTGGCAGAGCGAACGATTACGCCAATACTCCCGCTCGCAATGACTTACTGCGTCTCTCTCAAGGTCGATGCCGGCATGGTGTTCGCGTCGGATTCGCGCACGAATGCGGGGTTCGATCAGATCAGCTCCTTCCGCAAGATGATGGTCTACGAGGTCCCGGGCGACCGCGTGTTGGTGCTGCTCTCCTCGGGCAACTTGTCGATTTCGCAATCGGTGCGAGAGCTGCTGCAAGTCGAGAAGCTTTCACTGGGCGACGCGCCACCGATCACGATTTGGAACGCAACCAGTTTGTTCGACGCGGCGCGCGTGCTCGGAAACACCCTGCGACGGGTGTACGATCACGATGGCCCCGCGCTGCGCGCGGCCAACATCGACGCCAGCTGCACGCTGATACTCGGTGGCCAAATCAAGGGCGAGGGCATGCGGCTGTTCCTCGTGTATTCGACCGGTAACTTCATCGAGGCGACGGCGGAGACTTGCTTTTTTCAAATCGGCGAGTCGAAGTACGGAAAACCAGTGCTGGATCGCGTGCTCGTACCCAGCACGCCGCTGCCCCAGGCCACCAAGTGCGCGCTGGTCTCGATCGACGCAGCGCTGAAGTCCAACGTCTCGGTAGGCCTGCCCATCGATCTCTTGGTCTATGAGGCCAATTCACTGCGCTGCGACAACTTGGCGTGCATCGACGAGGCCAATCCGTACTTCACCATGGTCCGCGAAGCGTGGGCCAAAGGCGTGCACGCCGCACTGGACGCCATCGAAAACCCAGACTGGCAGTCGCCGATCGTCCCGAGCCCGCTGCGGGTCGCCTCACGCCGCTACAACGTGCTGCGCAAAATCACGGGTCCGGAGACCAAGCTCTCTGAGTAGAGCCGTCAAACGCTCATCGCGCGCTCAGCGCCAGCGACTACTTCGTGGCGAGCCGGCTTCGATGGTGGCGGGGGCGACGCGACGCGTACGCTCGAGCCGATCGAGCGAACCGACAGCACAGGTGCGCTCGTCTTCAATCGCACGGAGGACACCCAGGCGGCGCCGTCGTCCTTGCTTTGTCCAATGGGCGGCAGGCCCACGACCACGGCGTCAAAGCGTCCTGATTCGCAGAGATTGCTCACTGCACTGGTGTCGCTACCGCCAGGGTGCTGGATCTCGTAAGTCTCGATGCCTTGGGGACCCAGGGCAGCAAGCACTTCGGCGTACTCGACGCTGCTACGACCGAGCGCTCGGGGCGCGGCTTCGCCCGTGGCCGAGAACAACTTCCAGAGCCCGTTGCGCGGCTTGCCGATTCTGAGCACAGCAATTTCCGCTCTGAACCGTGAGGCCAGCGCGGAAACCCAGCTGAGCGCCTCTGGCTCGACACCGGCGGGTCCCACGGGCAGCAGGATGCGGCGAAGCGGAACTGCTTCGAATGCGTCACCCGCGGTCAGCACCGCGCACGATGCCTGAGCCGTGACGGCTTCGATCGTGCTGCGGCCTCCAGCAAAGTGCCGGTGCGGGGAGGACGCCATCACGATCAAGCCCGAGCCCTGCCGTTTTGAGTGGGCCAGAATGACGGCGCTGGCATTCCCTCGGGTCACGAACGACGAAATACAAACATTGCGTTTGATGTCAGCAAGCATGCGGGTCATGCGGTCCTGCGCGTTGTGCTCGTTGATCAGCCGTCTGACGCGTGCGGCGCAGTGATCGAACGTTGGGACAGCGGCACTTGCATACAACGCATCGACCGACGCATGAAAGCGCTCGGCCATCAGCGATGCCAGAGACAAGGACGTGGAGCTCGAGCGGTCCACATCCAGCGCACAGAGCACCCGGCGCACCGTCAAGCGTTCGAACTTCATCGCTCGCCCGGTGCGGAGACCGCGCGGCTCTGAGCCTCGGAGCGGACCATGTGGTAGCGGCAGCGCGTAGCCAGAGTGTTGGATGCGTCTGGCCACGGGCTCTCGAGGCTCAAAACGGTGTTACTCGCCAAACCGTCGCGGCTCGGGGTCGCGACGCACTTGTCGACCAAAGCAGCGAGCGCGCTCAATTGCGAATGCGGCGGATCCAGGACGTCAAAGGTGTGATGGCTCATTCAATCCTCGAAAGCTCGGGCACTTTTGCCGAGCGGATGGCGGCTAGGGGGGAGCAGGAGCCCTTCCGCCGCACGGATCGAACGCTTGCCGCGGTCGCCACGAACGAGGGACGACGACCGCCTTAACTAAGCGACAATACGGGCAGCCGGCGCAGGGGTCAAGCGAAGTTACTGAAGCGCGCAGTGATGAATGGGCAACTCGGGTTTCAGTTGCCCCAGGTTGGCAACGGGTACAGGTAGTTGGCGACAGCGCTGAGCCGCTGAGTTGAGCCGCTATTCGTTCCGGAGGTGATAGTTCGAGCGGCGTGCGATCGTGGATGGCTCATCGGTCTATCGCGCCTACCGCGCGCAGCGCGGCCGCCACGAGCTCCCAATCGTGGGTTGGGAGACCGAGTTCGGGAGCCCGAGACCGCCAATCGTGAGCCACCGCGAGCAACGCTTCACTACGCGTCGACGCCTCTTGGCGGATTCTGACTGCGCTGTCATTGGGACCGTTGCGGGCTTCGACGCTGCAACGGCCCCCGACTTCGCCCAGGTGGCTCGAGATGAAGATGTCGAGGCGCTGCTCGCGCGTGGCGAGCTCGCACACCCGTGTATTACCGCGCCAATATTGGGTGACGATCTTCAGTGCGCCAGTGTCCGCGGGAGAAGCGCCGTGCGTCATTGCGCGGTTCGCGCGGCGCGCTCAGACGTGCGCGCCGCACGCGCAGCTGTCAACCAGTCCCGCTTGGCGCGTTCGTACGCGATGGCGACTGCGGTGCTGAGCTCACTCGGGCAGAGCCTGCCTAGGGCTCGCGCGCCCAGTTCGCGATTGAACTCCAAATCAACGAGCGCACGTGCCTCGGGCAGCGTGCCAGGCCAGCCACCGACGATTGACCGCCCTTCCTCGCGCGTTGCAGCGAGTACCGTTTGCGCCCAGGAGGCGCCGAGCGCCCTCGACCTCGTATCGAGCAGTTGACTGCGATCCATTTTTGCGGAGCTCCTTCGTTGCGACCCAATTCGAAATCCAACGGCGCACGGATTGCGATCGCGTTGGGCGTCGGGTAGCTCGACGCAGCTCACAGCTGAGCGGGCACGCTAACACAGTCTGGGGAAGTTCCCGGCACGAATAAATCAAAGGACCGGGTCGACCGTCGTCTGCAACTCGAAATTCGAAGAAAGTGACGGCTCGACAAAGTCGCTCTTTTTTCGCGGCATCGGCCATTATTGACAGATGGTTCAATAAATGGCGAGATCGCGCGCGTGGCAGGGCGTCCGCGTGGGTTCGATGAAGAACAAGTTTTGGATCAGGCCATGTTCTTATTTTGGAAGAAGGGCTACGAAGCCACGGGGCTCGTCGATCTCGAACAAGCGACCGGCCTTGGGCGGCAGAGTCTGTATGGCGCGTTCGGGGACAAGCGCGCTCTGTTTCTGCGCATTGTCGAGCGCTACTTCGAGCGAGTACTCAAGCCGTACGTGGTAGATGTGCTCGACGCGCCGGGTTCGGGGCGTGCGAATCTGGAGCGCATTTTCGAGCAGTGGCAAGCCACGGCCGAGGCGGCCGAGTTTCACGGTTGTCTGGTGGGCAACTCCGTTCCGGAGTTCGGCGCGAAGGACAGTGAAATGGCGGACGTTCTGCGGCGCAAGCTCGAATTGATGGAGGCGGCGTTCACGCGCGCCCTGCGGCGAGCCAAGCAGGCAGGGGAAGTGAACCCCGCGTTGGACGCGCGGGCAACTGCTCGCTCGCTGCTCACGATCGCGCAGGGGTTGGCCGTCGTAGCGCGCGTCAACCGCGAACCGAGTTTCGTGCGCGGCGTGCTGCACGCGGCGCGCCGGCTCTTGGAGTGAGCTTTCGTTCGTCTAATTATTGACTGATTTGTCAAAAAAGAGGAGAGCCATGGAAATAACGGAAAATAGTGGGGTATTCGGCAAGTGCGCGCTGGTCACGGGCGGCACCACGGGGATCGGGCGGGCAACGGCAGAGCTTCTGCACCGAAAGGGCGCCCGCGTCATCGTCACGGGTCGCAACGCGGACACGTTGTCGCAGGCTCGCCGCGAGCTGCCATCGGAGATCGCCGTGCTCGAGGCGGACGCTCGCTCGCTGGCGGACGCGGAACAGCTGGCGCGCGAGGTCGAGCAGCGCTTCGGCAAGCTGGACATCTTGTTTCTCAATGCCGGCATCGCGCAGCTCGCGCCGTTCTCCGGCGTCACGGAAAGCTTCTACGACGAGCACATGAACGTGAACGTCAAGGGGGTCGTGTTCACGTTGCAGAAGCTCTTGCCGCTCCTCGGCAGCGGCGCCTCGGTGATCGTCAACACCTCGGTCGCCGACCAGCGCGGGACGCCCGCGTTGTCGATCTACTCCGCGAGCAAAGGCGCCGTCGCGGCCTTGGTTCGCTGTTTGGCCGTGGAGCTCGCGCCGCGCGGCATTCGCGTCAACTCCGTCTGTCCCGCGACGATCGTCACGCCGATCCAGGCCAAATTCGGGCTTCCCCCCGACGTGGCAGCGGCGAGCGCCAAGCACTACACCGAGCGCATCCCGCAAGGTCGTTTCGGTAGCGCCGAAGAAGTGGCAGGTGCGGTGCTGTTCTTGGCCTCGCCCCAAGCCTCTTACATCACCGGCGTGGAGTAGCCGGTCGACGGTGGGCTTTCGATCAGCTGAGCGTACTCACGCGCCGCGCCCCGCGCTCGGCGTCGAGCGACGGGAACAGGGCGCGTGAGTGAGGTGCGATGCTGGATCGCGAGCGCCCCCTCCCCAATCGAGAAGCACGGTTCGAATTCGAACTGAGCTTTGCGATTGGGCGAGGGCCGATGGCCGTCAGAAGGCTAGTTTTCGCGCTTGCCGCGGCCTTTTTTGGTGCTCTGGGGTAGCGAGGTGTGTGGGCTCGTCAAAAGCCCGTGCCCGTCGTTGTCGCCGCGTCGCAGGCGTTGGATTCCGGCGTAGGCGATCATCGAGGCGTTGTCGGTGCAGGCTTTGAACGGCGGGACCACCACGCGGATGCCGTGCGCCGCGGCTTGAGCCGTCGAGCGTTCGCGCAGCTCGCGATTGGCGGCCACACCGCCCGCGAGCACGACCGTGTCGACCTTTTGCGCGCGCGCCGCCTCGAGAGTCTTGAAGATCAGCGTATCGACGACGCGGCGTTGGAAGGCGGCGCACACGTCGCGCAGTGTCTGCTCGTCTTGGGGCACACCGTGCTCGGTGACCCAGCGCAGCATGTTGCTCTTCAAGCCCGAGAAGCTGAACTCGAGCGAACCCCGGCGGCGCATGGGCCACGGGATGTCGATCGCGTTGGGGTTGCCGTCTTTGGCGAGCTTGTCGATCAACGGGCCGCCCGGGTAACCCAGCCCCAGCAGCTTGCCGACCTTGTCGAAACATTCCCCGGCGGCGTCGTCGCGCGTGGCTCCGAGCTCGGTCACCTTTTCGAGCTCGGGGCCCGCGACGCGATAGAGCGCGGTGTGACCGCCAGAGGCGAGCAGCGCCACGAACGGATACTGTGCCGGAGGTTGCTCGGGCACGCCCGGGAACTGCAGGAACACCGCGAGCAGATGTCCGACCAAGTGGTCGACGCCGACCAGCGGTTTTTCCAGCGCAAATGCCAGGCCCTTGGCCGCCTGCACGCCGACCAGCAGCGCGCCGGTCAAGCCCGGTCGATTGGTCACGGCGATGCCGTCGATCGCGCTCGGCTCGAGGTTCGCTTTGCGGAACACCTCGCGGATCACCGGGCGCACGTTGCGCAAGTGATCGCGTGAGGCCAGCTCGGGGACGACACCGCCGTACGGCGCGTGCAGCTTGATCTGACTGTGGACGGAGTCGCTGACGACTTTGCCGTCGTCCGTGACGAGCGCGGCGGCGGTTTCGTCACACGAGGTTTCGATGCCGAGGACCAACATGGCAGTGATTCACGAGGGAGGAGGGAAGCCGCAGCCGCCCTCCGTGTCGGGCTTGGTGAGTGGTTTTGGATTGAGATGAAAGAGCGCGAAGCCCGGTTTCTCCGCAGCCGTGGCGTCCGGGCCCGGTAGGGGCGCCGGCTTGAACAAGCGCAGCTCGACGTAGTTGTTTTTCATCAACGACACCACGGCCAGCATCGTGCCCTGACAGGTCGAATCGACCCAGGCGAAGAAATCGTGATCGTGCCCCTCGCCAAAGGTGAGCGCGGACAGCACATCGTGCTGCAGCACCGGGATGGCACGGAGCGGCGCGTTCCGAAACAGCTCTTGCTGAGTGTCTGCGGTGTTGCAAATGCTGTTCGGATCTTTGCTGCTCAGCACGCCCGGCTCGGTGGCGAGCTTGTCGATGTCCAAGGTGAGCGCGAGCGCGAGCGTGGGGAGCGAGCCCACCTCCACGAAGCCTTCTTGAAAGTCGCTCAGGCCGATGGCGCCGCAGTACGCTTCACCGGGCTTGCTGTCGAAGCCTTTCAGGCTACCGCAGCTCGTCATGGCGCTCGCGCACACGGCCACGAGCACGCTGAGCGTGAGCCGCGAGCGGAGCTCGAGCGAAGGAACGGGAACGCGGGACATCAAAGCCGTTGGAGCAAAGCCTGAGCCCTGGCTTTTACCCTGGGTTCCGGGTCGCTGTCATGGCTCACCGAAAGCACGCGCTTGGCGGCGACCGGATCGACCAGAACCAAGGCTTCGAGCGCGCTTTCACGCACCAGCGCGAAGGCGTCTTTGCTGGCGCGTTGGCTGAGCGCGGCCACCACCTGCGCGCTCGGGTTCCCGGCGGCGATGCGCCCCAGCGTCGTCACTGCCAGGGCGCGCAGTGCCCAATCCGGCTCCACGTCGAGCAGCGCGATCACCGCAGCCGCGGCCTGTGGATCCGAAGCATCGAAGGTCGTGAGCGCGGCGCGCCGCACCGCGCTCAGCTCGTCTTTGAGCGCGGCCGCGAGCGCGGCCTTGGCCGCAGGTTCTGCGCGCTGACCCAGAAAACGCAGCGCAAACAAGCGCACCTCGGGCGAAGGATGGCGCGCGAGCGCGCTGAACGTGGGCAGCAGCGCGCCCCCGAGCTCACGCGCCAAGGCTTCCAGCCGCGCGCGCTCGGCGGGCGTGAATTGTGCACCCTCCGTCAGTGGAGCAAAGGGCAATTGGCCCGGGTCGACCACCAGCAACGCGGCGACGCCGCGTGCACGGTCAGGCGAAATGGCGGCCGCGCGCCCCAGCGCGAGCGAGAGCGGACCGGACAACTTCTCGAGCGCAGCGACGCGCTCACTACCGGAGTAGCCGCTCGGTCGTAGGCCGTCGATCAAGCGACGCACATCCAGCGAGCCGTCCGGTGCCGGGAGCAACTCTTTGGGCTTGCGGTAGCTGCCGGTCGCAAGCGTGAGCGCGGCATCGCCACCTGCGCGCGAGACGAGTGGATCCAGGCTGCTCAAAGCGTCGGCGACGGCCCGTGGGGCGCCCGGCGCGTTGAGGCGAGCGAGGCTCAGTACGGCCATCGCCGAAAGCGTCGGATCGCTCGCTTCGCTGAGCTCCGTGAGCACGTCTGCTTGGGTCTTTTGTCCGGCTTCCGCTAGCGCGTAGGCTGCTGCCGCGCGCGGCAGAGGGCCAGCCTCGGCTTGGCGCAGCAATTTCGCGGCGTGCGGTGCGGAGGCACGCGAGCCGAGCATCGACAGTCCAATCAGGCCGAGCGCGCTGACCTCCGCCGAGTCGCTGCCCGAGAGCGCGCTCAATAGGTGCTCGGCGCGTGGCGAACGCATGCGTGCCACGCTCCACACGGCCGAGAGCAGCACCGGATCCGATTCGCCCGCCGTGACGTGTCCGGAAGAGAGCAGCAAACCCTCGAAGCGCGGCACGAGCGCTGGATCGCGCAGCATGCCCACGGCCAGCATGGCTCGCGTTCGCAGCTCGCTGTCTGCGTTGCCGGTGGCATACGAAAACAGCGTCGGCCCCGCGCTCTTGTTCTGCACGTGCGACAAGAGCGTGATGGCCACCTCTTGCTCGGCCTCGCGCGGATCGGACAGGGCGTCGAGCAGCGGCTTGACGGCGCGCTCACCCAGGCGATCGAGCGCGCTGCGCGCCGCTTCCGCTTCCTTTTCTCGCTCGCTCTTTTCGCGCTCCAAGAGCGGGTAGGCGAGCGCGCCGTACACCTCCAACAACAGTTGCCGATAAATCGGCCGTTCCGGGCTGTTCAGCGCCAGCGGCAGCAAATCTCGTTCGAGCGACTCGAGCGTGCCGCGACCCAAGTTCACTTGCATACTCAGACGCGCGGCTTGGCTGATCAGCTCTTCGTCCGGTGAAGCGCGGATGACGCGGCGCAAGAGCATGTCCGCGTCGTCCGTTTCGCCTTGGCCCAGGAGCAGCTCGGCGAGCTCCAGATAGACAGGGAACAAGCGCTCGTTCTTGCTAATCGCTTGCCGGAACTCACTGATCGATTTGGCGACGTCTTGGCGCTTGCGATACATCTCGCCGAGCTTCTTGTGGCCCTCGGCGTCGTCCGGGCTGAGCTCGACGGCGCGCGCGGCGTAGCGCACGGCTTCGTCGTCTTGGTACAGCTCGGCCGCGTAGCTTGCCATGCGCTGGTAGTACTCGCGGGCGCGCTTGGGGTCGCTGGCGGCCAACTTTTCCAGCACGTTGATGGCTTCGCGCAGCTTGTGCTCGAGCACCAGCACGCGCTCGAGTGAGCTCTCGCTCTCGCTGTCGCCCGGCGCTGCCTCGATCACGCGCGTGAGCACGCGCTCGGCCTCCGGGTAGCGACGCAGGCGCAGGTGCGCTTCGGCGAGGAGCCGCCCCGCCTCCAAATCAGGCGGCTTTTGGGCCAAGCGGCGCTCCAGAGCGGGCACGCGCTGGGCGAGCTGCCCCTCCAGGCTGTACAGGGTGATGATGTGTTGACGAGCCTCGCGCGCGAGCGTGGCGTCGTTTTGCGCTTCGCGGATCAGCTCCTCCCAGATCTTGCGCGCTTCCTCGAACTGCGCGGATCTGCCTTCGCGCGTGCCGCTGGCGGCGCTGGTGCGCTCGAGCGCGAGCGCGTACGCTTTGCGATAGCGTGGCTGTTTGGGCGAGAGCTTGGCCGCCTCTGCCAGTGCCACCAGCGCTTCCTTCGGCATGTCGTGCTCGAGGTACAGCTCGCCCAGGATTTGTAGCGCGCGGGCGCGATCCGGCAGCACGGCTTTGATGCGCTGCCAGGTCGCGAGCGCCTTCTTCTTGTCGCCCTCTTGCCAATAGCGCGTGCCGAGCTCGACCAAGTGCTCCGGATCCGCGGCGCTGCTGTTGGCCAGGCGTTGCAAGAGCGAAAGCGCGCGCTCTTTTTCATCCACGCGCTCGTAGAAGTCGACCAAGGCGGCCAGCGTTTCCTCGTCGCTTTGCGAGCGGGCCTCCAGCTCTTGCAGGCGCGTCAGGGCTTTCTTGCGATCGCCGCGTGAAATCAGGGCTTCGGCCAGTTGAAACACGAAATCCGGGTTGCGCGGCGCGGCCTTGATCAAAGCATCGTACTCGGCGATGGCTTGCTCCAGATCGCCGCGCACCTCGAGCAAGTGCACGACCTTGAGGCGCGTGGCCAGGTCCTTGCCATCGGCGGCCAGCGCTCGCCGATACGTGGCGAGCGCCTTTTCGACTTGGCCGGTTTCTTCGTACAACGCCCCGAGCGTGCGCAGATCTTCGGCCGAAGCAGCCGCGCGTTTCTCCAATTCTGCGATCAGCTCGGGCAGGCGCTCGCGCTGGCGGTAGCTGTCCACGATCGCGGCCACGATTTCACGGCGCACCCCGGATTCGCCGGCGAGCGACAGCGCGCGACGATATTGCGCAAGGGCCTCTTCGCGCTTGCCCAGTTTTTCCAGCGCTTTGCCGTAGTCGCGCAGCGCGGGGGCGAGCACGCGGTTATCTCCGATGGCGGCCTGCACGACCGTCTTGTATTCGGCCGCAGCGCGCTCGTAGGCGCCGCGCGCCAAGAGTTCTCGGCCAAATTCCGCGCGCACGATGAAGGAGCCGCCGGCGCGTTTCACGAGTTGCTCGTGGTAGCGCTTGGCCGAATCGTAGTCCTTCAAATCGAGGCACAGGCCGAGCAACGTGCGCAGCACCTGTTCGCGGTCGGCGTCGTCTTTCAGCGTGGGCAGCGCTTGCTCGAAGCGCGCGCGCGCGGCGCTCTTGTCGCCGCGTTCGTTCAGCATGCGGGCGAGCGCGACCACGGCAATCGGGTTCTTTGCGTCCTCGCCAATCGCGCGCTCGAAGGCGGCCTGTGCGCGCTCGGGTCGTCCCTCGAGCTTCTCGATGCCGGCGATCGCGATCAGCGCGGCGTAGCGCGTCGCGCCTCCGGCTTCGGCGCGCCGCGCGAGATCGGCGACCAGCGCGTCCAGCTTGCCGTCGCGTTCGCGGTACAACTCGAGCAAGCGCTGGAGCGGGAAGTCTGCCCCTGGTTGCGAAAGCACGATCGCCGTGTAGCGCTCTATCAGCGCTTCGCTGCTCGGGCCCTTGACCTCCGGCTTGTCGCGCTTGCTCGTCTCGGCGGGAGACGACGCCGCGGGTGCTGGAGCTGCCGACGGGCCGGGAGCGGCGGTGGCCGGCCTGGGTCGTGCCGGGGTCGTGGTCGCCGGCGGGTGGGCGGGCGACTTCGGTCTCTTGCTTCGGCCTTCTGGATTGAACTCGGCCCGCGCCGAGTGCCCCGCAAAAAGCAGCACGGCGACCGGCCAGAACCGGGCGTAGGCACGAATACTCACTCTCGATAGAGTACGCGTCGCTCGCGAATGGCGCCAGCCGGCGCGGTCTCGTGGTACACCCCTGCGCGCAATGACCGGGTCTGAGCCGGATTTCGACGAAAAAGCAGCGGGCGAGGCGGAACAAGAGGACGAGGAGCTGGACTCCTCGCCCGATTCCGAAGACGCGGAGCCCGACAGCCGCGACAGTGAAGAGCCCTCCGAGCCGGAGGGTGACGAGCCGCCCGAGGACCGCTCTCAACCCGACGAAGATCGCTGGGGGATCGGCAGCCGAGTGCTCGCGCTGAGCGCGTTGCTCGGTAGCGCGCTGCTGGTGTGGACGCAATTCGCATTCCGGTCGCGGTGGATCGCGGACTTCATCGCGGACAACCGGCTCGAGTCGCCGGACCAGCGTGGGACCTTGCTCGCGGGCGTGGTGGGTGGGCTGGTGCTGGGTGGTGCGGTCGGCGCGGGCGCGCTGACCTACCTCTGGAACAAGCGACGCTCTTGGCAGATTGCCGAACAGTGGGCGTGGTTCGTTTCGCCGCTGATCGCCTTGCCGATCATGCCGATCGTCTTTCGCTACAAGCCCTGGCAGAACCGGCACCAAGCGCTGCTGCTCGTCGTGCTCGTCGGCGCGCTGGTGCTCGAGACGCTGCTCGTGCGCTCGTTCTCGTCAATCCCCGAAGCAGTGCGGGTTTGGTGGGCCGGCATGAAGGACCAGCTGCCGCCCGTGGTGCAGCGCCAAGGGCCGCGCACGGCGGTGATCGCGGCTGCGCTCGGCTACGCGCTGTTCATGAGCTTCTATTTCGTGCGTTGGCACTACAAGCTCAGGACTCACAACTTCGATCTGTCAATCAACAACAACCTGATCTACGGCGGGCTGCACGGGAAATTCCTGGAGAGCACCGTCGTCTTCCCGACCGAGCCCGGAAAATACTTGGCGAACCACGCCAAGTTCGGGACGTATTTGTTTCTGCCCCTGTACGCACTGTTTCCGAAGCCGGAGACACTGCTGGTGCTGCAATCCTTCATGCTCGGGCTGAGCGCGCTGCCGCTGTACGGCTTTGCGCGTCGCCATGTGTCGAACGTCATGGCGGCGGCGGTGGCGTTGACCTTCCTCTGCTACTACCCGATGCACAGCGCGAACTTCTCGGAGTTCCAGAACGTGCCGATCGCGACGTTCTTCTTGTTCAGCTTGGTCTGGGCGGCCGAGACGCGACGCTGGCTCTTGTGCGGATTGGCCACCGCGGCGGCGCTTTTGCTGCGTGAAGACATTCCGATCGGCGTCGCCGTGATCGGCGGCTTCCTCTTGCTCTCGGGTCATCGTCCGTTCCAGGGCTTCGTCATCGCCTGCTCTGCGCTCACCTATTTCGTGTACCTGCGCTTTCACGTCATGGATGACGCGGGCGAGTGGTGGTACCCGAACATGTACAAGGAGCTCTGGGCCGACGGCGAGAAGGGCTACAAGAGCGTGATCAAGACGCTCATCACGAACCCGCTGTTCGTGCTGTCCAAGTTGGTGGTCGAGAAGAAGCTCGTCTACCTGTTGCATTTGTTGGTGCCGGTCGCGTTCTTGCCGGCGCGCCGCTGGTATTTGTGGGCCGCCTTCGTGCCGGGCATCTTCCTGACCCTGCTCGTGACGAACTACGACCCGCCCACGCTGTTCTCGTTCCACTACGTGATGCATTGGGCGCCGTACTTGTTCTTGGCCGTGCCGCTCGCGCTCGCGGCGCTGGGCAAGAGCCTGGATTCTGGCGTCATTCGCATGCGCGCCGCGGCCATCACCATGGTCTGTGCCTCGCTCGTGCTCACTTACAACTACGGCGCGTTCGCGGCGCGCCCCAATTCGCTCAAGGGCGGCTACAACTTCATCGACTTTGGCTTCGAGCCGCGTGAGGCCGAGCGTTATGAACGTTTGCAGTCCTTGGTCGAGCTGATCCCGAAGGATGCCTCGGTGGCCGCCACCGAAACCGTCGGCCCACACGTCTCGTCGCGCGTGAAGATGTTCACCATGCGTCACGGTCCGATGGGCGCCGAGTACGTGCTCGCTTCCAGCAAAGAGCTCAAGCTCTCGCGCACCAAGCCGACGTTGAAAGCCGCGCTCGAGAGCGGCCAGTACGGCGTGATCAAGCGCGTGGCGGAGTTCGCGCTGCTCAAGAAGGGCGCGAACACCTCTCAGAATTCGCAGCTCGTCATCGACTGGCAGCTTTGAGCATCCCAGAAGCAGGTCCGCCCCCGCCGGCAAAACCTGGCCTGAAGAAGCGGCTCGGTCCGCTCTTCATGACCATCGCGCTGGTCTTCGTCGGCTATTCGGCCTGGGATTTGGCGCATCGCTGGCAGAAGACCCGGGTCTCGCTCGACCTGCTCTGGGCGCTGCTCTCGATCCTGCCGCTCGGGCTCGGCTGTTTGATCCAAGCTCGCGGCTGGATTGCGCTGATCGAGCGGATGACGGCTCGGCGTGTGCCACGAGGACCAGCGCTGTCTCTGTACATGGACTCTCAGCTCGCGCGCTACACGCCGGGCATGGTCGGCTTGCCCTTCGTGCGCATGGCTGGGGCGGCGCGACTCGGCGTGTCAGCAGTCTCCGTCGGATCCTCCGTGGGGCTGGAGATGCTGTCCTGGACCGCAGTCGGCGGCGCCGTCGGTTTCGCGACCTTGTCTTGGCTTCCCCCGAGTGAAGGCTTGATGGCGTTGCTCGGTGCCTGGGCGATCCCGATCGTGCTCGGCTTCACCGCGATCGTGATCGTGCTTTCGTGCGTCGATCGCGCCCGACTGCCGGCGTTCGTCGTGCGCTTGCTCAAAGTCGAAGGCAGCGGGCCGCTCGTGCCGTTGTCGCTGCCTTTGGCCCACGTGTTTTATTGGGCCAGCTGGGCCGCACATGGCTTTCTGCTGACCCACGCGTTCGGCGGCGCGCCCAGCATCGCGCTGTCGAGCTCGGGCTTGTATGCGCTGGCTACCGTTGGAGGCTTCGTCGCCCTGGCCGCACCCGCGGGCGTGGGCGTGCGCGAAGCCATTCTCTCGATCAGCCTGGCTCCAGCCCTGGGCAGCGCGCCCGCGCTCGCCATCGCCGTCGCCTCACGCGCCGCCTCGCTCGCCGCCGATGTGTGTGCCTGGGCCGTGCTCAAGCGCTGGGCTCGTTGAGGCGCAGACGCTCAGGTGTGCATCACAGGCACGCGCGCTTCGCCCTGCGGTAACCCGGGGCCGAGCACCGCGACTTCGTGCACCGCTTCGCGCTTGAGCACGTAGGGCAGCTCGTTGCGCGACAAATGCACGATCAGCTCGGCGATCAGGCCGGTCGCGAGAATTTGTACCCCGACCACGATCATGAGCACGGCCAAGATCAAGAGCGGGCGATGCCCGATCGATTGCCCCATGAACCAGATGGCGCACAAATAGCCGAAGATGATTAGGCCGATGACCAAGGTGAGCGTGCCGAACGCGCCGAAGAAGTGCGCCGGGCGGCGGCCGTAGCGCAGCAAGAATACGACCGTCAGCAAATCCATCAGACCGCGGAAGAAGCGACCGCCACCGAATTTCGAATAGCCGAAGCGGCGCGCGTGATGTTCGACCGCGATCTCGCCGATGCGAAAGCGCTTCCAGTGGGCGAGCACCGGCACGAAGCGATGCAATTCGCCGTACAGGCGCACGTTCTCGAGCACCACGTCGCGGTAGGCTTTGAAGCCGCAATTCACGTCGTGTAGCTTCACGCCCGTCGCGCTGCGCACCAACCAATTGAACACCCGCGAGGGCAGCACTTTGGTGATGGGGTCGTTCCGCTTCTGCTTGTAGCCGGACACCAAATCGAAGCCCTCCGCCAGCTTCGCCAGAAATCGGGGGATTTCTTTGGGGTCGTCCTGCAGATCTGCGTCGAGCGTGAACACGATGCTGCCGCGCGCGCGCGTGAAGCCCGCGGCCAACGCGGCGCTCTTTCCGAAATTGCCCTGCAGCTCGAGCAGCGTGACCTGGGGGTGCGCTCGAACCAGGCGCTCGGCGACGGCGACCGAGCCGTCCGTACTCCCGTCGTCGATGAACAAAACTTCGAAGCTTTCTCCCGGGCCGAGCGTCGGCGTGACGGCTTCCGCGATGCGGCGGTACAACTCTTCGAGAGTGGCTTCTTCGTTCATGAACGGGATCACGAACGAAAGCTTCGGGGCAGCGGGCGTCGGCATGAGCAGTCGGTCGCGGAAGGTGCCTCAGGCTCCGGGCTCGAGCAAGGATTTCAGGGCTGAACTGCGCGGCCCGCAATCTTGAGCACAGAATAGCCGGAATTTTGGTAGATCACCGGCAAATCCTCGAAACGCCGCTCGGCCCCGCGCCGCAGCACGAGGTAATCCGGGTGGTATTTGCTCACGATCAGCGCGAGCCGCTCGGGATCGAGCGAGCCATAGCCGGCCAGGTCCCCCGACCCCTTTACTTCGCGGCCGGTCACGTCGCACAAGCGCTCGTACCAGCCGAGGAGCTCGGTCGGGATCAACGGCACGGCCTTCCAATCCACGACTATCGCGCGCTGGCCGAGAAAGCGCGCCCCTTCCAGATCTGGTGGCGTCAGGTAGATCGCATCCTTGGGGGATTTTTCGCGCAGCCAGCGATAAAGGTCGTCGTTGCGCCCGCCGTCCTCTTTGAGCAGGGTCGAGTGCGCGCGCGCGCGCTGCAAGCGATCCGGCACCAGGTCGTACATCTGGTACAGGCCGAGCAGGAGCGGGCAATAGAAGAGTAGCTTTTTGAGCCCTTCGATCGATGACGCCTGGCCTGGCACGAAGCGAGCCAGCAAGTCGAGCGCGAGATCCAGCGCGCGCAGCGCGAGCACGGCGCCCAGCAGCAGGAATATCAAATTCGGGATCGGCGCATTCTCTTTACCGCGAAAGAACAGCCCGAACACCCCGAGCCCAGCAGCAACCAAGCCGACTGCGACGCCCGGGTAGTGGCGCGTGACGGAGGGCTTGGCCATGACTTGTGCCAAGCCGCAGGCGAGAAAAATTTGGCTCACGAGATCGGCGTTCGGCGCGAAACGCCAAACGAAAATCTGGTTCACCTTGGGCACGTCGTAGAACGTCGTCAGCACCGTGCCGGTCCAGATCGTGAGCAGCAAGCCGCACAAGACAGCGCCCAAACGTCGGCCATTGGGGCTTCTGTGGAGCAGCCAACCGCCGCCGATGCCGACCAGCTGCCAAGCGGCAAAAGGCATGAAATTGCGCTCGAAACGCGCCGGATTGTAATGGTGCGGGGAGCGGATCCGGAACAAGATTTCTTGCGCCTCGGGCGACGCCTTGGTGTGCGACGCGGCGAGCAGCAGCGGCGAGAGCGCGAGCGTGATCGCAAGCAGCGGCGAGAACTGCAAGATCAAGCGCTGCTTCAAGCCTTTGAAGCCGAGCGCCAGGTGAGCCAGCCCGAAAATAGGATACGCGAGCACCAAGTAGTTCGCGTGAAACGCGCCGCCGGCGGCCAGGCACACGCCCGACGCCAGCCAACGCTCCTCGACGAAGAACAAAGTGCCCGCGATCGAGCCCAGCGCACCCAAGGTGGACGGCTGCAAGATGGTGTCGAACAAGTAGCTCGAGCCCACGCTGGAAGTGCGGGTGATGAACAGAATCGACAGTAAGAGCAGATACGCCGCTACCGAAAGCTGCGCCCCGGCCACGCGCTTCACGATGCGATAGATGGTGAGCCCGCCCAGCAGCACCAGCAAGAATTGCACGATGGCCACCGCCCAGCCCTGCTTGTTCAGCAGCAACAGGAACGCGCCAAAGTAGGAGAACAAGCGGTGATATTGCGTGGTGTGAAACGTGAACCAGTCCGCGCGCAGCACGCTCTTGTCGGTCAGCGTCAGCGCCTTCAAGAAGTACACGTATTGATTGTCGTAGCCGTAGGTCAGCCCGTAGCTTGCTGCGAAAGCCACGGCAGCGAGCGCGACCACGCCGTATTCGAAGGCGCGCGCGCCGCGCGTCTGACGCAGACTGGGATCGATCATTGACGGGACGGCTTATATCATGGGTCGCAAAGCCGAAGGCCCTGTGGTATCCGAGCGGAGTTCCCGGGCAAAATGACCGATCCCAGCCACAGCCCAGCGCTCGAGGCCAAGCTCCCGGAGCTGTCCGTCGTCGCTCCGATGTACAACGAAGAGGGCAACATCGCCGCCTTCGTGGCCGCGGTGGAAAAGGTCGTGCTGGGCATGGGTGTGCCGTTCGAGATCATCTTGGTCGATGACGGCAGCTCGGACGGCACTTGGGCGCAGATCGTCGCTCAGGGCAAGCTGCACCCAGCCCTACGCGGCGCCCGTCTGGCGCGCAACTTCGGTCACCAGGGCGCGCTGATGGCCGGCTTGAGCGAAGCGCGCGGCCGCGCCGTGGTCAGCATGGACGGCGATCTGCAGCACCCACCCGAGCTGATCCCGGAGCTGTTCGCGCGCTGGCGCGAGGGCTACAAGGTCGTCACCACCGAGCGCGCCGACGCCGAAGACACCTCGCTCTTCAAGCGCACCACCTCGCGCTGGTTCTACGGCGTATTCTCCAAACTCACCGGCGTGTCGATGGCCCCCGGCAACTCGGACTTTCGCTTGATGGACGCCACCGCCGTGCACGCGCTGTGCGACATGAACGACGTCGATCTATTCATCCGCGGCTCCGTCACTTGGCTCGGCTTTCGCTCGGTCACGCTGCCCTACCGCGCCAACAAGCGCTTCAGCGGCACTACCAAGTACAGCCTCAAGAAGATGCTGCGCTTCGCCTCGGGCGCGATCCTCTCGTTTTCACTGGCACCGCTGCGACTCGGGATCTGGATCGGCTTTCTCACCAGCGGTTTGGCCGTGTTGGAGCTCAGCTACATCCTGATCCAATATTTCCGAGGCCAAACGGTCACCGGCTGGGCCTCGATGATGGGCTTCATGTCGCTGATGTTCGGCATTCTGTTCGTGCTGCTCGGCGTCATCGGCACCTACCTCGGCAAAATTTTCGAAGTGCTCAAGAACCGCCCTCGCTTTTTGATCGGCGAACGCTGCTAGCCGCGTGTGCTTCGTCTCGTTACGAGCACTCACCAAGCGGGGCTGGGTATTCGCGAAAAAAACAAAGCGTGCGCGCACGCTTTGCTTTTTTCTAGGCAGGGGGCTCCAGCGAGGCGAACGAAGCCTGGAACCGGGCGCGCTCTGATTGGGCCGCGAGGTTGGTGACACGTATCAGGTTGTAACCGCGTTAAAATAGGAACGTTTTACAGCTGCGCAGTGGTATGCCCTCGACGTGGACGGAAGTGCGTGGTTCGCGGAGCTTCGTGCGCGGATCGCTCGTGTCCGGTGGCTGTCCAGCGAGCGTGTTCGGCAGAGCGCGGTGGCTTCGTTTTTCCTTTTGCTGTTCGTCGCTCATCTGGCGCTGCTTCGTCCGTTGCTGCAGAACGGCGATAGTGCGGTCTACAACCAGCAGATAGCCGAGTGCGACTTGGCAGGCCGCACTACCCACGTGGGCTATTTTGTGCTCGGCATCTTGTTCGATCGGTTGCTGCCCTTCACTACCGATTTGAACATGAATGTGATGGTGCTGCTCGTCGGCTGGCTGGGCTTGGCCGCGCTCTATGCCACGACCGCGCGATTGACCGAGTCTCGTCTCGCAGCGCTTGCGACCGTGCCCATGGCGTTGGGGTTGTCGGCTCAACTCCGGGGCATGTTGCTCTCGGAGGTGGACGGTGTGTCGGTCGCGTTCGTGGCGCTCTCGTTCGCCTGCTTTCAGCGCGGGGCTGCGCTGGTGGCGGGGTTTTTGTTCGGGTTCTCGCTGCTGGTCACGCCGCTTTCGGGGCCCCTGCTCACGGTGTTCGTGGTGAGCGCCGCAGTTCGGGCGCTGCTGAACCGTGAGGGCTTGCGGCAGCAGGTCCGGAGCCTGCTCGCGTTGGCAGCCGGTTCGCTGCTGGTGTATCTGCCGCCGGTCGCGTTCTTCTTTCGAGATTATGTGTATGGCTCGCGCGGGCTGCTGCACGCACCGCGCGCGTCTGCGTCCGTGCCACGGCGGATCGCGCAAAGCTTGGACTTCATCACGGACCAGTTGGGCTACATGCTCCCGCTGTACGTGGTGGGTGCGCTCGTGTGTCTCGCGAGTCCGAGGCTGTGGCGCGCGGGGCAGCCCGCACTGGCCCTTCTGCTCAGTGTGCTGTTGCTGGCCGTCGTGGGCCAGCGCTTTCAGGACGTCCCGGTGCAGCTGCCCAATTTGGTGCTGCTCGGAATGTTGCCCGCGATCGCGTTCGCCATTTCCCGCGCGTGGCTGCGCGTCGGGCTCTCCGTGCTGTTTTGCGGTTGTTTGCTGAACGTGAAGAGCAGCTATCAAAGCCTGTTCAGCGACCTGCGTCGCAGCCAGCAGCAGCGGGAATTGGCTTTGGAGATCCGGGCACTGAGCGCGCCCCGGGCGCCGATTCTGGTCGGTCTATCGGGGTTTCACGAGTCTCGGATGTTGGAGCGCTATGCATCGAGCCCGGAACAGTCCGCAAAGGCCATCGATTGGCGCACCTTCCCCGCGGAGCAGGAGCGCTTGCTCGACCCGTCATTCAACGCACAAGTCTGGTTTTTCCACGGCGTGAGCCCGACCCAAGTCGCACCGCTGCTGACACGCTATTCGTTCGAAAATCGGCGCGCGGGAAAGCGCAACTTCAAAGTTCTGATTCCGCGGAGCGAGTAGCTAAGAGCTGGAGCTGGCGGCGCGGCGATCGGGGTCGGGATACAAGCTGGTCGTGCGTGGTCCAGTGCCGGTGAGCGCGTGGCTGTGACCGGCAGTGGCATCGACCCGACGGCGGCGTTCGCGCTGTTGCAGCTCTTCGAGCAAGCGCCGATTCACGCTCAGCAGATCGCCCAAGATCGCGAGCAGCGAGGTCAAAAAACCGACGATCAGCAAGACCGCGGCGAAAATCAGGGATTGAACGTGGCCGTTGCCGTTGCCGGCCACGAAGTACCACAAGAACCGGCCGCCGATGACGAGCCCGAGGCCGAGCGGGAACAAGCTGACGGTCAGGAAGAACTTGAGCGGCTGGTAGACGATGAAGATGCGGAACATCGTCACCATCGAGCGCTTGATGTAATTGGGGATGCTGCGCACCAGGCGTGAGGGGCGCAAATCTCCATTTACCCGGATCGGCACCGACACCACGGTCATGTTGCGCTGGCCGGCTTGGATGATCGTCTCGAGCGTGTAGGTGTAGCTGTTGAAGACGTTCAGCATCAGCGCGACGTCACGCGAGACCGCGCGGAAGCCGCTGGGCGCGTCGACCACGTCCGTCCCGCTCACCCGGCGGACAATCGAGCTGCCCAGGCGTTGCAGGAACTTCTTGATCGGCGAAAAGTGTTCGATGGTGTCGATCGGACGCGCGCCGATCACGAAATCGGCTTGGCCGTCCAAGATCGGGCGCACCAGTTTCTCGATGTCCGCGCCGTTGTACTGGTTGTCGGCATCCGTATTGACGATGATGTCCGCGCCGCGCTCCAGGCACGACTCGAGGCCGAGCATGAAGGCGCGAGCCAAGCCCTGGTTCTGTCGGAAGCCGACCACGTGGTGCACGCCGTTTTTGCGCGCGACTGCGACGGTGTCGTCGCGGCTGCCATCGTCGATCACCAGCACTTCAATCGTGTCGATGCCGGGGATCTGCTTGGGCAGATCGGCGAGCGCGATATGCAGGGTCTGAGCCTCGTTCAGGCACGGGATTTGGATGATGAGCTTCATGTTCGCGGGAGCCGGCTCCGCCCGCCCGGCCGGGCAGGGTGTAGCACCTTTACAGCGAGAACTGCAGGGAGATCACCTTGAAGCCGTGGCGGCGTAACCTTCGGGCCTCGGTTTTGGCCTCGCGGGCCCCGCTGGTCAAGAGCACCAGCGTTTCTCGATTTGGGCCATCGCTGAAGCTCTTCCGCGTTTCGAGGTTCTCGCTCAGGGTCGGCGTCTCGGCCGCGGCCCAAGCTTCGAACTCCGCATACGGGAACAGGTACTCGGTCTCGACGAACGCTTTTTTCGGGTGCGGCGAGCTCAAGAATTCGCGCGCCTTCCGGTGCACGCGCTTGGTGGCGTATTTGACCAACTCGGTCGCGTGAAGCACGTCGACTGGAGGCGTGACCACGTTGCCGCCCGTGCGATCCAGCTGGCCTGCCGCGAGCAGCAGGGCGATCAGGGCCCAAGCTCGCCGGGTCTGGTTTTCCACGAGCTGGAACAGCATCGAGATCGCCAAGAAGACCAGCGGCGGAAACGCGGGCAGGTTGTGGCGCGCGGAATTGCCGACTTTGAATCCCCAGAACAGAAGCGGGACGAGACCCCAAATTGCAACGCCGAGCGTGAGCCAGCGACGCTTGCGATCGCCGAGCGCACCGTGAAACAGCGCAAGCAGGCACAGCGCGAACAGCAGTGTGCCGGCGGCGTGAGTGATCGGCGCGTTGTTCCGGGGATCGACGAGCAGCGACCATTTGAACGGAAAGCGCGCGCTCCAGCTCTGCCAGAAGCCGCCGAGCTCAGCGCCGTGGCCTGCCTCGACCGCGGGCGACGCCAGCTGGTTGGCGTAGCTCAGCGTGAACAGGGTGCCGATGCCGACGATTAGCGGGATGCACGCGAGCAACGCAGGCCGAAGTCGATCGCGCGCGATCAACGGCATGAGCAGCACGCCGCTGGACAGCGCCATATCCGCCTTGAGCGAAAAGGCGAGCGCGGCGAGCAGCGCGGACAAGCCCAGAAAAGCGGCGAAGCGCGGCGAGCGCAGGTTGTCTTGCGCGGCCGCCTCGTCAAACGCCAACGCGGAAAAAACCAGCAGTGTGAGCGCTGGCAAGGTAGGCATGCCGTACACGCTGCCCAGCCAAAAACACGGCGTGAAAGAGTAGACGAAGGTGGCCGCGGCCGCGATCGCCGGCGTGGAGAGCCGGCGAAAGAGTAGGTACAGACCCACCACGCCAGCACTGCTGGCGAGCACGGCGAACCCGTTCATGAACGCAGGCAGTGAGCGTACCGAGAGACCACGATCTAGCGCGAACTTCAAAGCGTGGATGTACAGTGGGCTCGTGCGCAGGCGGTAATCCACGTTGGCCATGTCGAGCGGGCCGACGAAGTGCCAGTTGATCGCGTCGGTCGCCAGGCGCGCCGCGTCCTGCTCGCCGAAGCCCGACAAGCGAAAGTGCCAGTGCAACGCAAATGCCAAGAACGCGCCGAGCGCGATGAAGATCGCTTCATCGCGAGTAATGGCTGTGCCCGGCGTTGCTGATTGGGTCATCGTGCTTCCTGCACTAGCGCTCTTTCGGCTGGCCTGGGGCGATGGTGTACACGTGCAGACCCCCAGCGACCACGCGGTCGATCGAGCTTTTAGCGAGAAACCGCGCCATTGGGCCAGCCTCACGTTGCACCGCCACGTGAGTGACGCCGTAGCGCGCCAAAATCGCAGCGCGTTCCTCGTCCGAGCCGCCAGAGCCCAAGAAGCGCTTGACCCAGAACTCGCGTTCAACGGCGTCGGGCACCAGCGGATCGTCGTGATGTAGCACCAGCACTTTGGGCCCAAAAGTGGGCAGTGGCCAGGAGAGCAGCGGATTCGTCAGCACCACCGCGTGTGGCCCCATCACCGCCGCCAGTTCGCGCATGTTGAGCACGACCGGGCTCTCACGGCCGCGGAAGCGGGGCTCGGCGATGTGTCGTTCTGTTTCGAGCACGCTGTGCGCGGAAAACACGACCAGCAGCGCTGCGACCAGCAAGGCGCTGACGAAGGCCACGGCTCGTCGTCTCAGAAACCGGAACGTGCCCATGTGTCCCGGGGTCAAGCGCAGCAATAGCCCAACCAGACCGATGTGCAGGTACACGATCGCGAGCAACAGAAAGCGGTGACCGAGCGGGATCTCCACGAAGATGTTGGCGATGTACGGCACGAGCATGCCGAGGGCGCCCAAGCTCACGAACAGGCGCGCACGTCTGAAGAAGAAGTACGGCAGGCAGAGTCCGGTGAGCGCAGCGACGCCCAGCGTCTGGAGCAAGCCGGACGTGCGATAGAACATGTGC
Organism: Polyangiaceae bacterium; assembly: GCA_035688655.1. Classification (GTDB taxonomy): domain Bacteria; phylum Myxococcota_A; class Polyangia; order Polyangiales; family Polyangiaceae; genus PMG-095. The sequence continues at coordinate 11,590 of DASSMT010000505.1, read as the reverse complement.
AGCCTGCGCTTCATGTGTAGATCGGCGGCTTGCTGCAAGCTGTGGGCGGCCCAATCCGCGGAGCTGCCGTGACCCCCGCGCAGCACCACCCACGGCGAAAAATACGGCCAAAAATGGCTGAGCGCCAAGCCCACCACGACCGCGCCCGCGAGCTCCAGCCGCAGCCGCAGCGAGGGTCTCGGCTCGGCCAAGGCTAGCAAGAACGCGCCCGAGATCGACATCATCGCGGTCAGCGGGTGAATGATGAACACCGCGGCCGCCCACAGTCCGAGCACCAGCAGACAGAGACGCGGTCGCCGAACTTCGCCGCGCAGCAGGCGCACCGCCAGCGAAAAGCCGAGCAGGGTCAGCCCCAGCGCCGTGGTCGAAGGAAACGAGGCCACCGCGAACAGCACGGGCAACGAGTACACGTTCGAATAGTGAAAGCCGTGCCACCACCCGCCGAACATCACGAGCAGGCCGTACAATGGTGCGAGCGGATGCCGGAAATAGCCGAGGAAGAACACGCGCACTCCGTACAGAAAGAGCAGCGTGTTCAACACCGCGGTCAGCGCCATCGCCTGCACCGCATCAAAGTGCACGGCCCGCGCGATCAGCGCGACCAGCAGGAACTGCGGGCCAAAACGCGGTGAGCCGGCCGTGATTGCCAGGTGCGGATGACGCGGGTGCCAGGGATTTTCGATCAGTGCGTGCAGCGAGGCCGAGTGCTCCCAATAGTCCGCACCACCCTCCCAGGTGATCATGCGCACATACACGGCCTCCCAGCTGACCCAGCCCCAAATGCCGAGCGCGCAGAGCACGAACAGCGCGCTCGCCCAATGACGCGACAGCCACGCATTCAGCGCTTTGTACGGTCCGAGTCTAAGCATGACGCAGCAGAGTCCAGAGCCGCAGCTTCCACACGGTGGTCACTGCTTCGAGCACGATCTTGCGGTCCATCTTGGACGCGCCCACTTGTCGATCGACGAACACGATCGGCACTTCCTTCACTTTCATACCCAACCGCAGCGCGCGATACGTCATCTCGATTTGGAACGAATAACCGTTGGACACGATGCTTTCGGCCACGACGGCCTCCAGCGCCTTTCGTTGGAAAGCTTTGAAGCCACTGGTCAAGTCGCGAATACCCACGCCCAAGATCAGTCGCGAATAGAGTGAGCCGCCCTTGGACAGCGCGTGTCTGCCGGCCCCCCAGCCCAGCACGTCGCCGCCCGGGATGTTGCGCGAGCCGATCACCAGATCCGCGCCAGCTTCCAGCTCGCGAAAGAAATCCGGTAGGTGCCGCGGATCATGGGACAAATCCGCGTCCATCTCGAAGAAGTGGCGGTAGCCCTCGTGCAAGCCGAGTTGAAACGCAGCCGCGTACGCCGTGCCGAGCCCCAGTTTGCTCGGTCGATGCAGGACGCGCACACGCTTGTCACGCGCGGCCAGCTCGTCCGCCAACGCACCCGTTCCGTCCGGGGAGTTGTCGTCGACGATCAGGATATGCGCGCCCGGCGCAACGCCCAGCGTGGCTTCCACGAACGCCTCGAGGTTCGCGCGCTCGTTGTAGGTGGGCGTGACGATCAGCGCTCCCCGCCCGAGCTCGGCTTCGGGGATCGCATAGGTCTTCGGGTCAGTCGCCACCGGAGGCGTTTACCATGCTAAAGCACGCGCTGAGGACAGCATGACCAAGCACAGCCTGAAAATTGGCATGATCCAAACCCGAGTCGGTCTGGACAAGGCCGAAAACGTCCAAAAGACCTCCGCGGCCATTCGCGATGCCGCCGCGCGCGGCGCGACGCTGATCTGCTTGCAGGAGCTGTTCGCTACGCAATACTTCTGCCAAACCGAGGACGCCGCGTTCTTCGACCTGGCTGAAGCGAGCGACGGCCCGACCGTGCAGGCCATCGCCAAGGTGGCGAAAGAGTGCAAGGTCAGCGTGGTTACACCGTTCTTCGAGCGGCGCGCGCCGGGCGTGTATCACAACAGCGTGGTCGTGGTCGGCCCGCAGGGCAACACGGTCGGCCTGTACCGCAAGATGCACATCCCCGACGACCCGCTGTTCATGGAGAAGTACTACTTCACCCCGGGTGATCTCGGGTTTCAATCCTTCGATACGCCGGACGCCAAGGTCGGCACGTTGATCTGTTGGGATCAGTGGTACCCGGAAGCCGCCCGCCTGACCGCCATGCGTGGTTCGGAGCTGCTCACGTACCCGACTGCCATCGGCTGGCACCCGTCGGAGAAGGAACAATACGGCGCGGCTCAGCTTTCGGCATGGCAGACCATCCAGCGCAGTCATGCCATCGCCAACGGCGTGTTCGTGATCGCGGTCAACCGCGTCGGGCACGAGGGGCCGGCCGACGGTGGCATTGAATTTTGGGGGCATTCCTTCGTGGCAGATCCCTTCGGCGTGGTGCTGGCAGAAGCCGGACAGGGAGAAGAGACCCTGGTCGTGGAGTGTGATTTGACGCGCCCCGAGTGGGTCCGCAGAAATTGGCCCTTTTTCCGGGATCGGCGCATCGACGCCTACGGGGACCTCACGCACCGCTTTCTGGATTCGAACAAGCGATGAAGAAACGCGCCTCGGCTACGCGCAAGAATGCGCGCAAAGCAACGCTCGAACTCGAGCTCGGCTCTCCGGCGACGCCTTCACTCGCGACGCCTCACTCGCTCGGCTATCGCATGCCCGCGGAGTGGGAGCCGCATGCAGCGACCTGGCTGGCCTGGCCGCACGAGCCCACGGATTGGCCGGGCAAGTTCAGCGCCATCCCGTGGGTGTTCGCGGAGGTTGCGCGTCACTTGCAAGAGGGTGAGCGCATCCGCGTGATCGTCTCGGGCAAGAAGGAGGAAGCGTCGGCCAAGAGCGTGTTCAGTCGCTCCGGCGTGAACCTGAAGCAAGTGGACTTCGTTCACTTGGCGACGGACCGCTCGTGGACGCGCGACTTCTTGCCGCTCGGCGTGGTCAGAGGCGCCGGCAAAAAGCGCGAGACCGCGCTCGTGAAATGGAAGTTCAATGGCTGGGCGCGCTACAAAAATCACGCGCGGGACGAACAGGCGGGGCTCGCGGTCGCGCTTTCGCTGGGCGCGCCGCTGGCGCTGCCCGAAGCGCCATTTGGCCGCAAACGCGCGCGCGTGGTGCTGGAAGGCGGCGCCATCGACGTCGACGGCGAAGGCACGCTGCTGTGCACCGAAGAGTGCCTGCTGAACGGCCGCCAAGCGCGCAATGCGCCGCTCGGCAAAGCCGGGATGGAAGCCGTGCTGCGCGAGCACTTGGGCGCCGAACGTGTGCTCTGGCTCGAAAGTGGCATCGCGGGCGACGACACCGCGGGCCACATCGACGACTTTGCGCGCTTCGTGGCGCCCGGCAAAATCGTGCTCGCGGAAGAGCAGAACGCGCGCGACCCGAACTACGCCGTGCTGCGCGACGCCGCGCAGCGCCTCCGCCGCGCGCGCGACGCCCAGGGCCGCAAGCTGGAGGTGATTCGCTTGCCCATGCCCACGCCGATCGTCTTCGACGGCCAGCGTTTGCCCGCGAGCTACGCGAACTTTTACGTCGGCAATGCGGCCGTGTTGGTGCCCACCTTCAACGACCCGAACGACCGCATCGCGCTCGGGATCTTGGCCGAGCTGTTTCCGACTCGGCGCGTGGTGGGCATCCACTCCACGGATTTCGTGCTCGGCCTAGGCACGATCCACTGCAGCACCCAGCAAGAAGTCCGCTGAGCTCACTGACAGCACAGGATTCGTTGGCCAGTGGCGCTGACGGATCCGGTCAGCGTGCCCGTTGCGTCGCAGGTTTGGGGGGCTCCCGGCGCTCCATCGAACGTGATTCCCAGCTCCATGAATTGTGAGCCTGGGTAACACTGCCCGCCAGCGAAGGAGTCGCTGCAGTCGCTGGCCTTGTACGAAGCCTTGACGTACATGGTATCGCAGCGCCCGTCGTAGGCCTTGCACGAACAAGTGCAGGAGCGCGTGTCCGAATAGCCGTCGTACACCGTGTGCTTGGTCGGAAACTGCGATGGACACGATTGCCCGGCGCTCGCCAGAAAACATGCCGATCCCTGCGGGATCGGCACACAGACGTTGCCGGAACTGCAACCGCCGCCGGCACTACTGGTCGAGCAGAACTTGCTGTCACTGTCCCAGGTGGGCGTGGAAACTTTGGCATTCCCGGTGTTCTCGCAGTTGAATTTCGGATTGCCCGTCCAGGACATGGCATTCCACGGCTTGCCGATGCTCATCGGAAGACACGCTTTGGTGAAATCCGTGAGGGTGTAGCTCGCGACCAACTGGCCATAGGTCGCACACTGATCGGTCGAGTAAAAGATATCCACCTTGTACGGGCCGCATTCGGTGGTGGTCGGCATGCAGGTGCAGCCCGTGCATCCGTTCCCCGGGTGGAAGTTCTCGTGGAGCGTGGTCGAGCCCCCGACGAACTTTGCGGGGCACGCGTCTTGGACGGCGATTGGCGTACCGAAGGTGTAGGACGTGCTGGGCACACACATGGCTTGGGGTGTGCAGTCCGAATCCTGACAGTCGACTTTTCCGTCGCAATCGTCGTCTTTGCCGTTGAAGCAATCCTCGGGATGGCTCGTGCAAGCAATGGAGCACGTGCCCGTAGCGCAGCTCGCCACATCGCCGGGCTGTCCGCATTTCTGAGCGCACGCCCCGCAATCGCTCGCGGTGTTGAGCGGTGTCTCGCAGCCCGGACCGGAAGTGCAATCGCCATAGCCGGGCTTGCACGCGGGCTTGCCGCAGCTGCTGTTCGCGCAGGTCGCAGTGGCGTTGGGTGACGTGCATGATTTGCCGCACGCGCCGCAGTTTTCGGGATCGGTCGTGAGATCGACGCACGTGCCGTCGCAATTGGTCGACTTGGTTCCGCTACAGGTGCTGGTGCACTTGCCGTCCATGCACAATGGGGTCGCGCTGGGACAGCTATTGCCGCACGCGCCGCAGTTGGCTGCGGTCCCCAGATCGGTCTCACAGAATTCGCTGTCCGAAGCCGAACAATGCCCGAAGCCGAGCGCGCAGGAGCTGGCTGGGATCGAGCACTTTCCGTCAATGCAGTCGGTCGGTGCGCCCGCGCGCACATGCGGCAGGGCGGCGCAGTCCGCGGCGGAACTGCACTTGCTCAGGGAAGCCGCCCCGCTCGCGCCGCCGGCGCCGCTCGCCGCGCCCGCATCCGCGCTCGCGCCCGCGCTCGCGCCCGCGCTGGAACCACCGTTGGCGTGCGCTGCGCCGCCTGCGTTCGAGCCGCCCGAGCTTCCCTTGCCGCCAGCCGCTGCGGCCGCGCCGGCTGAAGCGCTCGCTCCGCCGGCGTTCGAGCCCGCCGCCGCGCGCCCGAAATCGCGCGCCGAGCTGCCGCAGGCCAATTGTAAGAAAAGAGCCAACCACCAAAGGCTGCGTCCGCCCTGCATTCCCAATTCTAGTGCACGAATCGGCGGGCGCGGCAACGGAGCGAAGCCGCCGCGCGACGCATCCGCGCCGGGCCTCTCGACGAAACCGAAGCAAAGTTGAAAATTATCCGGCTCTGGCGCACCTTTGGGGCCCGTGCGCTCCTCGGACACCTCGGACACCTCGCACTCGCTTCGTCTCGACCGACGTGCGTTGACGCGAGCGCTCGGCAGTCTCTTCGCGGGACTCGCTGTGGCGCCGCGCGTGCTCGCCGAGTCCGCGCCGCGGGCGCCCCAACCCCAAGAAAAGCCCGCGTCCGAGCCCACGCGCGTCGCGAGTTACGTGGCGCGCAAGCCGGCACCCGAGACGCAAGTGCAAACCAGCTCGGCGGAGCGCGGCATCAATCCGTGCCTGACGCCGGATCCCGGGTTCGGCGTGTACGCCAAGTGGGAGGGCGGGATCGGCATGGGCCAGTTCATCATGCCGCTGAAGGGAGGGCTCACTTCGCGCGCTGATTTCGACCTGATGGTCCACTTTCACGGCCACGAAGCGGTGCGCAAAGAGTGGGTGCAGGTCATGGATGGCGCGGTGCTCGTGGGCATCGATTTGGGCCTCGGCTCGGGCGCCTACGAAGAAGCGTTCCAAGCGCCGGACGTGTTCCCGCGGCTGCTCGAAGCCGTGGAGCGCGCGGTGGCCAAGAAGGCGGGGCGCAAGACGGCGCACGTGCGGCGCCTGGGGCTCAGCTCGTGGAGCGCGGGCTACGGTGCGGTGCAACACATCTTGCCGCAAAAGTTCGCGAGAGACCGCGTTGACACCGTGGTGCTCTTGGATGGTCTGCACTGCGGCTACTCCGGCGCTGCCATCAACGGGCAGCCGATCTTCATGTTCACGGAGTTTGCCAAGCGCGCGGCCGCCGGCGAGAAATTCATGTTCGTCAGTCACTCATCGATCATTCCGCCCGGCTATGCCTCCACCACCGAGACCGCGGACTACCTGGTGCATGAAGTGGGCGGCAAATTGCGCGACGTGCACGGCAGCGGGCCCATGGGCATGACGATGATCACCCGCTATTCCAAGGGAAATTTCCACGTGCGCGGCTTCTCCGGCAACGACAAGATGGATCACTGCGCGCAAATCGGCGAGTACCGCGACGTGCTCAAGGTGCACGTGAAGCCGCGTTGGAACTCACCGCGGGGGCGCGCGGAGTGAGCGGCGCAGAGCAACGCTTCATCTTCAAGGATCTGTCATTCGTTGCGCCCGAAGGCCGCGGCGCGCAGCCGCTCGATCGCTTGCTGCGCGAAAAGCACGACGGAGCGAGCTGGGCGGAGGTGCGGCGGTTGATCGAGACCGGCAAGGTGTCGGTCAACGGCAGCGTGCAGCGCGAGACGGCCGCGCGCGTGCCATCGGGCGCGCAGATCGAGCTGCGCATGGCGGCCGCGCGGCTGCGCGAAGGGCCGCGCTTGCCGCCGGGTGCGATCGTGCATTTGGATCCGCACGTGGTCGTGGTGCAAAAGCCCGCGGGCATCAGCACCGTGCCGTACGACGAAAACGAGACCGGCACGCTCGACGAGTTGGTGCGCGCAGAGCTCGGGCGCAAAGAAGCGCCGCTCGGCATCGTGCATCGCATCGACAAAGAGACCTCGGGCTTGGTGCTGTTTGCGCGCAATTTGTCGGCCAAGCTCGACTTGAAGAACCAATTTCGCGTGCACTCGGTGCGTCGTCGCTACCGCGCGATCGTACACGGCAGCGTTCGGGATCGCACGATCGCCTCGCGCTTGGTGCAAGATCGAGGCGACGGTCGGCGCGGCTCGACGAACAACCCGAAGCTCGGCCGCGAGTCCGTCACACACGTGTTTTTTCGCGAGGCGCTCACGGGCGCGACCCTGATCGAGTGTCGGCTGGAGACCGGCCGTACGCATCAGATCCGCATTCATTTGTCGGAAGCGGGCCACCCGCTGGTGGGTGAGCGCGTGTACGCCAAGAACAATCCGCACCCGACGATCGCCGCGCCGCGGCTGATGCTGCATGCCCTGCAGCTCGGCTTTCGTCACCCGACGACCAACGTCGAGCTCGATTTCGAGCAACCCTTGCCGGAAGATTTCCTGGCTGTGCTCGAGCGTTTACGCGGCTGAAGCCCGGGCGGACACGCCGGCGCTCACGTTCACTGCGCGGGCTTGAACGCCCAATAGCGCGAGGCCACGAAATTGAGCACGGTGATCAGCACCGAGACCGCGAGCCAACAGGGCCCGGAAGGCAAGTGCGCGTGATCGACGAGCAGGCCGAGCAGCGCTGCGCTCAGGAGCATGAAGCCGATCTGCAGCGAGATGAAGCGCCCCGCCTCACTGGCGACTTTGCCCTGGCTTTGAAAAGTCCAACGCCGATTCCAGTAGTAACTCCAAAGGGTACCGAGCGTGTACGCGAAGCCTTGCGCCGCGGCCGCTGGGGCGACCCGATGTGCAGTCCAAAACGCCCCGAAGCCGATCGCCGTGTTGCTCACACCGACCACGCCGAAGCGGACCAGCGAGATGTCCGTCAAGCGACGGATGAGCCCGGAGAGGCTGGAAGAACTCGCGGGAGCGGGCGCGGGAGACGTGCTCATTGAACCCGGTGAGGGGACCATTTTGCAGCAGCGGCTGCAAGCATTCCTCTTTCCTGCTCTTCTTCCTACTCTTCTTCCTACTCTTCTTCCTGCTCTCACCCGCGCACCGCACCTCGTGTCGGCCGCTTTCGAGGCCGGGCGAAATGGGCTTTACTCGCCGCCATGGCAATGACGACGACCAGCAGCGGACTCCAGTACGAAGACACTCGTGAAGGCCAAGGCGCCTCGCCCACGAAAGGTCAAACCTGCGTGATGCACTACACGGGCTGGCTGTGGGTCGACGGCAAGAAGGGCGCAAAGTTCGACAGCTCGCTCGACCGTGGCCGCCCGTTCACCTTCCCGATCGGCACTGGTCGTGTGATCAAGGGCTGGGACGAGGGCGTTGCCAGCATGAAGATCGGAGGCACGCGCACCCTGCTCATCCCCGCGTCGCTCGGTTACGGTGCGGCCGGCGCGGGCGGCGTGATCCCGCCCAACGCGACCCTGCTGTTCGAAGTCGAGCTGCTCGGCGTGCAGTGAGTCGGATCGCAGCCTCGTAGCGGGCGAGGCACTCTGCCAAGTTGGGGCGATTCGTGTCGCCCCGAACGGCACACGAGCTTCGAGCAGACCTGCAAATCTCAGCCGCCAGAGGCGCCCGCGATTCACCCGGCCGCGCCTGGCACCGAAGCTGCAATCGAAATCGGGCATGCAAAGCGTCCCTCCGCTCATGCTCGCGGCGATTCGCTCGCTGCCCGCGACCCCCGCAATGCGCCTCTCGCGTCGCATTCGGCTCATCGAAAAAACGAGCTTGCTCCTACCGGTAGCGGGCATGGGGCTCGGCGCCTGGTGCGCGCTCAGTGGCGAAGGCAGCACGCGCCAGCTGGGGCTGACGATCCTCGGCAGCTCGGTGGCGGCCATGCTCGCGCGCTGGCAGCTCTCACGCTGGTTCAGTGAAAAGCCACGCTACGAAGTGGAATCGCTCCAGGGAGACTTCGAGGTGCGCCAGTACGCCCCGCGAATCCAGGCGGAGACCGTGCTCAACGCGGCGCCTTGGAAACAGTCGCTGAAGGAAGGTTTCGACCGGCTCGCCAAATACGTCTTCGGCGATAACTCACGGCGCACCAAAATTCCGATGACCACGCCCGTGCTGGTCACGGTTGGCGCCACGGATCGCGCCACGCGCACCGTGGCTTTCAAAATGCCCGACAGTGAACCGTTCGAGACCTTGCCCGCGCCCAACGATCGCCAGATCACGTTACGGCGCATTCCCGCTCGCCGGGTCGCGGCGCTGTGTTACAGCGGCCCGTCCAACGAGCAAATTCCGGCTGAGAAGCGCAAAGAGCTGCTGACGCGCGTGCGCGCCGCGGGGCTCCTGCCAATCGGCGAAGTGACCTTCGCCGGCTTCGATGCGCCGTGGACCTTGCCCTGGCTACGACACAACGAAGTTCAGGTCGAACTCTCGACCTTGCGCGGGCTACCGCACGCCCACAGCGAAAGATGACAGTGGCTGACGGCGCGCGCCGATGCCGGGCGACCGAGGCGACGGCGCACGCCTAGGCTATAGTGCGGCGCATGCCCGCGCGCAGCCCGCTTCGGATCGGCATCCTGTTCGCGGCGCTGTCCGCGCTCGCGTTCGGTGTGTCTGCGCCGGCGGTCGCTCGCTTGGGTTTCGGCGTGGGAGCATTCACGACCGCGGCGCTGCTGTACGCGGGCGCGCTCGCTGCGTCCTTTACATCGAGTGGCTTTGCCGCGCGCGCGCCGATTGCGCTCCTGCGCCGTCACGGCGCTCGGCTGGTGCTGATCGCCGTACTCGGGGCTGCGCTCGGACCTGCCGCGTTTGCCTGGGGGCTGCAGCGAGCGGGCGCGACCAGTGGCTCGCTGCTGCTCAATTTCGAAGCGGTGTTCACGGCCATCCTGGCTTTTTTCTGGTTCTCTGAACCGTTCGGCAAACGCTTCGTCGCGGCGCTCGCGTTGATGGCGCTCGGCGGCTCAGTGCTTGCCGTCGATGGTGCACGAACGGCGGAGCTCAACCCACTCGGGTTATTGGCCATCACGGCCGCTACCCTTTGCTGGGCGCTCGACAACGCGCTCACGCGCGGCTTGTCGGAAGAGCCGCCACTCGCGGTGGTCGCCCTCAAGAGCGCGCTGGGCGCCGGTCTCGCGCTGTCGCTCGGGCGCGGCCTGAGCGAGACTGCGCCGCGCAGCGCGCAACAATACCTGCTCTTGCTGCTGGTCGGCGCGATCGGCTACGGCGTGAGTCTGCGCTTCTATCTCGAAGCGCAGGCTCGCATCGGGGCCGCGCGCACGGCTTCCGTCTTCGCCCTGGCTCCCTTCGTGGGCGCGTTGGTCGCGTGGGCGTTCGGCGATCGCGCGCTCGGCTGGGGCGGCGCTCTCGCGGTGCCGCTATTCGGTCTCGGGGCGTACCTGCACCTCACCGAGCGGCACCAGCACGCGCATCGGCACGAAGCGCTCGAGCACGAACACGCCCACCGCCACGACGACGGCCATCACCTCCACAGCCACTCTCCGCCCGTGGTCGGCGAACACACGCATCGTCATCGCCACGAGCCGCTGGAACACAGCCACGACCACGCGCCAGACCTACACCATCAACACGAACACGAACACGAACACGAACACGAACACGACTAGCGAGCTGGCGCGCGACGCGGCGACGTCATTCGGGAGGTGGGTGATCCCATTTTCAAAAGTGGTTCGTGCACGAACCGCTTTTGCGCGATGTCGATGCGCCGCCCCTAAAAGTCGTTCGTGCACGAACAACCTCTCCAATCGCGACAAGGCACTCCCAGGCGTGAGAGTGGGGCGATCGCGGTCCAGCAACGCACCTCGCTGCGCGCCGCAGTTCCCGCCCGTGCGCGGCCTGAACGCGCACGGTGCCGCTATTTGAAATCGCGATCGAGCACGGTCTTGCGCCCGTCCGCGTGTGCCACCTCGATCGCTGCATCACACAACTTGCGGATCTTGGCCGATAGCACCTCCGCGACGGCGTCGGAGGTGTTCATGCCCGAGCGCGCCTTCACGTACGCCTTCAGCTTCGAAACCACGACCAGCACGTCTTGCGGCAGATCCTCGGCAGTGGTCGAGCCGATGATGCGTCGGCGCTTGTCGGCCTCGTCGCTCATCGTGCGCTCCCGAGCCATGCTTCTGGCTTCACGATCTTCCTCCTCTTGCTGCTCGCGGCGGAACGCCTCGAGGGTCGGCGCTTTCATCGGCTCCGCCCAGGCATCTCGGTGCCGAGCCTCCGGCAAGTGCGCGTCCCAACAAGCCAAGGTGCAGAAAAACTGTGCCAACTTGGCCCGATTGCAGGTCGACACGCTGCACTGCAGGTAATTCGCGCCAAAAGCGATCGGCTTTTTGCACGTGGTGCACTGGCGGAAGAACTCCGGCTCACTCACGCCCTTCAGCCTACACCGGCTCGCCGTGCAAGTGCGCTGCCAATTTCTCGCACGCCATCGTCACGCGCGAATTTACGAATACGACCCAAGCTGCATCACTCCCCGCGGGTCAACGGGGGGTGAGGAACAGTGTTGCTTCGTTGCTGCATGCGCTGGGTTTTCTCTCGGCTTTCGCCGGCTGCGCTGCACGTGTCCCGGTGACCGTCTCAGCAGACAG
>DASSMT010000406.1:0-29933 GCA_035688655.1 Polyangiaceae bacterium | reverse complement strand
GACACCACATGTCATGCCACCTATGGCATTATGGTCGGTGATTGAAACCGCTGGCGGTGTTTTTTCACCGCTGGGTCCGGGGATCACCAACTTCGAGCTGGCACTGGCCCTCGAGCCCGCCACCTGGGTCCTCGTTGCAGCCGATGCACTCGGCGTGCTGCACGATGTCAGCGCCACCTTGAAAGCCATGCGTGCGAGCGGGCGATTGCCCGATCACCTCGTGCTCTCCGGAGCTCGCGCGCCCGACGAGAGCACGGGCGGAAACGCTGCCGAGCTCGCTACTCTCGGCATCGCCGCACCGAGCGCGAACCTCGCCCGTGACGACGACAGTGGAGTCAGCGCGCTGCTCGATCGCCTGCTCGAAGACGAACCTCGGCGCGCGCTCGAACCTCGCTAGACGACGCGACCGTTTTCGAGCCGAACAGACCGCGCACCCAACTCCTCGGCCAAGCCCTCGGCATGGTTGACCACGATCACCAAGGTGCCACGGGCGCGCTCTTCGAGCAGGGCGTCTTGGAGGTGTTGGGCGCTGGCGCGATCGAGCCCGGACCACGGCTCATCCAGCAACAAAAGCGAGGGATCGTGAACCAGGGCGCGCGCCAGCGCGACGCGCTGACGCTGACCACGGGAGAGCGTGGCGACGCGGCGATCGGCGAGTGCTTCGGCACCGACGCGCTTGGCGACTCGCTGCCAAGCGCCTTCGACCTCCACGCCATACACGCGCGCTGCGAGCTCCACGTTCTGGCGCGCGCTGAGCTCACGATAGCAAAGCGAATCATGCGCGACCCAGCCGAGGTGAGGGCGTACCAGCTCCGGATCCGAGCCGAGAGGGTGATACAGCACATGACCCCGCGTCGGTGCGAGGATCGTGCCGATCACGGCCAGCAGTGTGCTCTTGCCTGCGCCGTTCGGCCCTTCCAAGAACGTGATGCTGCCGGCATCGAACGACGTGCTCACCGCGCGCAACGCCGGTGTCGCCCCGAACAGGCGAGTGACCGCGCACACTTCGATTCGTTCGATCAAGGTCGCGGCTCTCCCCCCGCCCGTGTCGCATTCCGCCACCCGCTAGCGACCGCGGGAGCCTTACGGCCTACCTCGGGGGATGTTGCGAAGTTGGTGATGATTCTCGATGAACCCGGCGAAAGTACGGCCATTTCGGCTTGGCGCAGTTTGCGCCCGGTGCATGCTACCATGCCTCGAGAATGAGTTCTTCCGCTCTTGCGATGCCTGCCCAGCGTCTCGAGCACCTGCTCGAACTGCGCCGTGCCGTGGAAGGCGCGCTCGAAGGTAAAGCCGAGGTCGTTGAGCTGGCGTTGACCGCCTTGCTCGCCCGCGGCCACATCCTCATCGAGGACGTGCCGGGTGTCGGCAAGACCACGCTCGCGCGCGCGCTGGCCCGCGCCGTGGGTGGGCAAATGCGCCGCGTTCAGTTCACGAGCGATCTCTTGCCCAGTGACGTGCTCGGTGTGTCCATCTTCGATCAGCGCACGTCGGAGTTCGTGCTGCGCCATGGTCCGGTGTTTTCGAACGTGCTCTTGGCCGACGAGATCAACCGGGCTAGCCCGCGCACGCAGTCGGCGCTGCTCGAAGCGATGAGCGACGAACAGGTCTCGCTCGACGGCAAGACGCATCCCTTGCCGGAACCGTTCTTGGTCGTTGCCACGCAAAATCCCCAAGATTTTGCGGGCACTTTTCCGCTGCCCGAGTCGCAGCTCGACCGCTTCATGATGCGCATTCGCATCGGCTATCCACCTCCGCAGGTGGAGATGCGGCTGATCATGGAGCCCGATCACGACCGCGTTCAAAGTGTACCCGTCGTGCTCGACCCCAAGACCTTGGTCAGCTTGCAGCGTGAGGTCGAGCGCGTGGTGATGGACGGCGCGCTCGGCACCTATCTGCAAGCGCTGGTGACGGCCACGCGCGGAAGCCCCGCCTTGTCGCTCGGAGCGAGCACTCGCGCTGGCATGAATTTGTCACGCGCGGCGCGCGCGCGCGCGCTGTTGAATGGCCGCGACTATTGCATCGCGGACGATATTCACAGCTTGGCCGTTCCGGTGTTCGCGCACCGCGTACGGCTCGCCGCCCACGCCGAAGGCTACGCACCCACCCGAGAAGAGACCGAAGCTGCCATTCGCGAGGTCATCGCGCGCGTCCCAGTCCCGCTCTGATAGGAGTTTCGAGCGGTGGCAGACTCTCCTCGAACCCCCGAACCCACCGCGCCTGCGCCGGAACCGCCGGCTTCGGGGGACCGTGCGCGCGCCGACGCGCGCGCCTCCGTCCCGCGCCCGAGCGGGCGCGAGCGACTCACGCACTTTCTCGCTCAGGCCCGGCGCTGGTTTCGTCCACCGCGGCGACTGAAGCTCACGCGCGAAGGCAAATACTTCATCTGTATCACTTTCGGCGTCGGCTTCGCGGCCATCAATACCGGCAACAACCTGCTCTATCTGCTGCTCGGCATGCTGCTGTCGATGATCGTCGTCTCGGGCGTGCTCAGTGAGCTCAGCTTGCGCGAACTCACGGTGGTGCGCCGGCTACCGCCGCGCGCTCAAGTCGCGCGCCCCCACCTGGTCGAGATCGAGGTCTTCAATCACAAGCGCCGAATCCCGTCTTACGCGATCGAGGTCGAGGACTTACGTGCCGGGCAACCCGCCGACAAACGCTGTTTCTTTCTGAAGATCAGCCCGCGTTCGGCACAAGTCGCTGCCTATCGCAGGACGCCCGCGCGTCGAGGGCGCGACCGCCACGTCGGCTTCCGGGTCGCCACGCGCTTTCCGTTTGGCTTGTTCGAGAAATCGCGCGAGCTCACCGCGGATGGGGACTTGATCATCTATCCTGCGGTGGATCCCGTGCAGTTGCCCAGCAACTTGCCGGGTGATCGCATGGGCGGCAACTCTGCCCTCGGACGCGGCTCGGGCGATGAAATCCTCTCGCTGCGCCCGATGCGCGAGGGCGATGACCCGCGCGACATCTATTGGCGCAAGAGCGTCGAGCAGCTGATCGTCCGTGAGCGAGCGCGCGAAGTGCGGCGCGACGTCGCCTACGTGATCGATTCGATCCACCCGGGTCGCGCGCCCGACGACGATTGGAATGCGCGCTTCGAACGGCGCATTCGCGACGTGGCTTCGCGGGCCGTTGCGCATATCAAGCGCGGAGACGGCGTGACCGTCAGCGCCCGAAGCGGTGAACGCGTGCGCGCCACGAGCGCCGTGGGTGCCGATCCCGTGCTGCGCTTTCTGGCTCTTTTGGAGGCAAAGCCGGCCGAGGTCGCGCCCCAACCCGCAGCCGGCGCGGGCGCACTGCCAGCGAGGAAGAGCGCGTGAGATTCGGCCTGATTCACCGAATCATGACCGACAGCTTGGCTGCGCTCGGCCTGCTCGCGTTGATCACGAGCGGTGAGCTGAACCGCTGGCTCGCGATCGCGATCCTGGTTGGCCTGGCGCTCGCCGTAGCCATTCCGGAGAGCTTTCAGGATCGTCCGCTGGCACGCCGCGTCGGTGTGGTGTTGCCCCTGGCGCTGTTTGGCGTGCAAGCCGTGCGCTTGTTCACGGGTGCGAGCTTGCTGGAGACCGCGGTCGAATTTGCTGCGGGCCTGCAGGTGATTCGTTTGGCCACGCGCCGCGGCGCCGCCCACGACCAACAGGTCATCGTGCTCGCGCTGCTGCATCTGATCGCAGCCACCGTGCTCGGCAGCGGTCTGGCCTATGGCCTGTGTTTTTTGGGCTTTCTGGTGATCGCCCCAGGAGCGCTCGTGCTCAGCCACCTGCGCCGCGAGGTCGAGGGCAACTACCGTCAAGGCGCACGCGACCGCACCGGGCTGCCGGTCGATGTGCCGCGCATCTTGCGCAGCCGACGCGTGATCGGTCGCTCTTTTTTGATCTTCACTTGTCTGCTTTCGGTGCCCATCTTCCTGTTCACGCTGGCGCTGTTCGTCGCCTTTCCGCGCGTCGGTCTGTCGCTCTTGTTGCTCAGTCACCCCAAAGCCGAGCGCATGGTCGGTTTCACCGAGCACGTGGATTTGGGCGGCGTCGGACGCTTGCGCAGCGATCCCACCATCGTCATGCGCGTAGAAGTGCCGAATTTGCCGAAGGAACCGCCGTCGCGTGTCGCGCTGTATTTGCGGGGCGCCGCCTTCGACACCTACCGCGGTAAGAGCTGGTCACGCAGCGCGGGCGGCGTATTGCGCTCGGAGCAACGGGGTCGGCTCGTGCAAGTGCTGCGCTTCCCCGATTCGATCCGCGACCGCATGATGCACATCGACTTGGAGCCGATCGAGCCGGCGGTCGTATTCTTACCCCCCGAAGCGGTCGCGCTCACCGTTTCGGTGCAAGGCGCGTCGTTGATCAACAACGTACCGCAAGTCACCGGTGGACCCGAGGGTTCACTCACGTACAAGACGCAGGACGAGCGCGGCCTGCGCTACGACGTCTCGCTGGCCGCCGCAGACGAGCCCACCTCCGTCTCATTGAGCGTGAGTGAGCGCGCGCGCTACCTGACTTTTCCCTCGGATTTGCCGCCAAAGGTGGCCGAGCTCGCGCACACTTGGGTGGGCAACGCGACCGACCCGCGGCTACAAGCGCGCCTGATCGAAGCGCGCCTGCGCAAAGACTATCGCTACGACGTCGACTCCAGCTCGGGCGCTGCCAAAAACCCATTGTACGATTTCTTGTTCGTCTCCAAGCGCGGACACTGTGAGTTTTACTCGACCGCGATGGCCGTCATGTTGCGCACGCTGGGCGTACCCACCCGCAACGTCACGGGCTTCATCGGCGGCACGTACAATCGCTTTGCACGCTCGTACGCAGTCAGGCAAGGGGACGCACACTCTTGGGTGGAGGTGTACCTGGACGATACGGGCTGGACCCGCTTCGATCCGACGCCGCCGGCCAGCGCTGCCCCGCAGAGCGAAATCACCGGCTTTTTGGCGTTCGTTCGCGACTTCGTGGAGGCCACGACGCAGCGCTGGAATCGCCACGTGATCGGCTACGATCTGAAGCAGCAAATCGGGCTGCTGCGCTCGATGCATCGCGGCTACAGCGCGCTGCGCGAGCGGCCCGGTGCGGTCGGCAAACTACTGTCGTCCCCGCGCTCCACGCTCCTGACCGCGACGGGTCTCGTGCTGGCTGCCTATGCGGCGCTCTGGCTCAGCCGTCGGCGAAAGACTCAATCTCCCGCCGCGCGCGCGGCCACCGAGCGAGAAACGGCCGCGCGCGAGATCGTGGAGCTTTATCGGCTGCTCGAGGGCGCGCTCGCCACGCGCGGCGTCGCTCGCCCAACGGGGACTCCGCCGCGTGCGCACGCCTTGAGCCTCAAAGCCCTAGGTCATCCGGTGGGGGAAGAGGCCTTGGCGCTGACCGATCTCTACATCGCCGCGCGCTTCGGGGGCGTGACGCTCAGCTCCGAGGAACGCCGGGACTTTGCGCGCCGCGCGCGCGCGATCCGCGTGCAGCGCACCGACCGCGCCGCGGCTTGACGCGCAGCAGGCCAACCAACCAACACCAAACGAGTCCGCGAGTGCTCAGGCGGCCAGACGGCGAAGCACGATCTGCGCGGAACCTGCCGAGCTCTGCCCGACGCCGTACACCGCTTCGCGGCTCGGGCGCGCACGCAGGGCATCCAGCTCGAGATCAGGGGCTCCGTGCTCGACCCAGGCGACAATCATTGGCGCCTGCTCGCCGCTGCTCTCGCCGATTTGGAGAACATCCACCGCTACGCCCTGAGCGAGTTCTTCTGCTGTGACGGCCCGTTGGACCGACGCCAGCGGACGATGGTTTGCGCCGGGCAGCTCGTCAGCGGCAACGCTGTTGCTCGCGTATGACTGAACGATCAGGCGGTAGCCCGCGCTGGTCTCCGCCGCCAGGTCATGGGCGGACACTTCGGCGCGCATGCGCTCGAGGGAAACTTGGCCGAGGCTCGTGGCCGCGACCAGGGCGATCCACGAGGCGCTGGCAGCCGCAGAACTCACGACGGAGGAGCGCACGGGGGGCGTTCGCTTTCCGGGGATGCTGAGTTCTGCCATCTTGCCTCTCTCGTCTCGATCAACGCGGGAACGGGAAGTTCGTTTCTGACGTTCTCGCCTAAAGTCCTGCTTTAGTTGTAAGCACTATCCGTGCCAACACGCGCTGTACCCGCTCGTCGCCGCCTCCCACACAGGGTGTGTGTCGCAGGCGCGGGATTCGGGTCACTGGCGGGGCCGACGGGCGGGCGCGTTTCGCGCGCCGGCCGCAATCGATCGCGCGGACTAATGCCCGGATTTTATTGGGGTTAGCAGGGCTAGGGCCCAGCTCGACGCGGCCTTGCACTCGGCAGCAGAAGACGCGCCCCCTGTGTGACGCCGATAGGGACCGAGCGTAACCGCCAGTTCCCGACCCCGGCGTACCACGGCAAATGGTCCTCGAGTGTGCCGCTCACGACACACCTGTCCGGTGCGGGCGGCCCGATCCGCGTCGGTCGCGGACACGAATTCGGACAGTCGCCCGCGGGCGTCTACCGGTTCGTCCTCTGTGGCGAGCGCGCCCCGTGCGAAGGCGCGCAGCCCGAGCAGCGCCGCGGCTTCGCTGTCATAGCGAATGTGCCAGGCCACGCTGGTCTGTGCTCCGTCCGAAAAGGTGGTCACTCGATCGCCCGCCCAGCCGCTGGCAGCTTCGCGCGCAGCGCGGGCCGGCATCCATTCTTCGAACAAGATGCGCAGGGTTTCTTCACCGTACACGTCGCTGTAGATGACCCGAGTCGGGCCGAGCGCGCTCGGCGGCAGTGCGGGCAGGGATTCCGGCTTTTCCCCGCTGTCGTATTTATCGAGGTGCAGGATCTGTTCGGTGCTCGCTGGCAGGCGCTGCCAAGCGGCCGTCACCGCTGCCCAACCACCGCGCCTGCGCAACGCATTCACGAACGCCAAACCGTCGAGATAGGGCGCAACCACCGAGCGCTTCACGATCGGCGGAACCTGCAGCACCGTGCCCGCCGAGAGCGCGCTCTGCAGGTCCATCATTGAATCAGGCAGGTCGGGCGCCCGCATGCCTCGATCGGCGAACAAACCGTCGACCATGGCGCTGGTTGCGTCGCCCTCGGCCAGCGCGTGCACGGCGCCCTGCCAATCGCCCGCGTCGTCGCTCCAGACCAGCAGCTTGCCCAAGCCATAGTGCTGATCCTGCAGGGCATGAACCAGCTCGTGCCAGAGCGTGGCGTCGAGCTCTTGGCCGTGCAGATCGCCACCCAAGAACATGGTCTTCTCCCGCGGCTCGTAGAACCCGAGCAGCTCCGAGCGCATCACCGAGAGCAAGCCGCTCCGGTAATCGTAAGCGGCCGGCACGGTGCCGAGCGCAAATAGGATCTCCCCCGAAGCGCTCACCACGTCGGGCGGAATTTCGGTGTCCAGACTGTGCTCCACCCGCTGCACCATCTCGTCGCGCGAAATGATCCTGCCGTTCACCGGGCCCAGCGCCGCGAGCTCACGCAAACCGGACACGTACTCGAGCGCCCGCGCCACGGTACGCTTGGCCTCTGCGTCCTTCTCCGACTCCGGCGCGGAAGCGGCAGGCAAGGTTGGACTCGGGGTCGAGCTCGAGACCGAGCGTGCTGGGCTCGTCGTCGATTCTCGCGCGGGCTTCGCGGGAGCCGACGAACGAGCACAACCGAGGACGAGAGTACAGATCGCGATCGCAGCGCCGCGCTGGACCGAGCTCATGATTGAGCAGCAGCGCGTAATGCAGCGAGCGCAGCGCGACGGTCGGCCTGACCGAAGATGGCGTTGCCAGCAACCAACATCGTGGCGCCCGCGGCAACCAAACGCGCCGCGGTGTCCGGAGCGACGCCGCCGTCGACCTCGAGCTCGATTTTGCCGCCGGCCTCGTCGATCATGCGACGCACCGCCGCGATTTTCGGCAGTACCTGAGGCAAGAACTTTTGCGCACCAAAGCCGGGATTTACCGACATGAGCAACACCAGATCCAGGTCGCTCATCAGATAACGCAAGCACTCTTCAGTGGTGTGTGGATTCAACACCACGCCGGCCATGACCTTCAACTCTCGCAAGTGATGTAGCGCGCGCTGTAGGTGAGTGCAGGCCTCGACATGAATGCTGATCGACTCCGCACCTGCTTCGGCGAAGGCTTCTAGATAGCGCTCCGGCTCGACGATCATCAAGTGTACGTCCACGTGTAACTTCGTCGCGCGGCGCACTGCCTTTACGACCAGCGGCCCGAGCGTGATGTTGGGCACGAAGCGACCATCCATCACGTCGACATGGATCCAATCTGCCCCGGCGAGTTCTGCTTCTTTCACCTCTTCGGCCAGCCGTCCGAGGTCCGCGCTCAAGATTGACGGGGCGATCCGAAACGCACGCGTGGGCATGGGCAGAAGTGTTACCCGAGCGCCTGTTCCACGGCTAGCGCCGACTAACGAGGGACCGCGAACCCGCGTTTCCGGGAAGAATCACGACTTGGCGCGTGTTACGCTGCTCGAAGCGTCCGGCTCGCAATTTCTCGTTCTCGCCGCCGCGCACCTGTCGCCCATGATTACTCGCCCACTCGGCAAGCAAGACTACGATCACATCGTGCAGATCATCGATCGCTGGTGGGGCGGGCCGACGACCGCGCTGGCACACCCGATTTTCTTCTACGAGCTCGGTGCAATGGCTCGCGTCGTCGAGGACGACGGCATTCTGGTCGGCTTCTTGTTGGGCTTCGTGGCACCCGGACCGCCCAAGACGGGCTACGTGCATCTGGTCGGCATTCACCCCGATTATCGGCGGCGCGGGGTGGGCAAAGTGCTCTATCAAACGTTCGAGGAAGACGCGCGCGCGGCTGGTTGCACGCGCCTGAAAGCGGTCACCACCAGCGGCAACGAAGGCTCGATCGCCTTTCATCGCGCGACCGGCTGGAGCGTGACGAGCGTGGAAGATTACGCAGGCCCCGCGCGACCGCGCGTCGTCTTCAAGAAGACCCTGTGACTTTCCGGCCCCAAGCGAGCCCCTGTTTGACGCGCAGCCCATCGGCGATAGAAGCTGGCCGGAAGCGGTCATGAGCAATTTACCTGAAGGCAAAGTCAGCTCCAGCGAGCTCCGCGGCATCGGCTTGTTCGGTGCGCTGAGCGATGAAGTGCTGACTCATCTTGCAGGCACACTCACCGTTCAAACACCGGACGCGGGTGAAGTCGTGTTCCGCGAAGGCGACGAAGCCAGCGCGATGTACGTGGTGCTTCGGGGCGAGATGGAAGTCTTGAAGAAGAGCAAGCGCGCGACCGACGCGCGCGTTGCCGTGCTCGGCCCTGGTGATTGGTTCGGCGAGATGAGCATCGTCGACATTCAGCCGCGCTCGGCCACGGTGCGCGCGCTCGCGCCCTCGCGGCTCTTGCGCATCACCGCCGCAGATCTGGACGCTCTGTACCGCTACGATCTGCGCTCGTATTCACTGATCGTACTTAACTTGGCGCGTGAATTGAGTCGCCGCTTGCGCGTTGCCGACGGCATTCTTGCCGATCTGATCTCCAACGTGCTCGACCACTATATGGGCGGCACCGGCGCGAGCTGATCAGCCCCTGCGGCGCCCGCCTCGTTGGCCGCACCGCCCTCACCAAAAGCTCCGCCCTCGTTCGCGCTGTCCGAGCCGTCGTTGATGTCGAGCCCCCCGCCGATGCCTCCGCTGGCGCTGCCGACGCCAGGCACGCTGACGGTCCCCGAGCCGCCGCTTGCGCTGCTCGGCGCACCGCCAGCTGTCTCTGGACCTCCAGAATTACTGGATCTGCCGCCGCTCGGTAGGTCCGGTTGGGGATTCAGCACGCAGGCCGAAGCCAGACCAGCCAAGAGCAGCCACTTGTGCCAACGACAGCGCATCGCCTTGACACAAACCTAGCATGCGCTAGGCCATACCCTGCGTGTCCCGCTATTTGCGGGCGAAGGAGTGATCGCGCGGAGGCGGGGTGGGGCGCACCTGGCACGCTTTGGCACAATGCGCGACTCGGGCGTCAGCCCTGGTGCCAGGCTCAGGGCGACCCGCCGTGCGGGAACCCGCCTGAACCTGCTCTCCCGCCGCCTCCGCCATGGCCAGCCCAACCGCCATGCCCACCAAGCCCGGCGGAACCGCCAAAACCGCTGTGGCCGGCACTTCCCGCAGAACCGCTGTACCCGGCATTGCCGGCAGAACCGCCGTGCCCGCTGGCACCGCCCAGACCGCCGAAACCGGCCGCGCCCGAAGAACCGCTGACCCCAGCCGCACCCGCGGAATCGCCAATCCCGGCCGCGCCACCCGTAGCCGAGCTGGTACCGCCCGCGGCGGGGAACCCGCCAGAACCCGCGCATCCGACGCAAGCGATGGCACCGCCAGCGCCGCTGCTCCCGGGCGACGCGCCCGCAATCGCCGCCGAACCCGCGGCGCCCGGCGTTGCTCCGCCCGACGGAATGGTGGCCGCGCCAGCTGCGGCATTGCTGCTGCCGCCGGTCGAAGACGCGGTGCTCCCGCTTGAACCAGTATTCGACCGCCCACCGAAGTTCACTGGCGGCAAATCCGCGCCGCCGGGAGGTTCCCCTTGCGGATTGAGCACGCAGCCTGCCGCGAGCAGAAGGCAGCTCAACCAACGCCAACGGTACTCCGCGCGGATCATGGCCCGAGGCTTAGCAAAATCCCGGCCAAGCCGCTGCCTACTTTTCGCGCGCCGCACGCGCTCGCGCCAGCAATCCGAGAGCAGCCCCGAGATCCGGCGGCGACGTCTCGAGGCCTCGCGCGACGCTGTCGAGCTCGGCCATGACTTCTCGCAGCACGACGCTGATCTCGTCCGCATTGGCGGCGAAGATGTCGTGCCACATCCGTTCGGCACCGCCCGCGCTGCGCGTGGTTGCACGATATGCCGGCCCCGCTGCAGACAATGCGTTTGCGCGCGTCGCCAGCACGCTCAGTGCGCTGGCCAACAACTGCGGTGCATGGCTGGTGTACGCCACCGCGCGATCGTGCGCTTCCAAGCTCAGATGTACGCTTTTCGCGCCGACGAGAGCCACGAGCTGCTCCACACGCGCGAGCGCATCCGGGTCGCAATTTTCCGGACACAGCAGCCAGCTCTGCTGCTGAAACAGGTCGTTGCGAGCGAGCGCGGCGCCGCCTTCGGGACCGCCCGCCATCGGGTGCCCCGGCACGAAACGACGAACTTGCGCCAATCCGGAGACGGCCGCGCAAATTGAGCGCTTGGTGGAGCCGCAATCCGTGACCACCGGAGCCCACTCGAGCAACGCGGGGAGCTCGCTGCAGATCACGCCGACGGGCGCGGCGAGCACACACAGATCCGCACGCGCCACGCCGCGCCGCACGCGCTCACGATCCGTACTGGCGATTTGCTCGTCACTCAGCGCGCGCGCTTCGGCGCTGGCGATCGCGTCCGGTAAATCGATGCCGATCAGCTCGATGGCGGGCGCCGTTTTGCGCAGCGCTGCCGCGATCGACGCGCCGATCAACCCGAAGCCATAGATGGCGACGCAGTTCATTTGCGCACGATGGCACCAATGGCACGCAGACGGTCGGCGAGCTCGACCGCTTCGCTCCAGCGCAGGGTCGCGGGCACGCGGGGCACTTCGCCCTCTCGACCCACCCAAGTCCGGAGGATCACACCGTCGGCACCACCGGCAATCGCAGCACAGGCCACGGCCTGCGAGTACTTGGCGCGCTGTGCGATGCTGGCAACGTCGACCACGAGCGGCAAATGCGTGCGGATCTTGGCCCGCGCAATGGCGGCAATCTCCAACGTCCGCGCGCCGTTCGGATACTCGCCGCCAGCTTCCAAGAGTACGACCTTCTCCGAGCCGCGCTCGAGCTCGCGTTCGGCGGCGCCGATCCAGGCGTTGGCACCCCAGCTCGGTCCGCGCTCCACGAAGCGCACGGGAAAATCCTGCTGCAACGGCTGCGGATGCATCGACAGGCAAACCAGCGAGCCCACGTTTTCGAGCGCCAAGTGCGAGCGCGTGACCGCGGCATCGAAGGGGCGACCAGCCGCTACGCGATATGGCAGCTCGACGGAGGTATTCGCTTCGCTTTCGCCAGCGCCGCGCTTGCGCGCGGCGCCCCCGAGACCGATGGGCTCGATGGCGATCCACGGGCGCTCACCGCCGATGCTACCCCACGGGCCCTCGACCACGGTCGAACGCTGTTTGAAGCGTCGCGATGCAAGCCGAAACGGCTCGCTCACGCGCGTCACGTGAGCCACGGCCTCGAATTCGCTCACGACTGAAACATCGTTCGCGCTGACATCTCCGACTACACCGAGGATGGAGCAGGTTTGACCGCTCGATCGATGAACATCGAAGCCTGCAGCGACCAGGAAAGAAATCACGCTCTCGATCGCCGCATCCGACGCATCCGGCTCCATCACCACGATCATGTTGGACTCGCGAGCGTACCAAAGAGCACGATCTCTTACCACCCTGTCCTGTCGCACAGTGGCCGGCGCGGGCTAGGAACGCTATGGTTTGAGGCTCTGATCCGTGGCTCTTTCCGAGCGCATTCGTCGTCGTCGTTTCACCCTGCCCTTCTCGCTGCTCCTCTTGTCTCGCCCCCCGTCGTCACTCCCCCCGTCCTTGCTCCCTCGTCGCTGCGCTGGCCCCTCGCGCGAGCTCTACGTGCTGCCATGACCGACCCCAAAGACGCGATCATTGGAACCTTGGCGGCGGGCCGTTACCGCATCTTGAAGCTGCTCGGCGAAGGCGGAATGGGGCGCGTGTACCTGGCCGAGCACGTCGCGATCCAGAAGCGCGTCGCGCTCAAAATCTTGCGGGCCGAGTTCGCAGCCAAGGGCGAAGTCGTGACGCGCTTTCAGCAAGAGGCGATCAGCGCGTCCCGCATCAAGCACCCCAACGTGCTCGACGTGTTCGATTTCGGGCAGCTCGAGAACGGCTGCTTCTTTCTGGCGATGGAATTTCTGGAAGGCAACGACCTCGCCGACGAGCTGTCACGCCAGAGAGTGATCGATACGGCACGCGGCATCCGCATCTCGCTGCAGATCTGCCGTGCCCTTTCGGCGGCGCACGAGAGCGGCGTCGTGCATCGCGACATGAAACCGGAGAACATCTTTCTCCAGCGCACCGCAGATGGCGAAGAAATCGTCAAAATCGTGGATTTCGGCATCGCGCAGCTGCGCTCGAAAGACACCGAAGCGGTGGAGAACAAGCGCCGCCTGACCCGCACTGGGATGATTTTCGGGACACCCGAGTACATGGCTCCCGAGCAAGCGGGGGGCAAAGACGCCGACTCTCGTTCGGACATCTACTCCGTGGGCATCATCATGTACGAGATGTTCACGGGCGCGGTTCCCTTCACCGGGGACACGTTTTTGGGCGTGCTGTCCAAGCACCTGGCCAATCCCACGCCACTGATGCACGAGATCTGCCCCGAGATCGCCATCTCCGCCTCGTTGCAAGGAGTCATCATGCATGCCCTGGAGAAAGAGCCCACGGCTCGCTACCAGACCATGCTCGAGTTCGCGCAAGCCATCAGCAACAGCGTGGACGCCGCGGCGCTGGGCTACCGAGCCACCTTTCCAGCCGGTGAGGCGGCGATCTCCGCGGTGCTACCGGTGGCCGGACCGCACGGCTATCCGCGGCATTCCGTACCTACTGCCCAGAGCACGACCTCGCCCGCGACTCTCGGCGCGCCGGCGGGCACGGTGGCCGTCTATGGCCCCGGCCGAGCCAAAGACACGGAGGCTGCCCGCGCCGAGACGCTGATCAGCGCAGAAGCGAGCACGCGCTCGCACACGCCCCGGGCCAAGAGCGGCCTCGTGCTGGCACTGCTCGCGATCCTGGCGTTGGGCGGTGGCGGCGCCTGGTTTTTGACTCATCGTGGGGGCAGCACCACCCCCAGCGCGGAACCACGCGCGCGATTGGGGGCAACCCCGGCCGCGCCAGCGCCCTCTTCGGACGTGGCGGTCATACCTGCCGCGCCGGTCGTGCCCGCCCTGCCCGCCGAGACCAACGCGACGCCAGCGGCCTCCGTTCACCTTGCGGTCGCGACCGAGCCAATTGGCGCGATTTTGCTGAAAAATGGCTTCCAGGTCTGCGACCAAACGCCCTGTGAGGTGCTGGCTGCACCGGCCGAGACGGTCGAGTTTCAAGCCGTGAAAGGCCGCCTGAAGGGCAGCGCGAAAGTGCTCGCGCAACGCGACCAGAAGGTAACGATCGCGCTGCAAGGGCCTGCGCCCGCGGTCGCCGCCGCCCCCAAGCCCGCTTCTCCGCGACTGTGCGAGGTCGAGGTCGACGGGCTGAAGATTTTGCGCGCCTGCAAGTAGCCCACGACCGGGAGTTATCGCCGGAAACCAGCCCTGTGTTAGGTTCGCGGGCGATGCGGATCCTGCGGCGAACCCTGATTTCCGGATTGTGCGCGGCAGCGCTGGCCTCGGCCCTCGGCTGCAAGAAAACCAGCGAGGCCAGCGGCGCTGGCAGCTCGAAGGAGGCGAGCGAAATCGTGATCGGTCATTACGCGTCGATGACCGGCAGCACCGCGCACTTCGGCCAAGACACCGATCGCGGAGTCCGCATGGCAGTCGAAGAAGCGAACGCCGAAGGCGGCGTCCTCGGCAAGAAGCTGAAGCTCGTCACGCTCGACACGCGCGGTGACTCGGCGGAGGCAGCCAACGCGGTCAGCCGTCTGATCGACGTGGAGAAAGCCAGCGCGGTGCTGGGCGAGGTCGCCTCGAGCCTGTCGTTGGCCGGTGGGCGCGTCGCGCAACGCCGCAAAATCCCGATGATTTCCCCGACGTCCACCAATCCCAAAGTGACCGAGGTGGGCGACTACATTTTCCGCGTGTGCTTCATCGATCCCTTTCAGGGCAAGGTGATGGCGACCTTCGCCCGCAACAATCTGAAGTTCGACAAGGTCGCGATCTTGAAAGACGTGAAGAACGATTACTCGATTGGCCTGGCCGACGCCTTTCAGAAGGCCTTCACCGCGCTCGGAGGCACGATCGTCGTCGAACAGTCTTACTCCCAGGGCGATACGGATTTCAGCGCGCAAGTGACCGCGATTCGCGGCACGCCGGCGCAAGCGGTGTTCGTGCCCGGCTACTACTCCGAGGTCGGCACGATCGCGCGCACCGCCGAGCGCCTGGGGCTCAAGGTCCCGCTCTTGGGCGGCGACGGCTGGGACTCACCGGACCTGTTCAAAATTGGCGGTGACGCCATCAACGGCTCGTATTTTTCGGACCACTTCGCGCCCGACGTCGCGACTCAAAAATCGCAGGCATTCGTGAGCAATTTTCAGAAAAAATACGGGCAAGCGCCGACCGGTCTCGGTGCGCTCGGCTACGAGGCGGCGTTGGTGCTGATCGACGCCATCAAACGCGCCGGCAAAGACGATCCGACAGCCATCCGCGACGCGATCGCGGCCACCAAAGACTTCGAAGGGGTCACCGGAAAAATCACGATCGACGCGCAGCGCAATCCACAGAAAAGCGCCGTCGTGCTCAAGGTCGACGGTGGTAAAGCGAAGTTCGAAACGTCGATCGCGCCCTAGCACCACACTCGCGTGACTCAGTTCCTTCAGCAGCTCATCAACGGCCTCTCGCTCGGGTCGATCTACGCCCTGATCGCGCTCGGCTACACGATGGTGTATGGCATCTTGAAGCTGATCAACTTCGCGCACGGCGAGGTGTTCATGGTCGGCGCCTACACTGGTTTCTACGCGGCGGGCGCGTTGGGCGTTGCCGGTTTCGAAGCGAGAAATCAGCCTTTTCCCTGGTACTTGGCGCTGCTGGTGTTGCTCACGGCCATGGCCGCGGCGGCCCTGCTTGGCGTGACCATCGAATTTTTTGCGTATCGTCCGGTGCGCAGCGCGCCGCGACTCACACCGCTGATCACCGCCATTGGCGTCAGCTTGTTCCTGCAGAACGCCGGCATGCTGCTGTTCTCGCCCAACCCGCAGCGTTACCCGGCGATCTTGAGCGAGCGGCGCTTCGAGTTCATGGGCGTGATCGTGACCAACATCAAGCTCACGATCTTCGCGGTCGCGCTGTGCCTGATGCTCGGCCTGCATTTGTACGTTCAGAAAACCTGGACCGGGCGAGCCATGCGCGCGCTGTCGTTCAACATCGATGCCGCCAAATTGATGGGCATCGACACCAACCGGGTGATCCGCGCAACCTTCGCGATCGGCTCGGCCTTGGCGGCAGCAGGCGGCATTCTGTTCGGTTTGGACCAAATCACCATCAACCCGTTGATGGGGGTGCTCACAGGTTTGAAGGCCTTCGTGGCCGCCGTTTTGGGCGGCATCGGCAGTATCCCGGGAGCGGTGCTCGGCGGCTTGTTGATTGGCCTGGCCGAGCAACTCACCGCTGGCTATCTGTCCCCCGAATACCGAGACGCGATCACTTTTCTGATCCTGATCTTGATCCTGCTGCTCAAGCCCGAGGGCCTGCTGGGCATCGTGCGCGTGGAGAAGGTGTGATGCGCGTGCTCGTTCGCAGCGCCATCGCCGCGGGCGTGCTGCTCGCGATCTACGCCCTGCAATTGGGCGTGGAGGCCGCTCTGACCGAGTACGTGCAGCGCATCATTCTGCTCGCGGGCATCAACGTGATCTTGGCGGTCGGGCTGAACCTGATCAACGGCACCACCGGACAATTTTCGATCGGGCACGCCGGGTTCATGGCCGTAGGCGCGTACGGTGCGGCGTTCGTGGGCGTGAAGCTTTCCGGCCCGCTGCACGGCGTGCTCGGCCCCGGCACCCTGAGCAGCGCGGTCATTTTCAACCTCGCCTTGCTTGCGGGCGCGCTATTTGCCGGCATTTCCGGGCTAATCGTCGGCATGCCGAGCCTGCGCTTGCGCGGCGATTACCTGGCCGTGGTCACGCTCGGCTTCGGCGAGATCATCCGCATCCTGTTCAACAACGCGAGCTTCTTGGGCTCGGCCACCGGCTACTTCGGCGATGATCCGTCGGGCTTACCCGCATACACCAATTTCTTTTGGGTGTTCGCCTGGGTCAGCGCGATCGTGCTCATGATTCACAACCTCACCTTCTCGCAGACGGGGCGCTCGTTGACCGCCATTCGTGAGGACGAGATCGCGGCCGAAGCGATGGCCACCCCCAGCACGCGGCTGAAGGTGACGGCGTTCGCAATCAGCGCTGCCAGCGCGGGCATCGCGGGCGGCTTGTTCGCCCACATGCAAGCGGGCATTCGCCCGGAAGATTTTCGCTTCGAAAAATCGATCGACATGATCGTGATGATCATCGTCGGCGGTTTGGGTTCGATTTCTGGGGCTATTCTGGGCGGGATCTTCGTCGCGGTCTCGCTCGAGGTGATGCGCGATCTGCAGCAATACCGGCTCGTGCTGTACGCGCTGCTGCTGATCGTGATCATGCTGGTGCGCCCCCAGGGCCTGCTCGGCACGCGGGAATTGCATCACTTGCTCCGCCGCAAGAAGCCCGCACAGCCCAAGCCACAGACGGGCAGCCCATGAGTCTTCTGGAGCTCAGGGCGGTCGACAAGATCTTCGGCGGATTGCACGCCGTCCGCTCCGTCTCGTTCAGTGTGGAGAAGGGCGCGATCTTCGGTTTGATCGGGCCCAACGGCGCGGGCAAGACCACGCTCTTCAACGTAATCACCGGCGTGTACACGCCCGAGCACGGGCAGATCTCGTTTGCGGGCAAGAACATCGCCGGCCTCAAACCCGCCCTCATCGCCGAACGCGGAGTCGCGCGCACCTTTCAAAATATCCGCATCTTCCGGACCATGACCGTGGCCGAGAACGTGATGGTCGCCGGTCATCACCTGCACAAGGCGAGCCTCTTTTCCGCAATCTTCCGCACCCCCGCCTACGAGCGCGACGAGCGCGCGCTCGGCAAACGGGCCCATGAATTGCTCGAGGTCCTGGGCCTTGCGGAGCTCGCCGACGAGGTGGCCGGAAGCTTGCCCTACGGCTCGCAGCGCCGCCTGGAGATCGCGCGCGGATTGATGCTCTCCCCACAACTGCTCTTGCTCGACGAACCCGCCGCCGGCATGAACAGCCAAGAAGCGCGCACCCTGAACGATCAAATCCGGTTCTTGCGCGATCAGCTGGGCCTGACCGTGATCTTGGTGGAGCACAACATGGCCGTGGTCATGAACGTGTGCGAGACCATTCACGTGGTCGACCACGGCGAGACCATCGCCGAGGGCAGCCCGAGCGAGATCAAGAGCCACCCGCGCGTGCTCGCAGCCTATCTCGGTGAAGAATCCGGGCAAGACGAGGCCTCCGCGTGAGCGCCCAGGTCGCGCTCGAGCTCGCATCGGTGAGCGTGAAATACGGCGGCATAGCTGCGTGCAAGGACGTGTCCCTGAGCGTCGAGCGCGGC
Organism: Polyangiaceae bacterium; assembly: GCA_035688655.1. Taxonomy (GTDB): domain Bacteria; phylum Myxococcota_A; class Polyangia; order Polyangiales; family Polyangiaceae; genus PMG-095. The sequence goes on along the minus strand of DASSMT010000406.1, from coordinate 11,640 downwards.
GAAATCGTGACTTTGATCGGCGCCAACGGCGCGGGCAAGAGCAGCGTGCTGAAGTCGATCATGCAGCTCGTGCCGCACGCGGGCGGAACGCTGCGCGTGCTCGGCCAGGACATCAAGGGCTTTGCGACACATCGCGTGGTCGCGCTCGGCGCAGCCTTGGTGCCAGAGGGCCGCGCCATCTTCGGCAACCTGAGCGTACGCGAGAATTTGCTGCTCGGCGCATTTTCGAACCGCCGCGCGGCCGCGATCGAAAAGAACGTCGCGCGCAGCATCGAGCTTTTCCCGCGACTGGGTGAGCGCATCGAGCAGAACGCGGGCACGCTCTCCGGCGGTGAACAACAAATGTTGGCCATCGCGCGCGCGCTGATGGCGGAGCCGAAGCTCTTGCTGCTGGATGAACCGAGCCTCGGCCTGGCCCCAAAGCTAGTGGCGCAAATCTTCGAAGCTATTGCTGAAATTGCCAGATCCGGGATCACGATCCTGCTCGTCGAGCAGAACACTCGCTTGGCGCTGCAGGTAGCGCAGCGCGCCTACGTGCTGGTCACGGGCGAAGTCGTCTTGTCCGGTGCGTGCGCCGATCTACGAACGGATCCACGAATACGTGAAGCGTACCTCGGCGAAAATATCCAAGCCTGAGCCGAAAAGCGACGGCTCGCGGCTGCGCGCCCCAACGCCGCGCGCGCGCTTCACGTTCCACGGCAACGTTCGCGACACCCGCTATGGCTGGCTGCGCCTCACGCCAGCTTATTCCGTGCACCTGGTGCGTGAATTGCTCGAGGCGCGAGCACTGCGCGAGCTCCCGGTGCTCGACCCATTTTGCGGCACGGGCACGACCCTGCTCGCCTGTGCGGAGCTCGGGATCGCCGCTGCAACGCTGGACGTGAACCCTTTTTTGGTTTGGCTCGCGCGCGCGAAAACCGCCAAATACAGCGACAATTCGCGTGCTCGAGCAGACGCCCTGATCGCCGAAATGAGCCGCGCGGCGCTCGCTCGTGGCGCCGCCCCTTGGCTGCCCGAGCTGCATCAAATCGAGAAGTGGTGGGCGAAACCGGCGTTGCACGCGCTCGGTCGCGCGTTTTCCGTGCTCTCGCAGGCGGACGTCGACGAGCACGCGCGAGATCTGGCAAAGCTCGCCTTTTGCCGGAGCTTGATCACGTGCGCGAACGTCAGCTTCGGACACCAATCGATGTCCTTCAGACGCGGCGAGCACGAGACGCGCAGCGCGCGTCACGTCTCGCTCGCGCTGCGCGAAGCGTTCACGCCCATCAGCAACGCGGCTTCGCTGGCGCTGCCGACGAGCCCGCGTCGCGTTCACTTGGGCGACGCGCGCAGCGTGGCAAAGCACGTCGGCAAAGCGAAATTCGGCACGGTGATCACTTCACCGCCGTACGCCAACCGCATGAGCTACGTGCGCGAGCTCCGGCCCTACATGTATTGGCTCGGCTACCTGGAGCACGCCCGTGACGCCGGTGAGCTCGATTGGCAGGCGATCGGCGGCACCTGGGGCTCGGCCACGAGCCGCGTGGCCGCTTGGCAGAGCGACGACGAGAGCCCGCTTCACGAGCTCGACGCGATCACCGCGCGGATCGCTCGCCACAGTGACGTGCTCTCGCGCTACGTCGCAAAGTACTTCGTCGATATGCTGGAGCACGCAAAGAGCTTGTCGAGTGTGATAGCGGACGCGGGCGAGCTGCATTACGTGGTCGGCAACTCGAAATTCTTCGACGTTCTGCTGCCGGTCGAGCGCATCTTCGCCCAAATCTTCGAACTATCCGGCTTTCATCGCACGAGAATCACGACCTTGCGCAAGCGAACCAGCAAACCCGAGCTGTACGAATTTCTAGTCAGCGCGACCAAGCGCTGACTTCCTATCGGACAGCGCGACCAAGCGCTGACTTCCTACCGGACAGCGCGACCAAGCGCTGATAGTCGCGCCGAGCCTCGGAGCGCGCTATCCTGAACCGCGTGAGCCACGAACGCTTCCGTCCCGCTCTGCTCTCGTCGCTGCTCGCACTCGCAAGCTGCGCGCCGAGCATGCCGCCGCGCTGGGCGGAGGGCGGAGCACCGCTCTTGATCGCGCCTGCCCATTGGCAGCGCGGCGACGACGATCCGGTCGAAATCCAAGCCGACGGCCGCGTGCTGGAGGGCGGAAAGCTGCGCTTCACCATCGATCGCGTGGGCCGCGTGACCAATGAAGACTACGACGCGGTTGCCGTGCTTTTGCCGGATGGACACGTGGTCGGGACGGACGATCGCGCGCTTGGCTACGTCGGGCTGAGCAACGCATCCCCGCCGTTCTCCGGGCAAGCCTGGGTGAGCCTACTTCCCGACGGGCGCGTGGTGTTCTTCCACCCGGACGGCGATCGCGGCGCGCTCGGGCAGTGGACAGGTTGCAATGGCCCGAGTCGCCGCACGTGCACGCTCGTGACTCAAATGTTTTTGGTGCAGAACCTGCGCATGGCGCCCACGTACGGGCCGACCTTCGGCGTCGGCGTGGGCGTCGGTGTGGGGTTCTGAACGGCGGAACGCGAGCGCGCGCTCGAGGCGCGCGCGTTCTATGCTTTCTCCGGTAAATTGGGCTATTACCCAGGACCCGACCTTTTTCGGGCCCGAGGAAAAGTCACATGTTGGATGCACGCTACGTCGCTGATCATTTCGATGAAGTTCGCGCTCAGCTCGCCCGCCGCGGCGCAGAGTTCGCCGAGGCCATCGACGGCGTGGTGAGTCTGGTTGCCACGCGCCGGGAGCTCACGCGCAAGACCGAGCTCTTGCAAGCCCAACGCAACGCCGCGAGCGATGCGATGGCCAAGCTCGCCAAGAGCGGCGACAAAGAAGCCATGGCCGCGCGCCGCGACGAGCTGAAAGCTCTGTCCGAGTCGGTCAAAGGGCTGGAGCAGGAGCTCGCCGCAGCCGAAGCACAGATCGAAGAAGTCTTGCTCGGCATTCCCAACGTACCGCATGCCTCGGTGCCGGACGGTCAAACCGAAGACAAGAACGTGGTGGTGCGCACCTGGGGTGAGCGGCCGAGCTTCGGCTTCGAGCCCAAGCCGCACTGGGAATTGGGCGAAAAGCTGGGCATTTTAGACTTCGAACGCGCAGCCAAGCTGTCGGGCGCGCGGTTCTCCGTGCTCTGGGGTCTGGGCGCGCGCTTGGAACGCGCGCTCGCCGCTTTCATGCTCGACCTGCACACCACGGAGCACGGCTACACCGAAGTTTACCCGCCCTACTTGGTCAAAGCCGAGGCCCTGCGCGGGACGAGCCAGCTGCCCAAGTTCGAAGAGGACTTGTTCAAGACCAAGCGCAGCGACCCCAATGACCCGAGCGCGTTGTACCTGATCCCCACGGCAGAAGTGCCCGTCACCAATCTGCACGCGGACGAGATCTTGGAAGCGTCGCAGTTGCCCATCGGCTACACCGCGTACACCCCCTGCTTTCGCAGCGAAGCCGGTTCCTACGGTCGCGACGTGCGCGGCCTGATCCGCCAACACCAGTTCGACAAAGTCGAAATCGTGCGCTTTTCGACGCCCGAGCAGGCGCTCGACGAGCTCGAAACACTCACCCTGCACGCCGAAGAAGTGCTCAAACGCCTGAATTTGCACTACCGCGTGGTCGAACACTGCGCGGGCGATCTCGGCTTTGCCGCCACCAAGGGCTACGATCTCGAAGTCTGGCTGCCCTCGCAAAACACCTATCGCGAAATCTCGAGCTGCTCCGTGTTCGGTGATTTCCAAGCCCGCCGCGCCAAGATCCGCTACCGCCCCGAGCCCAAAGCCAAACCGCGCCTGGTGCACACCCTGAACGGCTCGGGCCTCGCGATCGGTCGCACCTGGGTCGCCATCCTCGAACAGTTCCAACAAGCCGACGGCAGCGTGCTCATCCCGAAAGCCCTGCAAGCCTTCATGGGCAGCGACCGCCTCAGCCCAGCCAAGAGCTGAACAACTCCCAAGCCGCAGGCTGAGCCGCTGTTTTGTTGATGGTCACCGACCACGGCCAACAGCACTCAGCCTTCGGCGTCGCGGACGTGAAGAGGGAGAAACGCGAACCGCCGAGCTTCAGCGCCGCTTTTTCGCGCGATCGCCGCCCTTGCCGCCCTTTTTTCCACCGCCTGAGTTCTTGCCGCGCGGTGCCTGGTCGGGCTTGCCGCTGCGGCTCGGTTTGTAGCTCTTGCCGCCGGCGGCGCTGGCTTTGGGGACGCCTTTGCGCGTGGGGACTGGGCGGTGGCCGACTTTGAGCAGCGGTGCGCCACGGCCCCGGGTGGCCGCGCGGGCGGTCGCGGCGCGGGTTACCGGCACGCGGACACGTGGTTTTGACGCGGATTCGTGGGGTTCGAGCGATTCATCCGAGTCGAGCGCTTCTCGCACTTGGTCGGGCAGGACGCGGCGAGCGAGCACTTGGCGGCGCAGGATGGCAACGTCTTCGATCACCACGGCCAGGCGATCACCGAGCGAGATGGTGTCGCCCGAACGCGCTCCGACCACGCTCAGCTCGTCTTCCGACAGCTCGTAGTGATCGGGACCCATGCTCTCGTGCTTCACCAGCACGTCGACGAACGGCGTATCGAGCGTCACGTACGCGCCGCTACCGACCAGTGCCGTGACCACGCCTTCACACGTCTCACCGATGTGATCGCGCATCAGCAACGCGCGATACAAGTCGACGACTTCACGCTCCACATCCATGGCCGCGCGTTCCCGCACGCTCGCTGCAGTGGCGCTCTGGGCCAGCTCTTCGAGAGCAGGCTCGGTGCTGATCGGCTTGCCGCCGCGCAGCAGGTGCTTCACCGCGCGGTGCACCTGCACGTCCGGGTAGCGGCGAATCGGCGAGGTAAAATGCAGGTAATTCGTGGACGCCAGACCGAAGTGGCCCACGTTTTCGACGTCGTAGGCGGCTTGCTTGAGGGAGCGCAGCAAGAGCATCTCCAAGACTTGCTTGCGAGCGTGAGTCGAGATCCGCTGCAAGAATTTGGAGACACCGAGCGGCTCTTTCATCTCGTCCGCGTTGAATTCGACACCGAGCTTCTCGGCGACTAGGCCCAGCCGCGCGAGCTTTTGCGGATCGGGCTTGCCGTGCACGCGATAGATGGCAGGAGACTTCTTGTCCCCGAGCCAGCGCGCCACGAGCTCGTTGGCCAGCAGCATCAGCTCTTCGATCATGCTGTAGGCGCGCTTGATGCCAGGATCGGAGGTGCGACGCGTCACGTCCAGCGGGGCCTTGGTCGTCGGGTCGAGCGTGAGCTTGGCCTCCGGCAGATCCAGATCCAGCGAGCCGCGCCCCATGCGCGCTTTGCGCAGCTTCTTGGTCAGCTCCTCCATCACGCGGAGCTCCTTCTTGAACGCCTCGGCAGGCGGGCTTTTCGGCGGAATCTCGCTGAAACCGAGCGTTCTCGCGACGCCACCGTAGGTGAGCATGGCGGCCGAGCGCATCACGCCCTCGACGATTTCGAAGCTCACTACTTTCGCGTCCCGATCGAGGTCGGCGATCACACACAGGCAAAGCCGTTCCTTCTCGGGCAGCAATGAGCAGAGATCCGCGGCCAAGGCAGCTGGCAGCATGGGGATCGCACGATCGGGCAGGTAAATGGTGCAACCGCGGCGGAGCGCCTCTTTGTCGAGCTCGCTGCCCGGCTGCACGTACTCGCTGACGTCCGCGATCGCGATCCAAGCGCGGAAGCCGTCGCCCCGTTTTTCGACCCATACCGCGTCGTCGTGATCGCGCGCGTCTTCGGGATCGATCGTGGGCAAGGGGACTTGTCGCAGATCGACGCGGCCTTCGATGCGGAGCGGCAAGAGTCGCGCGGCCATGGCTTCGGCTTCGCGGATCGCGCCCTCGGGATGCTGCTCGGTGACCTGTTCGCGGATCAGGATCTTGGCCACCTCCACGTTGGGGTCACCCGGTGTACCGAGCACCGTGATCAGCTCGCCCTCCGGGTTTTCGTCGGGAAAATCCGGGAACCTCGTGATCTCGGCGACGGCTGCGTCCCCGTCTTCACCGAGCTTCACGTGGTTCGAGAGCACGATTGGCCCGCGCAAGCGCGAGTCGTCCGGCTCGAGCCACACGCTCTTTCCGCGCCGGCGCAGCACGCCGGCCACGCGCGGATTGCGCCGCGCCACCACGTACTCGACACGGCCCTCGGCGCCCCGCGCCGAGCGGTTGATCACACTGACCTTGACGCGGTCGCCGTGCAGCGCCGGCCCAATCGCCTCCGGGGCGATGTACAAATCATCGTGACCGACGGCGTTGACGAAGCCGAAGCCGCGCGGGTTCAAGGACAGCACGCCCTCCCAACTCGCCGCCTGCTTCGCGCCCTTCTCGCCCTTCTCGCCCTTCTCGATCCGTCCCTCGACCGGCTTTGGGTCGCGCTGTTCGGCAGCGTAGCGATCGCCGCTCAGGCGCTTGATCCGCTTCTGGTCGGCGAGCTCGTCGAGCGCTGCGACGAGCTTCGGCAGCTGCGCGTTGCTGAGGCCGAGCCCTGCGGCGAGCTCTCGTGGGTGGATCGGTTTCTTTGCTTCAACGACCATGCGAATCACTTCGCCCTTCGCTGGGATTCGACTAGCCATGGCGGCCTTCTACCACCTTCTGAGCCAGCTTCTGAGCGGCGAAAGCTGCCCCAGCGGCGCTCGGCCGCCGGCCAAGTATTGGGCTTTTCTTGCGGCTCGGGCTAAAGGTTTGGCGGTGCGAAGGGCGCTTGGTCTGTTTGCGGTGCGGCTCGCCGCGGTCTCGGCTCTCGGTTTCTCCGCGGCGCTATTGGTCGACTACATCAGCAGCGCGCCGACCTTTTGCGGGGTCGGGTCGGGCTGTGCCGTGGTTCGAAGCAGCGACTGGGGCTCTGTGAGCCTGTTCGGCCTGAGACTACCGACGCCGGTGTTCGGCTTGCTCGGCTTTGCGGTGCTCGTCGGCATCGCGTGCACGCGCAAGCTCGTGCGCTGGGTGCCCTGGGTCGCTCTGCTCGGCGGCACACTCGGGCTTGCGTTCTTGGCTGTGCAAGCGTTCGTCATCCATCACTTCTGCTCGCTGTGTGTGGGTGTCGACACGCTGAGCGTGCTGGCCGCGCTCGGCGGCCTGCTGCTGTTGCTGGGCGAAGGCGATGCTTACGAAGACTTCGGGCTGCGCTGGGGCACCTGGCCGTTCCTCGCGGTCTTGGCCGTGCTCGCTCCGCTGTCCTGGCCGCAGCTTCGGCCGACCGCGCCGGTGCCGCCGGGCGTACAGAAGTTGTATATGCCGGGCAAGATCAACGTCGTCGAGTTCGCCGACTACGAATGCCCGTATTGCCGCCGGTTGCACCCGGAGCTGCAGGCCGTGATCGACAGCTACCCCGGCAAAGTCAATTTCAAGCGCCTGAATTTGCCGCTCAAGAGCCACGAATTCGCGCGCGGCGCGGCCCAGGCCCAGGTCTGCGCCCGCGAACAGGGCAAGGGCGATCAGATGGCCGACCGCCTCTTCGCGGCCGAAGATCTGCATCCCTCGAGCAACCGCGAACTGGCCAAGACGCTGGGCGTCGAGCTCGGCGCATACGACCAATGCATCGCCTCGGGCGCGGCCGACAAAATCATCGACGCCGAGTCGAAAATTTTGCTCGATTACGGCTTACAAGGTCTGCCGACCACCTACGTCGGTGCCAAAACCATTCTCGGCGCGCAGTCCGAAGAGGTATTCCGCGATGCCTTCGAGCACGCCGCGCGCGGTGATGGGGAGCACGGAATTCCGGCGTCGGTTTACTGGCCGCTGGCGCTGCTGATCGCGCTGAGCGTCAGCTGGGTGGGCCGCGTGCGTCGTGCTACGCTCTGACATGGAACAATCGAATTCGAACGACAGCGCGATCGACGCGATCGCCCACCAGGTCCCGTTCGAGGTATTCAAAGCGCTGCCCAAGACGGACTTGCACGTCCATCTCGACGGCTCTCTCCGCTTGGAAACCATTGTCGAACTGGCCCAGGCCGAGAAGGTCGAGCTTCCGGCGTACGACATCGAGGGGCTGCGCGCCGCGATCGGCTCAGGCAACAATTTCGGCTCGCTCGTCGAGTATTTGCGCGGCTTCGACATCACGCTGCGCGTGATGCAAACCGAAGCCGCTCTGGAGCGCATCGCCTTCGAGCTCGCGGAAGACGCACACCGTGAGAACGTGCGCTACATGGAGGTCCGTTACGCGCCGATGCTTCACACCCAACGGGGTCTGAAGCTGACCAAAGTGGTGGAGGCCGTGCTCGACGGTTTGCGCCGCGCGCGCGAGACGTACGGCATCAAGGCGACCGTGATCATCTGTGGCATCCGCAATATCTCGCCGGAATCGTCGTATCAGATGGCCGAGCTCGCCGTGGCGTACAAGGGCCGCGGCGTGGTCGGCTTCGATCTGGCCGGCGCTGAGGCGGATTTTCCCGCCAAGCATCATCGCGCCGCGTTTCAGCTGGTGCGCGACAACAACATCAACTGCACCATCCACGCGGGTGAAGCTTATGGCCCGGAGTCGATCGCACAGGCCATCCACGTGTGCGGCGCGCATCGCATCGGCCATGGTTGTCGGCTGCGAGAGAACGGCGACCTGATGCAATACCTCAACGATCACCGAGTGCCGCTCGAGTGCTGCCCGTCCAGCAACGTGCAAACCGGCGCGGTCAGGGATCTCGCCTCACACCCGCTCAAGTTGTATTTCGACCTCGGTTTGCGCGTCACCGTGAACACCGACAATCGCCTGATCACGGACACCAGCGTCTCCAAAGAGCTGTACCTGGTGCACACGAAGATGGGCGTCCCGTTCGCCGACATCAAGAGCATCGTCCTGGCCGGCTTCAAATCGAGCTTCCAGCCTTTCCACGAAAAGCAGGCGGCCCTGCGCCGTGTGGGCGTCGAGCTCGACAAGTACGATGACTTCGGCGTGCTGCGCGCCGGGCACAACGGCGTCGAAAGTGCTCGGCCCTCGCGCCGAGCACGCGCCAGCGCGGAAATCTCACCCGAAGCCGAGTGAACCCGCCCCGGCGCGGGCGGCAACTCAGAAGTGCACGTCAGCGCGCACGTCGCCGGTCATGGCGGCTTCCAGCGCGTTGACGGCCGCTTCCAGTTCTTCGCCCTCGCCGACTGGCAACTTGATCTGGAAGCGAATGTACAGATCGCCTTGTTCGTTCTTTCGCTTCACGCCGCGGCCCTTGAGGCGAGCGACTTGGCCGCTCTGCGCGTGCTTGGGCACGGTCAGCGTGATCGCGCCGTCGGGCGTCGGAACCCGCACTTTGGCGCCGCGATAGGCTTCGCCCACGGTGATGGGCAAATCGAGATACAGATCCAGGCCCGAGCGCTCGAAGTGCGGGTGCTTGCCGACGCGAATGTTGAGGATCAAATCCCCGTGGGGGCCGCCGAACGCACCGGGCGCGCCGTGGCCCGCAATGCGCACCTTGTCGCCGTCGCCGGCGCCGGGCGGCACGCGCACGGTGATCTCGTCCCCGCCGTCTTGCAGGCGCAGCTTCAGCTCGGCGCCGCGCAGAGCGGAGATGAAATCCACACTCACCTCGCTGGCGATGTCCGAACCCTTCATGTTCGGGTTCGATCCGCGCCGCCCCGCGCGGCTGAACAGGTCCCCGAATAGGTCGCCGATACCCGAGCCCGGAGGCTCACTGCCCGGGGTGCTGAACAAATCCTCGACGTTCACCGAGCCGCTGCTTCGACCGCGGCGAAAGCCACCCCCGCCGCGATACGCGCGCGCCGCGGCCGAGTTGAAGCCCTCGCGCAGACCCTCTTCGCCGAACTCGTCGTAAAGGCTGCGCTTTTCCGAATCGGACAGCGCTTGGTAGGCGCGATTGACGTTCTTGAACCGCGCCTCGGCCTTCTTGTCACCCGGGTTCTTGTCGGGGTGAAGTTGGGCCGCGAGCTTGCGGTAGGCTTTTTTGATCTCTTCGTCGCTGGCGCCCCGAGCGACTCCGAGCTCCTTGTAGAAATCGACGGGCATGGGTCCCATCCAAGCTAAGCGTCCGGCGCGGGGCCGGCAAGGTCACACGCGCCGAACGCGCTTCTTGCCGGCCGCGAGCAGCTTGCCCCGGCTCAACAGCGAGGTCTTCCGGGCCCGGGCAGTCGTCGCCGGCGCCACCCGGCAGCTCACGACCATCGAATCGACCCATTGATCCGCGGGCTGGTCGGTGAAATCGGCGGTGAAAAAGATCTCGCTGAAGCCATTGTAGTGGAGCAGCGCCTCCACCTCGCGGGGGAAGAACTGACGATGCGTCAGTGGCACCTTCCAGGGTTTGCCGCTGCCCTCGGGCTCGAACTCCATCCAGATCAAGAGCAATTGCCGGAGCCGATCGTACTCGAAGCGCTCCGCATATTTGACGAGCTCACCGGTCGTGGGATGCCGAATCTTGGGCGCGCCGTAGCTGCGCTCCGGATCGCGCGCCAAGTCCTCGCCGTGCGGCACAGAAAAGTCGAACACGAACCGCCCACCCGGCGAGAGGTGCGCCTTCACGCGCGCGAGAAACGCCTCCACGTCCGGTCGCGTATACAAGTGCAAGAAGCAATTGAATGGCGCGTAGACCAGCGGCACGCGCTTACCGAGCGCGTACGTGCGCATGTCGCCGTGCGCGAGCGAGACGCGAGCCCGCACCTGCTTCGGCTCATTTTTGAGGCGCTCCTCGAAGTCCGCGAGCATCGGCTTCGACAGATCCACGCCGTGAACTTCGATCCCGGCGCGCGCCACGTGCAGCGCGATACGGCCGTTGCCCACGCCGTACTCGAGCACTGGCCCCTTCGACAGCCGCGCCAGGCGCACGTAGTAATCGACGTCGTGCCGCCGATCCTTGTACGTCTTCGCGTAGTACGCAGGATCTTCGTAGTGACCTTTGGCGCCGTCATCGCCGGCGGCGCCAAAATCGCGAATCGTGCGCGTCTCGGCGTTACGCGCCTTACCGCTCAAAGATTCACGCGGCCGAGTTCGTTGATGTACTCGGCGACCGCTTCGACCGACGGCCGATGAAAGCGCACCTTGCCCGCCGCGATCTCGCGCAGGCTAATCACCGGCGGCTTGTTCTTGGCGTTCACGAGCGAAGGACCGCCCTTCATGATCGTGCGCGTGCGCTGAGCCGCGAGCACCACGAGCGCAAAACGGTTCTCTTCTTGTTCCAAGCAATCTTCGACGGTGACGCGTGCCATGGGGGATGAGGCTCCTCGAAAGGGGGCCGGAAAGCTAGCGAATGCACCCCGACAGAGCAACAAACCGCGCACCCTCACTCGGGCCCGAATCAATAATCCCTTTAACTTCCGCGAGTTACCGGTTGGGGAGAGAATTTTTTGATGGTCACCCGGCCTCCCTCTGGTCGTCTCAGCCTTCGGCGGCGCGGCCCGACCTCCGAGAGATGGGGCGCGCAGCGGCGCTTCAGCTCGCGGGCACGTCGAAGAGCTCGCGTTCGCGAAGGGGATTGACCGCCAAAAACGCCAAGACGCCAGAAGAGGAGAGGTGGGTTCGCTTTTGGGCGCATGAGACGTCAGAGGTGCTTGTTGCCGCGGGTGGACAGCGCAGTGCGCGGATGGGCGGTCACCCACGTGCCCGGTCTACCGTCACCCATGTGCCCGGTCTGCACCACCGTCACCCATGTGCCCGGTCTGCACCACCGTCACCATGTGCCCGGTCTGCACCACCGTCACCCATGTGCCCGGTCTGCACCACGG